>CAMLHD010000009.1 GCA_946479835.1 uncultured Candidatus Saccharibacteria bacterium | reverse complement strand
CATTCGCTGCTAGCACTGACTTCGGCCCGGTAACAGGCCAGGCTCAGCTGAATGGATACAAGGTCGAGGGAATCGAGGAGGAGCAATCCGTAACCCGCTGCTCGGGCGGCCAGCGAGTCGGCACACGAGAGCTCAGTGCTCACGTCGCTATGCGCTGGCAGCCGACCTTCTCGGGCGGTTACTCGTGCAGAGGCCGTTCAACGGACAGCAGCAAGCTGAGCATTCACGGCGACGGACGGGCTATCGACCAGGGATTTTCGGCTTTCAATGCTGAGGAACTTGCTCGTGGCAACAATCTGTTCGGCTGGCTGATCGCTAACGCTGCACCTCTCGGCATTCAGTACATTAAATTCTGGAAGCTGGTATGGTCTCCTTCAAAAGGATTGCGTTGCGTCTTCAATCCGGAGAGACCGAAAGAGTCTCAGGCCGATATCGAGACACATAGCAGTCACATCCACTACGAGCTCAACCCTCTCGGAGCGGAACGGCAGACGCCGTGGTTCGCCTCGCCGACCGATTACCCTCCGGTCTTAATTGACCAGAGCCTGTGCTAGAGCCTAGCTCGCTGTGCTCAGGGTGATTGGAAGCGGAACACTTCACCTCTTTGGCAAGTTGTGAAGCTATAAGAAAAGTCTCTTACGCGTAAGCGTGTAGGAGTAAAGCCTTCGCCGATTCGGTGTGTTATGTCTGATCCTTGCCAGGATCGTTAAAAGACATGCACCCGAATCGGCCACTACCTTAGTTCTTAAAATATTGAGAGTTGAGGCAGTTGATTAAAAATCTGTTATTCGGCGGCGGCCGTAAGCTGGCTGGCACATATTTCGCACACGACGTGCAGCCGCCGGCGGATATTGCTGGAGTTTACTTGGTGGCTGGTAGCAACGCCGCATTTTTCGCAAACAGCGATGTCTTTGGACTTGTCGCTGAAGCCCATTTGCATCCGATCATCAAATACGAACAGCTTGCCTTCCCAAAGCCCGTCGTCGCCGAAAGTCTCACCATACTTGGCTATACCGCCGTCTAATTGATAGACCTCTTTGTAGCCGCGCTTCAGCATCATGGAACTTAAAATTTCGCAGCGGATGCCGCCGGTGCAGTATGTCACTATCGGCTTGTCCTTGTGCTTGCTGATTTCGCCGTTTTCGATGTCATTTTTGAAATCCCGGCTTGTTTTCGCGTTTGGTATAACGGCATTTTTGAAGCGGCCGATTCTAGCTTCATACATGTTGCGGCCGTCATAAAAAACCACCTCTTCACCGCGTTGTTCTACCAGTTTATGAAGTGCTTTGGGTTTGAGATGCTTGCCACCGCCGACCACGCCTTTTGCATCAACTTCCAGTTCGTCGGCCGCGTCGAATGCGACTATCTCGTCCTTAACTTTGACTCTTAGCTTTGGAAAATGCTCCAGACCACCTTCGCTCCATTTGTAAGTTATGTCGCCGAAGCTACTGTGTGATTTCATCTCCCGGGTGTAATATTTGAGATTCTTTAAGTCGCCGCCAAGCGTACCGTTGATCCCATGCTTACTGATGAGGATTCGGCCTTTAAGACCGAGTTTCTCACATAACGCGCGCTGCCAAAGCATTACCGTTTCCGTATCGCTAACCGGCACGAATTTATAGAATAGGATTATCTTTTCCATCAACAAACTAGTATAAAATATAATCTAACTCTTGTCACACGCTTAGGCTTAAGTGTATACTTAACTAACCTATTTATCACTAACGAGGCGGCCAAAAACTTTCTAAAACAAAAATTTACGAAAACGTTTATTTTTCGCGTGCTTAATTAGGAAAGGTTAAAAGTGTCAAGAATCAAAGCCAAGCGTGTCTTTGCCTTTTATTGGCAAGCCCTCCGCAGCTACAAATGGTCGCTGCTGATTATTTCTATTGGCGTGCCGCTGGCTTCACTGGTCAACAACGTGTTGCCGCCACTGGTTTTGGCGCGCGTGCTCGACCGCCTGAGCCGGCAGGACTATGTGCCGAATGAGCCTTGGCAGAGTTTCCAGGATGAAATTCTGCTTTATGTAGGGCTTGGCCTGCTGGCCAGCTTCGTGCTTTGGCGGATAGTCGACATGACCGTTTGGCGGCTTGAGGGTAAGGTGCAGCGCGATCTGGCTCAAAAAGTCTTTGGTCACCTGATGAATCAAAGCGCTGACTTCCACGCCAATCATTTTGGCGGTTCGCTGGTTTCTCAAAATAACAAGCTGCTGACCAGCTATGTGCGAATCGTAGACACGACTATTTTTGCTGTTCTGCCGCTCATTACCGCCGTCATAGCCGCAGCCGTCATTTTGGCGGGCAGCGCGCCGATGTTTGCCGCATGCCTGATCTTATTCGCCGTCGTTTACGTGGTAATTTCTTACGTTGTTTCAGCCCCGGTCCGACGCGCCGGCGCAAAGCATGCTTCGGCCGAAAGCAAGCAGACCGGCTATTTGGCGGATGCGATTACAAACGCCATGGCCATCAAAAGCTTCGCTTCGGGCCGACAAGAAAATAAGCGCTTCGCTGGAGTCACCGAAAACACACGTTCCAAGCTGCAGCGCCTGATGCGCTCGCACCAGAAGCAGATGCTGTATTTCACCGGTATGACGAACCTTATAACCGCCGGCTCTTTGGTGCTGGCCATCGTAAGCGTAGTCAATTTCAATGCCAATATCGCCACGGTTTTTCTGATCTTCAATTACACGGCCAGTATCGTTACGCAGCTGTTCCAATTCAGCAACCAAGCGCTTAGGAACTATAACCGTTCGATCGGCGACGCGTCTGACATGATCAGGATATTGGATACACCGGCTGAAGTCGGGGATCCTGATGATCCTGAGAAGGCAAAGATGAACCGTGGCTCAATCGCGTTCAAGAACGTGACTTTCGCGCACAAGGACGCTGACGATGCTATATTCAAGCGTCTGAATCTTCATATCAAACCCGGCGAAAAGGTCGGCCTGGTCGGGCATTCGGGTTCAGGAAAGTCCACTTTTACACGGCTGCTGCTGCGCTTTTCGGATGTTGATAAAGGTCAGATCGCGATCGATGGCCAGAATATAGCCGCCGTCACGCAAGATAATCTCCGGAAGGTAATCGCCTATGTGCCGCAAGAACCCCTCCTATTTCACCGCACCATTCAGGAGAATATCGGCTACGGCGATCCTGCGGCTTCAAACCAGCAGATCGAAGTCGTTGCCAGGCAGGCTCATGCCGCCGAGTTCATCGATACTTTGCCCGAACGTTACGATACGCTAGTCGGCGAACGAGGCATCAAGCTTTCCGGCGGTCAGCGCCAGCGCATCGCCATCGCCCGCGCCATGCTTAAAAATGCTCCGATCCTGGTACTGGACGAGGCTACCAGCGCGCTCGATTCCGAGAGCGAAGTACTGATCCAGGACGCGCTTTGGAAGCTTATGGAAGGCCGCACCACTATCGTCATCGCCCACCGCCTCAGCACTATCCAAAGGATGGATCGAATCATCGTTCTGGATGAAGGCAAAATCGTAGAGCAAGGCACTCACAAGGAACTCATCGGACGCGGCGGCGTCTATGCTAATTTGTGGCGGCACCAATCGGGCGGTTTTTTGGAAGACTAGAACTTGACTAATCTTGTTTTTGGGCGTTTCATGAAGATACGTTAGGGGGTATTGAAATGAGAAGAAGCGCAGAGATGCCACGGACAAGACGCGTTGCTACAGTTTTGGTGGCAGGATGGCTTTTGGCAGCTTGTTCAGAACCTGGACGCAACAACTCAGCAGACGATACCTTGGCGCCTCTTGCCACTTCTACCGTACCACCACCTCCAACGACTTCACATATTACTGTTCCCACAACAGTGGAAACTACAACCACGACTACGACTACCGTTCCAGCACCTGCTGAAACCGCTCCGACTGCCACAGCTTTGCCGGCTATGGAACCGCTGGACTGCCCCGAGCTTACATGGGGTATGGCAGACAGCCTTTGCGTATCCAGGATGCAGCTCATGATGAATAGGTTGGGTTGCGCTTCTTTGGCGCTAGGGTTCGAGTTACAAGGAAGTGGAACCTTCGGAGACAATACCGCCGCAACCGTAATCTTTTTCCAGGAACGTTTCGGACTAGCTAACGACGGGAGATTCGGTCCGGATTCCCAAGCGGCAGCAAATCAAGCAAACGCTGCGGGCGTAACAGACTGCCTGCCCGCATAATGTGCAATTAAAAAGAGCTGTGAGGTTCGCCTGCAGCTCTTTTCAATTTTACTTGTCTTCTTCGGATGCCGTTTCGGGCTGGGTTTCGTCAGTGCCGTGGTCGCTTTCGACTTCACTTGCCTCAGCGCTTTCCGCGGCTTCGGCGTCAGCTTCAGCGATCTGATCCTTGGTTTCTTCGACGATGGCAAGCACCAGTTCGGGTTCTGACGTGATGGTAACGCCCTCTGGAACTTTCAAATCGGCAACCGTGATCTTATCGCCGATTTCTGCCAGAACGGTCAAGTCAGCAACCAGTTCGTCGGGCAGGTTTGCCGGCAAAGCTTCAACTTCCACTATATCGTTGGGTGTCAAAATCATGTAGCCCATCTTCTCAGCTGGAATTTCTTCGCCTTCCAGGCGCACAGGCACTTCAGCGTCAACTTTCTCATTGCGTTTGACTGCATGGAAAGCGATATGGCGCACGGTGTTCTTGACCGGATCCAGATCGACGTCTTTGATCATCGCAAGATGTTTCTTACCTTCCAAAACCAGCTCTACCGGATGGTGTTTGCCGGCTTGGTTGTAAACTTTGGTAATTTCGATGAATGGAGCGCTTACTGCCATCGACTCCTTGCCACGCTCATAGATATTGGCGGGCACCAAACCCTGGCGACGCAAAGACTTGACGGCCTTGCCTTTTACTTCACGTTCGGACAATTTCAGCGTAATTGTATCGCTGCTCACTTAGATACCTCTCATATTACCCTCTTATTATATCAGATATGGCTGGACTTTTGCCGGTGCAACCATGTAACCTACATAACGAATGTTTGATCCCGAACACATCATCCAAGCTGGCGGCATCATATTGGTGTCGCTGATAGTTTTTGCCGAGTCGGGACTGCTGATCGGCTTCTTTTTGCCGGGCGACACGCTGCTTTTCGGGGCTGGTCTGGCTGCCAGCCAGGGCGAATTATCGCTGCCGCTTTTGATTGTATGTGTTGTGACCGCTGCCATAATCGGCGACAACGTCGGCTATAGTATCGGCCGGCGCGCTGGGCCACGCATATTCAAGAAAAAGGACGGTGCTTTGTTCAAGCATGAATACTTAGAAAAATCCGAGGCCTTCTATGAAAAGCATGGCGGTAAAACCATCATCATCGCCCGCTTCGTACCCATAGTGCGAACTTTCGCGCCGGTCGTGGCCGGCGCTAGCAAGATGACCCGGCAACGCTTTTTTGCCTTCAATGTCATCGGTGCGATCCTATGGGGCGCCGGCATGCCGCTGCTTGGCTATGCCGTCGGCAACCGCATACCCGGACTGGACAAATATATCGAGACTGTCATCGTAGCTGTTGTCCTGCTCAGCCTGCTTCTGGCTCTGATCCATCTGTTGAGGGAACGCAGCGTGCGCCAAGCGATTCTGAGTAAAATCAAATCCGCCTACAGCCGCCTGCTTCTCAACAAACGTATTGATTAATCCTGGATATAACGCTCAAAGCGTATCCTGTACTCTTCGAAGGCTGTTGTCGCTATAAACTCGCGCGCACTTGCCAAATGCTCTTGGAATTTAGGCTGGTCTACCTCAAAGGAATAACCGGCTTGATCCAGCGCCCAGGCACGCTCAATCAGGCTCTCCCTCTCAACCTTGCCCGCTTCCAGTTCGTCCAATTCAATGACTGCCAGCAGGAATTTCAAATCAAGCGTACAGTGCCTGACGAGATCCGGGACATCATATTCCAGGGCTTGCATGGTGCGATCGCGGCGTTTTCGCGACCAGGCGTTTTCCATAACTAGAGCATGCGTTTTAGGAATCGGCCGGTGTAGGAATCAGGATTTTTTGCAACTTGTTCCGGAGTGCCTGCATCTACGATGGTGCCGCCTTTGTCGCCGCCTTCCGGGCCCATGTCTATCAGCCAGTCAGCAGACTTGATGACGTCAAGATTGTGTTCGATGATAACCATCGAATTGCCGGTATCGACCAGCGCATGCAGAACATCCAATAGCTTCTTTACGTCAGCCATGTGCAGCCCGGTGGTCGGTTCGTCCAATATATAAAGTGTGCGGCCAGTGGCGCGACGTGACAGTTCAGTCGCTAATTTGATGCGCTGAGCTTCACCGCCGCTTAAAGTCGTAGCCGGCTGGCCAAGGCCGATGTAGCCCAACCCCACATCCGTCAAAGTCTGTAATTTGCGGGCGATCTGCGGCATGTTTTCAAAGAACGCCAGCGCTTGCTCGACCGTCATCTGCAGCACATCGCTGATGGTCTTGCCTTTGTAGTGTATCTCCAGAGCTTCGCGGTTGTAGCGCTTTCCGTGGCAGACTTCGCACTGCACGTAGACGTCCGGCAGGAAATGCATTTCGATCTTAATGATGCCGTCGCCCTGGCAGTTTTCGCAACGGCCGCCTTTGACATTGAAACTGAACCGGCCGGCCTTGTAGCCGCGGATCTTGGCTTCGGGCGTATTGGCAAACAGCTCGCGAATTGGCGTGAACAACCCGGTGTAAGTGGCGGGGTTAGAGCGCGGCGTGCGGCCGATCGGCGACTGGTCGATGACTATGGCCTTGTCGAGTTCCTCAATGCCTTCGATGTCCTCATGCTTGCCCGGTACAAGATTGGCACGCATCAGCCTTGCCTGCAATTCTTTGGCCAGAATATCGTTTATAAGGCTGGACTTGCCCGAGCCGCTTACTCCGCTGACCACCACCAATTGGCCCAAAGGAATATCAACATCGACGCTTTTGAGATTGTTTTCGCGAGCTCCCTTGATGGTAACTTTTTTGCCGTTGCCGGGGCGGCGTTTCTTTGGCGCGTGGATCTTTTCTTCGCCGCGCAAGTATTTGCCAGTGATGCTTTCTTTTACTTTGGCAACTTCCGCTGGACTGCCGATGGCTACGATCTTGCCCCCATGGATGCCGGCGCCCGGACCGATGTCTATAAGGTGATCGGCCGAGCGGATAGTGTCTTCGTCGTGCTCGACGACAATGACGCTGTTGCCTAAGTCGCGTAAATGCTTAAGAGTGTTAAGCAAACGTTCGTTATCGCGCTGGTGCAGGCCGATCGACGGCTCATCCAAGACGTACAGCACGCCCATTAATCCCGAACCGATCTGCGTTGCCAAGCGTATGCGCTGGGCTTCGCCGCCGCTTAAACTGACGGCGCTGCGAGCCAAGTTCAGGTAATTCAGGCCGACATCCTGCATGAACTTGAGACGAGCATTGATTTCTTTACAGATCTGGGCGGCGATATGACGGTCTTTGTCGCTAAGCTCGATGGTCTTGAATAGTTCTAAAGCATCGTCGATCGATAACTCACACACGTCCATGATCGACCGATTGGCAACGGTAACCGCCAGGACTTCGGGCTTGAGGCGCCTGCCCTTGCATGCTACGCACGGCCGCTCCAGCATGAAGCGCTCGATGTCGCGGCGGATAAAATCACTCTCCGTTTCCTTGTGACGTCGCTCCAAATTCGGAATCACGCCTTCATAAGTAGTCATGTAGCTGCGGCCGATACCTAAAGAAATCCGGTAAGTCTGGTTGCCGGTACCGTACAGCAGCTTTTCCAGATGTTCGGGCTTAAGGTCGCCAGTCGGCACATGCAACGAGAAACCGTAAGCGTCAGCGACAGCCTGCATTTTTTTCATATACCATGCATCCACATTGATGCGATTGAAGGGTCGGATAGCTCCCTCTGCAATAGTCAGACGGCCATTCGGTATGACCAGTTCGGGGTCGACTTCCAAACGATTTCCTAAGCCGGTGCATACCGGACAGGCGCCGTGCGGCGAATTGAAACTAAAAGTACGAGGCTCTAGTTCAGGAATGGCAACATCCGGATGATCGACGCAGGCATAACGCAGGCTGTAAATCGTGTCCTTGTTCGAATCGGCATGATGCACCAGCAGTTTGCCATCGGCCAGATCCAGAGCGGTCTCGACGCTTTGGGCAAGACGCGACCGGCTGGCTTCATCATTGACCAGGCGGTCAACCACGATTTCAATCGTGTGTTTGTAGTTCTTATCTAGCTGCGGGAACTCATCCAGCGCGTAAATGACATTGTCTACCCGGGCGCGGGCAAAACCGAGGCGCATGAACTGTTCGGGAATATGTTCGAAAGCGCCCTTTTTATCAATCACCACCGGAGCCAGCACGATCAGTTTGGCTGATTCGGGTAATTTAACGATCTGCTCGATGATGGCCTGGGTCGTCTGCCGGCTAACTGCCTTGCCGCAGACCGGACAATGCGGCACGCCGATACGGGCAAACAGCAGACGCAGGTAATCATAGATTTCGGTAACGGTAGCCACGGTGCTGCGCGGATTGCGGCTGGTGGATTTCTGATCGATAGAGATTGCCGGGCTTAGGCCGTCGATCTGATCGACGTCGGGTTTTTCCATGATGCCTAAGAACTGGCGGGCGTACGAACTTAAAGATTCCACATAGCGGCGCTGGCCTTCGGCGTAAATCGTGTCAAAAGCCAACGAGGATTTGCCTGACCCGGACAAACCGGTAATAACAACCAGCTTGCCGCGCGGTATCGTCAAATCGATGTTTTTGAGGTTGTGCTCACGCGCTCCCTTAATCTCTATGTAGTCCGCCATAAACGGGAAGATTATACCGGAAAATCAAGAATTTTTCCAGTGCGTAGAGGTGCCTTAAGTGTGAATTATGTTGCTATACTTAAATCATACGATGAGCAAGTTCAAAAAATACGGCAAGCTGATTCTGTTCGACAGCCTTGCAGCAATCTGCTTTGTCGGCGTTGCCTTGTTCGGCTGGCTGCCCGGGCCCGGCGGCATACCGCTGCTGATTTTGGGCCTGAGTTTCTTGGCCGTCAATCACACTTGGGCCGAGCGCTGGATGGAAACGGTCAAAGTCAAGGGCATGTCGCTCAAGAACTATTTGTTCCCTCAAAAACCGAGCGTACAGATGTTCTACGATATCGGTTCGATTGCAGTGATGCTAGGGGCGGCGGCCGTACTGGTCACCGCCGCCAACCGGATAGTCTCCGGCATCGGCGTGTTCCTGCTTTGTTTCGGCTTGGCTATATTCATCTTCAACCGCGACCGGATCGACAAAATCGCCGCCTTTTTCAAGCGTAAACCATAAACGTCAATAAAACATTATTGACTATTGTCAAGTTTTAGAGTATTATGCGAATTAAATAACAGAGGTGCGGCGATGCTTCAATTCATAGTACTGGGCTATGTCCCAGGTACTACCTTTCAACTTAGCTTCATAGACTGGCTGCTTTTCGTGGCCACTCTTTGCATTGCCCTGCGATTGCTGAGCCTGCTGATGGCCGAGATTTTAATGCGCACCCTTAGCGAGCTTGCAACTTGCCTTTATCCTTACTTAAAATTCCGGCGCCGGCAGGATACTTTCACCGTAAAGCTGAAGCTCAGTTAACAGATACTCTTGATCGGCAGTCAGGTTGGGCCGGCCAGCCAGTTCGCCTAAACGGACAAAAAACTTGGCGGCAAGGCTTTTGTCGCCGCCTCCCAATAATCGTCGCTGCCTGAAAGTTTCCCAGGCTTCGCGCTCTTCCGCGCTCAAACTTTCGGGAAAATTGCGGGCCTTGTAAAGTGGCAGGAGCTGGGTCAGGCGCTGGTCGGCAAATTCAATGTTCAGGCTCCCGATCTCATCAACCTCGGCCGCCCGAACAACCGACATGGCCGTGCGGTCCTGGTCGTTGAAGAAACCTTCGTACAGCTGAGAATCCACCTCCTGCTCATCTGCTACCAGGCCGACCTGGCGCTGCCTGTCCATCAGTTTTAGGGCTGCCAGCAGGTTCTTATAAAAATCCGGGTGTTTGGCAAGGTTCTTGCGATTACGTTCGACCGCTTTCATATCAAGTTTAAGGCGCTTGATACTGTCTTTGTCCAATACGCCTAGAGGCGCGACCGCTGGGCAACGGTTATACTGCAGGGTCTTAAGCGGAAACCGTTTGGTTTCATCTTCCGACCAGTCAGCCCAGGCAGCCGCTAATTTTGGTGGTGGTAGATGCGCGATATCATCCGGATCTGTTCGGAGATCATAAACTAAGGCGCCTTGCTTGCCAGGGTGATCGCCCAAGCTTACCGCTACTGTGGTTTTCTGGTAGGCGCTCGGATATTTTCCGGAACTGTAAACGAAAGGCTGGCCGCTTTCGACCAATTCGGCAACAGCGCTTTTTGTCCTCATCTTCAGCATAAAATCGAACAGTTTGGGGTGCTTGTTGCGGACCAGCCGAGCTACGGCAAGCGTGGCATTCACGTCGCTTAGGGCATCGTGGGCGCCGTCATGCTCCAGCTTGTTGACAGACGTCAGATATTCCAGGCGGTTGGTAGGTTTGCCGGCGGTATCATACGGCCATTCAATGCCTTCGGGTCTAAGCGCCCGGGTCATACGTACGACATCCAGCATGTCCCAGCGCGACCGGCCGTCTTTCCAGAACCATTCGTAAGCATCGTAAAAATTGCGGTAATGCAAGAACCGCATGAACTCGTCATCGAAACGCACGCTGTTGAAACCGACAAAAATCGTGTCTGGCAATGCGATCTGAGCAGAAAAGTACTGCAGAAACTCAGCTTCACTAATGCCTTCCTGGTTGACTTTCTGAGGCGTCAGGCCCGTCACCAAAATCGCGTCAGGTTCGGGAAGCACATCGTCGCTCAGCTTGATATAAAAATTGTCGGGCTCGCTCACAGGCTTAAGCTGCATGTCTACCCGCTGGCCAGCGAACTGCATGATACGTGAAAGGCGCGGATTTACGCCGCTTGTTTCAAGATCGTAAAAATAAAGCGAAGCCACTAGTACTCCAGGCTGCCGTGATTGCCGAATTCAACGATCTGGCCTTTTTCTACGCCCAAACGCTCCAACTCGCGCGCGATTCCCATCTTTTTCATTATGTCGCGTAAGCGCTGCACGCCTTCCTCGTTGGCAAAATCGGTCCGGGCGGCAAAGCGCTCAATCTTGCGGCCGCGGATCAAGAAGCCATTGTCGCGCTTGATTATACGCCACGGCAGGGTTTCGGGATCAAGCTTGTAGACCGGTACCGAGTCATCGGGGCTTTCGGCCGGTTCAGCCTTGGCGGCCTCTTCGGAAACTAGATGTTTGATTTCATAAAGCATTTCTTTGAGGCCCTGGCCGCTTTGGGCCGATACTGCCATCAGCGCCGTACTTTTTGGCAATACACCCTTAAGTTTATTAAGCGCGTCTTCGACGATCTCGCTGTCCAGGCCCTCGATCTTGGTCAAGACGACGATCTGCGGCAAGCGGCTTAGGTCGCTACGGTAATTCTTGAGCTCTGCCTGAATCGTCTTGTAGGCAGCAACGGCATCCTCGTTATAACTGTCTATCAGATGTACCAGGACTTTAGTACGTTCTATGTGGCGCAGAAATTCATCGCCCAAACCCTTGCCTTCAGACGCGCCTTCTATCAGGCCCGGAATGTCGGCGAAAAGCAGCGATGTATTTTCGTCTATGTCTACAACGCCAAGGTTCGGCGTAGTAGTAGTGAAAGGATAGTTGGCAATTTCCGGATGCGCGTTGCTAATGACGCTGAGCATGGTTGACTTACCCGCATTGGGCAGGCCTACCAAGCCGACATCGGCGATCATCTTCAGTTCAAAGACAGCCTGGAATCCTTCACCCGTTGCGCCGCGCTCGGCAACTTTGGGCGCCTGCCGCGTAGAGCTTACGAAGTGGGCGTTGCCGAAGCCGCCTTCGCCGCCATGGGCGATAATGGCTCGCTGGCCGTCATGATCCAGGTCGACTAGCTGGCCGCCCTGCTCGTCAATCACAACCGTGCCGACCGGCACCGGCACTTCCAGATCGGCGCCCGATTTACCGTGCTTCCTTTGTTTCGAACCGTTCTGGCCGTCCTCGGCCTTCAATGTTTTCTGAAAACGGAAGTTGGCCAGCGTGTTTTGGTTGCGTGAAGCAACCAGCACGACGTCGCCGCCCTTTCCTCCGTCGCCGCCGTCCGGACCGCCTTTGTCCACGAATTTTTCGTGCCTGAAACTAACGGCGCCATTGCCGCCATTGCCAGCCGATATTTTTACCAAAACTTTATCTACAAACATACGTGCAAATTATACAACAAATCACCGAATATTAACAGGGGTGGGATTAGTGGATGTATTTGTAGCCGGCGGCTTCGGCCGGGCTGAATACGCGAGTCGTGATTTCGTAACGTCGGCGGCGGTTCATCTCGGATACAAGAACGCTTCCATCGGCACGTACCTCTTCTACGAACACCACATGTCCGGCGCCGCTTTCGCTTGTGACTGCAGCGGCTCCATATGCCGGAGTCCGGTTCCAACCCTGAGGCGCGTAATTATCCCAGGTAGCAGCATTGCCAAGATTGGCCGGCAAAGGCCTGCCGATTTGGATGCGCTTGTTTGCGACATACCAGGTACAATAGCCCGGCGCGTAGCCGTTGTAGCCATAGACGGCCGTGTTGCCAAATGCGAATCTCGAGTAGTAAGGAGTACGGCTGGCAACGACTCTTACGGAACCGCCCGGTATGACAATCCTGTCTCCCGCCACAAGGCCGGTGACCTCAGCATCGTTGAACTGGATGATCTGGGTGGCGGATACGTTGAATTTCTTGGCCAGTTCTTCGGCCGAATCACCTGATTTGACGGTGTGAACGATGCCATTGACAGGAGGTATCAGCAGCTTAGTGCCTGCCTTGAGATTATCCGAGCTTAAGAAATTGGACCACCGAATACTATCGGATGTTACTCCATAAAGGGCCGATAGAGCGGCCAGCGTTTCGCCGCTGGTTACCGTGTGTTCAATAATGTCTGCCTTGGTCTTGATGTCGCCGGTGCGGATCTGCGGCTTGAACACGGCCTCACGCGTAACGATGGGTGATTCGAGCTTGAGGCTTTCGGAATTCGCCGACTCAATAATAAATCCGGCTTCCGGGAATTCCGTCATAAGGGCTACGTTGGCAGCGATGTCCGTGGAAGACAACGGATCGAGCGGGTTGGATACACGGTTTTCCTCGGCCGTATTAAGGACGCTCAGATTGGCGTCGTTCTTGCCGCCGGAGCTGCTGACAACTAGGAACACGGCCACGGCTACTATTGCCAAATTGCCGGCCAGCAAGCCGTAGCGGATGGCTTTCTTGCGGTGGCGCTTAAGACCCAGCTTGGCCAGGATATTAAAGCGGTTGGATTTAACAGAACCCGAAACAGCCGGGCTGCGCGAGGATCGTCTTAACTGGGGTAGACTACGAATAGTTAACTCCCTTATTTAGGGCACTTGAGGCCCTGATTAACAATGGGTGAAGGCGTTAAATGCCGGATATCTGAATTTCAAGAAAAATCAATTTTCCCCTCAGATTATCTTGGCATTAACTCCTGTCCACTCCAAGGGGCAAAACCGTACAATTTATGAACAAATCCAGCAAAAAATGCCGGGTTTTGCCGGCATTATGGTAACAACTATTACCTAAACGGTCAAGCTTGCAGGAACGTTATTACCTCTGTTAACGATATATGAAGTCGTAGCCGCTGGCCGGCACCCAGCTTTTAGTGACGGCCGCGTTGCCCCAGCCGGCGAGCCCGTTCATATCAGAATATTTGATCATCGTCTTATCTTCTGAGACTTCCTCGACAACGCCTACATGCCCGTACCATCCGCTGTCGATCTGCAGGACCGCCCCAACTTTTGGTATTGGTCCTACATAATATCCGGCAGCTTTGGCGTTAGTGTCCCATCTTACCGCATCGCCCCAGGTACCTTGCTGAGAAATAGTATTACCAAGCTGGGAAGATCGGTAAGCGGCCCAATCGGTGCACCAGCCCCTATCGTATAAAGTGGCGAAAACGCCAGGATTGTAACCTGTGTAGCGAGTTATGAACGTGTACTCATGGCTAAGTATAGGGCGAAAGCCAACCACGGTTTGGATTTCACCGTCGGGTACTACTATCAGGTCACCGACCTGCAGGCCGCCGACTTCGGCATCGTTGAAGACGAGGATCCTGTCGGCCCTGGAACTGTATTTACGGGCCAAGCTGTCGGCCGTTTCAGCCGGCGCCACTTGGTGCACTATGCCGTTGATCGGAGGAATCAGAAGTTTCGTGCCAGGGTCTAAAGTAAAGCCGTCCAGATTATTAGACCATCTGATGCTGTTCGAGGTGACTCCGAATTTGGTCGCCAAACTTAGCAGCGTATCGCCAGACTGAACGGTGTATTCAATAATATCTTCTTTGGTTTTTACGTCAGCGCTTACTATTTGCGGCAGCATTACCGCATTGTTCTGATCTGCGGCTGCCGCTGAATCGATCTTTCTCTGGATAATGTTTGAGTCGCTGATGATGGCTTCGGTTTCCGGCGCCCAAACCATCAAGGCTATGTTCGCCGCTATATCTGTAGCCGTCATCTTATCAAGCGGATTAGCCGCTTCCTGGGCCGATGTGGAATAAACACCATAGCTGGTGCTGCTGGAGCCGGAGTAAACTATCGCTGCGTAGGCAGCAAAACCAACGATCAAAAAGTTCAAGAAGACGATGCCATATCTTAAAGCAGCTTTTCTAAGCTGGCTTTTGCGGCGGCGGCGCGAAACTTTGGGGGTCTTAAGGGGTTTGCTGGCGGCTCGGACCGGCGGGTTTGGGGGTGTAGCCTTAACGGCCGGTACAGCGCGGACCGGACGCTTTACGACTGTCTTAGTTCGTGTAATATCCAAAATAACCTTCTAAAATAAGCTCTTTTGACCTTAAAAAAGCGCAAAAATGCTGGACCGATTGTAGCAACTTGGGGGTATAAAGGTCAATCCTAGCCGCGGCAGTTGTCTTCGGGCCGGGCAATGCCGTGCTGGGCCTTGAGGGCATCGTGTTCGCTAAGCGCGCTAGAGAAACGCGTAATGCAATCGCGTCCGGATACAAAATACAGATAGTCGGTTGGGGCCGGGCTAACGACTGCCTGCAGGGAATTCTTAGTGACGTTACTAATCGGTCCGGGTGGCAGGCCAACTATCGAGTAAGTGTCGTAATTGGGCGAGACGTGTTCGGAGTAATAATCGGTGGCGTTTGATTCAAGCGGCATATCAATACCCAGGCGTTTTTGGAAGACCTGCGACGCCTTTGGACGGTTGTCGGTCGGCTGGCCGTTCTTATCGCGGTCGCCGACTTCGCGCTCGATGATAGAAGCCAGAGTTATGCCTTGATAAACGTTGAGGCCGCGGGCAGCAATGCCGGCCCGGACTTCCGGCGTCAATGCTTCATCCATCTCGTCAAGCGACTGGCGGATTATAGTCTGAGGGGTAGTCTCGGCGATCTTCTCGTAGGAGTCGGGGTACAGGAAGCCTTCCAGGCTGGCATCGTTCGGCTTGTCAACCAATGCCGGATGATCCGCATATAGGCCTGGGTTTAATGCCGTCTCTACATCAGCTTCGCTAAAGCCGGCTTCTACAAAATCAGCTTTTACTTTGTCCAGGTTGCTGCCTGGAAAGATCGTAAACAAGTTGGTATTCACTTTGCCCTCCACCAAATACTTAACGATTGTAGGAACATCATACGACTGTCTGAGGCTGTAGGTTCCAGCCTTGAATGATCCGCCGAGCTCGTTGGAGCGTACGTATTGGGTAAAGGCTCGTGGCGATCGTATCAGCTGCTTGTCGTGCAGTCCTTCCGCAATCTGCGCCGCGCCATCGCCGCTCTGTACAACGAACGTTATATCTTCCTGGGCGTTAGAGTTAACGGCCTGCAGATTTCGTTCATAAAGGTTCTTGAGGCCGAAGAAGACCGCCACCGAAGTAAACAGGCCTGCGATCGCCAATAACAAAATTACTTTGGACCAGCGACGCTTGCGTGCTTTGCCAATACGGTAAGGTGTCATGCCGTATGCCCTGCCGTCTGATTAAGATAATCGCGCAGTATAAGAGCGGCCGCTTCTTTGTCTATATCGGCTTTGTCATACGGCTTGCCGCGCTTCTTCAGCAGGTCTTCGGCTTCCAGGCTGGTGCCGGCTTCGTCCTGCATGACCAAAGGTACATTGAGTTCCGATTCCAGTTTTGCAGCGATGCTTCGGACGGCCTCGGTCTGGGCGGTTTCCTGTCCGTTCAGGCCGCGCGGCAGACCCACCACCACCAAGCCGATATTTTGTTCGGACACCAGCTTCTTGACTGCGGCTTTCAGATTGGAGGTTTTCTTTAGGTCTATCACGGTCAACGGCGCCGCCAAGCGGGCCTCCGCAGAAGCCAGAGCCACACCGACCCGCCTGCCCCCAATATCTAGCGCTAGTATGTTATGGCTGTTCTGATTCATCGGGTGTGTTTTCGGCGGGCTGGTCACCGGTCTTCTCAATCACTATGGTAATTTTCTTGGCCGCCTTAGGCGTTGAGTATACCCAAAACGGACTGTATTCTACAATCACTTCTTCTACGCCCGGCAGCGAACTGATGTGTTTCTCGGCCTCGCCGCGCTTCTTGCCACGCACGGCTTCCTTAATAGCTTCCTCGTTTATTTCCGGCCCGGCAGTAACAGATGTCCGGAAGCTGAGCGAAGCTTCGTTCGGCGCCGGTTGGTTATTGAGCCGCATTATGGCCTGGTCGATGCCGTCATTAGTAATTTCTTGTTTCTCGGGATCGTATTCGTCTTTGACATCATCCTTGATGATCTGGCTCAAGTGGTCACGCTGGATGCCCAGCATAGTATAAGTGGTCTCGGCTGTAACAGTAGTTTCGGCAGCTTCTTTGTTGACTTCAGGACTGGCGGTAATTTTAGCATCGCTGGCCTTACGCGTCTCGGTCAGGGCAAACAAGCTTTCGGCTTCGAACATGCCTTTAAGCTCATCATTGATAGCGGCTTCGGTCCGCCCTTTGATCTTAGCTACGGCATCGTCGACATCCTTCTGGCTGACCACTTTGACTATCTTGCTGGTGCCGCCGCTAAAGGCTGCAGGATTCGTGCCAGACACACCGCTGTAACCCGACACGGTAAAGGTCTTGCCGGCCGCGATGTTGTATTTGTCGCCGTTTTGCGCCGATACAACATCTACGCTCCTGCTGCAGACCCAAGTACCGGGGCCGCCGCCGCTGATGTTATTGATGTTGGTCGTATCCTGCGTAATGTAATTCAGGCCGTCGGTACTGATTGTGGTGCCGGCAGGAACAGTGGTAGACGAAGTCACGCATGAAGCGGTCAGGGTTACCTTGCCGCTGGCCTTGGTGCCGTCATCGCGCTCGCCGGTAACAGTGACTTTTTCGGTGTCGGTCTTTTTGACTTCTTTCATGACGGCAGGAATTTTCTTGTTGGCTACGTCAAGCTCAGCTTGATTAGTACTAGCCGTAAAGTCGAACGAGCTGACCAAGGTCGTGGTGTCAGTCTTGATGGTAATTACGGCCTTGGGCAAAACTACGGCCGCCAAGTACCAACCTAGTATCAACAGGACTACAGCCAAGCCCGCCAGGAAAAAGCCCAGGCGGAACTTTTCAAAGTTCGGCACTTTGAGATGCTTGAGTTTCTTGAACTTTTGTTTGGCCGACGCTGTCGCACCGGCTGCGGCTGGTCCAAGCGCCATGTTATCCAGCTCGATCGTCTCTGTATCATCGCTGTCCTTGGCCGAGGCGGCGGCCAGGGCACCAACGCTAGCGGCTTTGTCCAGGGCCGGTTCATCGTCACTGACTTCTTCGGTTTGGTCGGGATCGCTTACCTTAGGCAACGGCGGTATGGCCGGTTTGCTCTGCAAGCTTTTTGCCACATGCAACCCGGCGGCGCCGGCCAGCGGCATCAGACCGGCTTCGGAAGTTATCAGGACCAAGCTCTTCTTGGAGCTCGTAGCTGCTTTTTTAAGCAGCTTCATGTTCACCACGCTTTGCAGTACCGTCGCCCGCTTGGGCAGAACCAGGGCCACGATCTTGTGGTCGGATGACTTAACCTTGTCGATGATATTGGTAATTTCGTCGTCTACGTCTATATAGACTGTGTCTTTGGATGAATCTGCCATTTTTCTAAACGCTCAAAAGCCTGTTTATCCGTTCTTTTATAGAACTTGCCTTGTGATCCGGATCCTGCTGATTGACAGTATCCAAACCAACCCTTAATAATCCCATTGCGGTTATGAATGTATGGTCGCTAACCACGTCGGTTTTGTCAACAATGCCAACCACTTGCTCGGGGTTAATATGCTGGACTACCGGTTTGCGCGTAAATGGCAGGCCGCGGTGCCAATCAGCCTTCGCCAGCTCCTGCATCAGCATATCGAGTGACGAACCACCGCCGCACAGTAGCAGACGGTGGGGCAAATGATCCAAGTGGTTAAATTCGGATAGGGCCAGTTCGACGCCGCTCATCCAGACCTCCAAGGTCTTGTGTAGCGCCTCTTCCACCTGGGCTTTTTTATGCGACGGAATCTTAGATGAATTAACAGCCAGTTTGAGCGCCTCGGCCTGCTCAAAGTCGGTTGCCAGATCGCGTTCGACCGAACGGGTAAACGCCCGCCCGCCAATACCGAACATCTTGGTACCCTCCACGCCGCCTTCGTTCAGGACGGCTATGTCGGTCGTGCCGCCACCGACGTCCATCAGGACCGCGCTCATGTTGGCGTTCGGATCATTGCCGATGACGCCGCGGGCCACGGCAAAAGGCTCAGCCGCCACCGCCAGCAGATCAAGATCAAGCTCGTTAGCGGTACGCTCCAGAGCACCGATATGGATGAGGGGCGCAAATGCGGTATATAGCTGGATTAGTACGTCGCGGCCCTGAAAGCCTAGCGGGCTGCTGACCGTGTAGCCGTCTATCGTGATGCTTACCAGCGCGCTGTTGACTAGTCTGATCTCGACTTCTTTGCCGCCTAGTTCCCAGGCCAGCTCGGATTTAGCTTTTTCTAAAGCGCGCGCCTGCACCATGCCGATTATGCGTTCGATCTCTGGCATATCGAGCGGCTTGGAAGGATCCTTTCGTGTAAATTTAACGGTGGTAGTCGTGCCCTTAACTAATTCGCCAGCGATGCCTATTACTGCTCCGCGCACGCTGACGCCGGCCATTTTTTCGGCCTGGGCTAACGCTTGGTCGCAATTGCCGACCACGCCGGCGATATCGGCAATAGCGCCTGCTTGCATGTCGGCCAGGTCCTGATGGGCGCGGCCAACTCCCACGATTTCAATCTCGTCGCCCTTGATCCGTCCGATCAGGGCTTTGACGTTCTCAGTACCTATGTCCAGGGCTATGATATGGTCGGTCCGCGTCTCCGTTGACTCCGTGGAACGCTTTAAAGACAGATGCTTAATCTGTTTCAGTTTCTTAAGCATATCCGTATTATTTTAACACGGGCTGGGACGTTTATTAGCCGGCGTTAAAAGGAGAAAACAAGTCCATTGGATCTTGGCCCTGCAATACGCCGGCCTGATCAGGCGGTGGCACTGCTACCACTTCGCAGGTATCAATCAGGAACGGGAAGCAATCTTTAAGCTGGTCGCCGTCAACCTCGAACGCGGCATCGCCTCCCAAGACCGGCTCCACCGGCACGCCGCCAAAATCTTCCATAAGTTCTACTACCGGCAGTTCGGTTACGGGTAATGGATCATCTGGTTGGGGTACGAATTCAAGGTGATGATGATTGGCATCCAGCGGATATAAATTTGCGCACGTCATAGCGGCTTCCTTTTTGTTTACCTCTTGATGTTTATTTTACACCCAATAGTCAACTTAGAGGTAATCTCCAGTTTCGACGTCCTGGTAACGAGGTGTGATGTTCTTGGCGGCCGAAAATAACAGATGGGCGCACTCTTCGGCATCAAGTCCTTCTCTGAGTTCAGCGGAATATATGTTTTCTAACGTGTTCTCATGCACGTGTTCATCGCTCATCTCGGCCAATTTCCTGACCACTTCGCCTCTGGCATCCTGTGGCTCGGTTTCAAACTTGACGCTAAGAATCGGTGGCTCGAAAGAGACCTGCATTACGCAAGCACGGCCTTGATGCGCCTTATGCCAGCGCTTGATGCTTCTTCCTTTATGATCTTGAACTTTTTGCCGTCTTCGAACAGCTGCATGGTGTGATCCACATGCGGGCCGCCACAGATCTCAAAGCTGTATGGTTTTTCCTCGTCGTCGGCTTTCATGGAATAAACTTTGACGGTGTCGCCATAGCGATCGCCAAACTGGCCAAGAGCGCCTTTTTCTTCCGTCGCGACTTTAGTGGGATATTCTTGGAAACTTACTTTCAGATCTTTGGCTATTTCACGATTTACGATTTCTTCGACTTGGCTGATCTGCTCCGGCGTAACTTTTTCGGGATGAGAAAAATCAAAGCGCAGGCGTTCTTCTGTAATATTGCTGCCGCGCTGGATGACATGATCGCCTAAGACGTCGCGCAGTGCCTGGTACATCAGGTGCGTAGCGGTGTGATACTTCTTGTGCTGCAAAGTCTGTCCACCCAATCCGCCCTTGAATGTGCCCTTGGCTGCAGTCTGTGAGCGCTCCCGCTGTTCGGCCATCTCGGCATCGAATTGTGCCTTCCAATTTTCTTCCAGCTCAATCCCACGCTTGAACGCTTCTTCTACAGAAAGTTCCACCGGGAAACCCCATGTATCATAAAGTCTAAATATAAGCTTTCCGTGATCCTTAGTACCCACCTGGCGTTTCGAATCTAGAACTTTGTCAAAAACCTTTAGCCCATTTCTTAGTGTCTGGCGGAAGGCTTTTTCTTCTTTTATTAGCACGTCAATTACTTCCTGGCGCTTGGCGGCAACTTCCGGAAAATCTTCGTGATACATGTCGGCGATGACTGGCACCACCTGTTCCAAAAAGTTCTGCTCGATGCCTAGGTCGAATGCAAAGCGGATTGCCCTGCGCACAAGCCGGCGCATCACATAACCCTGTTCCTTATTGCTGGGTTTAACGCCGTCTACCGCTAGAAAAGTTGCGGCGCGCAGGTGATCGGCTATAACGCGCATGGCGTTGGTATGGGCATCATATGATTTGCCGCTCAGATGTTCGAGTTTTTCGATGATCGGCCACAGCAGGCTGATACGGAACACGTCCGGGCTGTCTAGCTTGGCGGCCGCGATACGCTCCAAGCCGCCGCCAAAATCCACGTTTTGCTTAGGCAGCGGTACAAAATCGCCGTTGGCGGCCGAGGTACGCACATACTGCATGAACACCGAGTTGCCGATTTCCATGAACCGGCCGCAGTCGCAGTTGGGGTGGCAGTTTTCGCCGAACTCGGGGTTATGCGGCACGTTGTCGAATTCATAAAAAACTTCGCTGTCCGGGCCGCCGGGTTCGCCATGGGGCATTTTTTCCGGCTCGCCTGCCCGGCTCCACCAGTTTTTGCTAGCGTCGTAATAAAATATCCGACCGCCTTGCATCCCCTTCTGATAGCCGTCTGCTTCGGAGCCGATTTCCACGATTTCTGCCTCGATGCTTTTTTCTTTGAATAATCCCCGCCAGATATCGGCGCTTTCGGTATCTTTTGGTAAACGGTAGGTTTCGTCGCCGATAAAACACGTCACATAAAGTTTCTGCGGGTTCAGGCCCACTACGTCGGTCAGGAATTCAAAGAACCACGGCAGTTGCTCGGCCTTAAAGTAATCTCCCAAACTCCAGTTGCCCAGCATCTCAAAGAACGTGGTGTGGCGGTTGTCGCCGACTTCTTCGATGTCCTGGGCGCGTAAACATGTCTGCGAATCAACCAAACGCACCCCTTCGGGGTGCTGCTCGCCAAGCAAGTATGGGATCAGCGGCTGCATGCCGGAGCCAGTGAACAAGGTGGTCGGGTCGTTATACGGCACCAAAAGCGCACGCGGAATCTGAGCGTGGCCGCGCGATTTAAAGAACTCCAGATAAGAATTTCTGATTTCCTGAGCTGTCATCGAAGCTATTCTAACAGAGGTGAAAGCAATATGCCACTGCTGTTTAAACGATTATGCCGCCGCCTAGGACCGTTTCGCCGTCGTAAAGCACGGCTGACTGGCCGGGGGTCAAGGCCCGGATATCATCTGATAACGCTACCTGTAGCGTAGGTTGGCCGCTTTTAGGCAATTTTAACGCTACCCCTAGCGTGCCATTCACCAACTCCGCGCGGTGTCGGCTGCGCACCTGCAGTCTGTGGCCAGCCTTTGGAACCTGATTTATCCAGTGCAGATCGGTGAGCCCCAATTCGCGGTGCCAAAGCCGCTCGTCATTCAGCTCGGTAGTGACATAAACTTCGTTCTTCTTCATATCTTTGCCGACCACATAAAATGGCAGGCCGCCGCCAACCTCCAGGCCGCGGCGCTGGCCGATGGTGTAATAAATGGCTCCGTCGTGCTGGCCCACTATTTTGCCAAGCTGGTCGATGATATTGCCTCTGGTTTGTTCGCCTAACTCGTTGGTCAAAAATTCTTTTATGCCGACCTTGCCCACGAAACAAATACCCATGCTTTCCTTCTTTTCAGCCGTAGCCAATCCGAATTTTTTGGCCAGCTTTCGCACTTCCGGCTTAGTCAGCTCGCCTAACGGAAACAGCGTGTGCTTCAGTGCGTCTTCGCTTACGCGGTATAGAAAATAGGTCTGATCCTTATTGCCGTCTTTGGCGGTCAGCAGCTTGCCGTTTTTTACGCGGGCGTAGTGGCCGGTGGCCACCATGTCGGCACCGTCTTCAAGGGCCGTTTCCAGGAACAGTTTGAATTTGATCTCCTGGTTGCACATGATATCCGGGTTCGGCGTGCGGCCGGCCTTGTATTCATCTATCATGTAGTCTACGACACGCTGACGGTACTGCTTTTCAAAATCATACATCTTGAACGGGATGTCCAGGTGCACGGCTACCCTCTTGGCATCGGTAAAGTCCTGCTTCCATGGGCACTCGAAACCGGGGAGGTCCTGGCTCCAGTTCTTCATATAAACGCCGGTAACATCAAAGCCCTGCTCTTTCAAAAGAGCAGCTGCCACGCTGGAATCAACGCCTCCGCTGAGGCCGACAAATACTTTCTTTGACATAACACTTATATTTTAGCAAATTCCGGCTTATGTTTAAAGTCCGAAACTACTTATCAATAGGGGTCAGACGGTGCTTCATGCGGTAACGGATGCGCTTAAGCTTGTACTTCATGCCAAGATAAAACGCCATTATCATCAATGGGAACGAAATAAGGGCCGGCTGCCATATAACCCTGGTCTTAACCACCGTCGGTTCCGAATCTATGACTTCGCTGCCGGGAGTAATGGCGCCGTTGCCAATGCCAACCAGTTGCAGGAAGGCGGTGCGGCCTTCGGAGTCGGTTGCTTTAATGATGACCCTAAAGACACCGGGCCGCTGATACACATGCTTGCCGTCAAAATTGCCGGGGGCGTTAAGGGTAAACAGGTCGGTATCGCTGTCGCCCCAATCTATGCTGATAGCGTATGGTCCGCGGCCGCCGCTGAGCGTCAACGGCCAAATCAGTTCTTCGCCGGGGTTGGCGCCCTTACGGGCAAAAGTGCTGGTTAGGGTTATCTGGTCGGTTACGGGATTGGGCGCGCCCGGAACGGTGGGCGAAGTCAGATTGTAGGTTACGGTACGCAGGTTGGAGTCCGGGCTGACTTGATCAAGAGTGTCGTATTGGCGGGCGATCAGCCGGTTCTCACCCGGAAAAAGGTCCATTTGCAATTGATAGCTGCCGCCGTCGCAGATGGCCGCGCCGCTGAAGACCTCGTTCTTGAACAGGCGCACCAGCATGGTATCGATACATAAACCGGAAACGGTGATCGGTAAAGAATCAAACACCGCACCGTCGGCCGGAATAACGATGGTCGGCCCGGTAGCCGGTGGCGGCTGCAAGATCCGTCCTTCCATACCAATGCCTTCGGGCGGAGGATCCGGTGGCGGCGGAATCTGCCCGCTAACCGGAACAACCGTCCACGCCAATCCAAGCAATACCAGTGCCAGCAGCAAAATCGGTCTTAATTTATTCATAAGCTTTTAACTTACGATGCATCGCCACCGCTACCTTCTGCGGGTTTTGCGACCGCGGTAATTTTTGATGCGCTTGATGACGTAGAGAATAAAGCCAGCAACCAAGGCCAGCGCCAGAGAAATAACACCTACGAACCACCACGGCAAGTACCAGAAGGTAGTGTGAGCGGTAATTTCGCGGGTTTCATTGCCATTTTCGCCGTAAACCACCGACAGTTCGGCCGTGTAACGTCCCGGCTTAAAGTCGGTATCGCCGCAGACTACGGCGTTGAACTCGCCACCGGTTTGAGTATTTTGTTCGATAGTCTCTGTAACAATACAAGTATCGAACCGACGGGTCTGACCCCTAAGAGCAAGCTGATCCCGCGGATTAGCGTCTTCTATGGTGTAGATTTCTTCGCCTCGAAAATCCTTGATAATAATCGTAGCCGTCGGCTGCTCGGCAATGTTGCCTTGATTTTCCAGCCGATAGGCCATGACTGTCGGTTTGTCGCTAAAGAATAAGCCTGCGAAACTGCCGCCATTGCCAGTATTGTTCGGCTTAAAAGCGCCGAATTGCTCAAAATTAAGCTGCTGTTTGGCCTGGCCGGGAATCTTAACGAACATAAGTGTAATTGAGCTGGCCGAAATATTGACCTTATCCTCTGCAATGTCATTTACTGCAGCGTATTCGATGGCGCTATAGTAGCTGCCGGCGCCAAGATCGGCGGGTATGTCAAGCGTGATCGGCACCCTTGCTTCTTGGCCTGGCTCGACGATTACCTGGTCCGGCAATGTTATGTAATCGCGCAGCGACCAAGCTGTTTTGGGAGTATTGCTTTCCAATAGCAACGGTGTACCGGTCTCGTCCTCGGACGTGAAGTCGGCTACGGTAAGTTTAAGATTAAGCGGGTTCTGGGGGTCGCGGTTGGTAATGCGCAGCGTATCGCTTACGGATTCACCGGGTTCAAGCGTGTAATCTTTGCGCGGTGTAATGATTAAAGCGTTTGATTGGGCATTAAGTTGCCCCAGCTGCGAGATTATCAGCACCGGCAAGATTGCCAAAACGGCCAGCGTCCGGAAAATTCTTTTCATAGATCCCATATTTCTTAGAACCATTAGCGAATTAGTTACAGTCTAACATCAAAAGGCGGCCGTGCAAACATAGGTGATAGTGGTGTTGTATATGCCGCCGGGTTGAGCCGGCGACACGTTAACGATATAAGACACCGTAAACATATTGAAGAACGTCGGCGCAGGTGCAAGCGCTACAATGTCACCACTGACAAACTTAAACACATCTGGGGTATCATAACCCGTACCAATTACTGATGTTCCTAGGCCGCCTGGATCTTGGCCTACCGCCGGTACGGTGTTAGCCCTAAGATTCATGCCGAATTGTGAAGTCCCTATAAAACTAAGGTTAGGCGGGTTTATAGCTGTGATAACATTTGAGCCCGAAGTCATGGCTATACCGTTGGCGGTTACCACATAACCACCGCTGGCATTGGTAACAACGCCGAACATAGAGGTGCCAAAGTCAGTGACTACAGGCGTCAAGTCGCCGTAATCTATCCAGTTGCCGCTGAAATCTGCGCAGTTATCAGTCACCACCAAGCCTACGCAAAATACCAGTTCAGGCGGCACTTCAGTGTTAATGACAATGGGCGTGGTAGTGGAACTCATCACACTGCCAGCATTGTTATAAGGACCGGTACCGTCGGACGACGGATATATAAGTATTCTTATGAAAAAAGATGTCGGCAACCCGCCCGGATTAGTTACGTTTGAAAAAGTATAAAGTACAGTGTTGTTCGTAGTCAGAGCTGCCGGCCGGCTCACAAGTATTTGGTTAGCCGATTGGCTAAGCACCGAAAAGCCGGTTTCGCCTAGCTCCGCTGCCAACGTGGCAGTAGCAAAACTGCCGCCCGGATTACCGCACGGGTCCTCAATATAGCCTGTATCGCAAAACTCAAACCGCATCGAACCCACGGTAAAAGGCGCAGCATACTGCCAGCTTATGGTGTAGTCGGTAACGGCTGCCGGCGTAGTATCGCCGATTGTCAGACTGCGCGTAATAGGTTTCTGGGCCAGGGCTGTTGGTCTCGGTAAAGCCAGCCATGCGAGCAGCATGATTACAGGCAAAAACCAAACCACATTCAGCACGGGTTTCTTAAAAGACCGTTTAATGCTCATGCTAACTATTCTAACTTAGTATGTAGGGACTGCGTAGTAAACAACTACGGTAGTATAGGTACCGGCGGGGGTCAGAGGCGAGATGTTGCCGATGTAACGTACTAGAGCCGTGTCGCAATCCACATAGCCGGTTCCTCCCGGCGGAGTTGATTCGGCTATTGTAGTCAGGGTGTTGGCAACATAGGCGAACTCGGCCGTTCCCGGCTCGGTAATAGTGCCATCACCACCATCGTAGTTAGCATTGAGGTCCAACTGGCCGACACCGCCAAAGCCGCCAGTACTTCCCGCTAGGCTAGGATCGCCGTCCGCATCTACAGCCAAACCGAATTGTTCGGAACCTATGTTACTGGTGGCAGGTGCGGCGCCGATGGCATCAATGTTATCCGTGCCTTTAGTAAGCGTATTGCCCCGGTACTGCACCAACGCGCCATTAGCGGCGTTGGTATTCAGCCTAAAGCCCGAAAAAGCATCGTATGCCAGTGAAATACTTAGGGTGCCATCAAGCGCGTCACCTAAAATAATCGCTCCGTCTGCGGCAAGCGCCGCGCAAGTCGTACCTTCGGCCGCGGATCCGGCTAGGTCGGCGGTAGTTGAAAAGCCCAGAGTTTCCACAACCCTTGAGGTGATGCTGATGCCAGTGGTGATTGAGCTGGCTACCGTACCGTTATCTACCTCGGTTGACCAGGCGGAGTCCGAATAAGTAAACATACGCACGAAAAAAGTTCCTAGAACGGTAGGGTTGGTTATATCGTCGAAAGCAAAGACAATCGTGCCTCCGGTACCTGCCGTAAAGGTGTTGCCGGTGGCATGAAATATACAAATTACGTTAGCGGCAGCGGTACAATCATTTTGACCCGTGCCGTCAATGGCATAGGAATTAGTAAAAGCTACACCCTCATCAGTCTGAACTGTAATAGCTGTGCCCGTATCTACATCCAAGCCGGTCGGGGCTGTACAGGCACCGATAGCAGTTGTGCAATACATAAACTGCATAGATAAGACAGCGCCTGTGGTGGCCGGATCGAACGTGAACGTATGTGTAGCATCGACACCGTTGAGCTCGGAGTTGGCCGCCGCTGTTGCACCCTGCGTACCATCCAGTGTGGTGGAGAGCTGCAGGCTTCTTTGGCTTACCTGTTGAGCGTACGCATCGGCACCGAACAGCCAGCTTAAGTTTGCGGCCATCATGAGAGCCGCAAATATCATCACCGCCAGCAGTATGCCGGAGCGCTTCAGCGAAATTACACTGTGATTAGATCCCATTTGTTAAATACATTATTTATTTTAGATGCTATATGGTTTTACTCTATCAAACCCCTTACACTTAACGCAAGCATTTTGCCTGACTTATCCACAGTTTTTAGAAAGTAGCTATGGCTTGTACTACCAGCGTGGTCCGGTACTGACCCCCAGGGGTGCTATTGGCGATGTTGGCTATGATTGAAATAGTGTAATCAGTTTCGCCGCTGCTTTGGGTGCTTTGCGCGACCACATCACTGTCTACGTATTTATAATTATCAGCCGTGTTATAGCCCGGCGCGGCCGCGCCGAAGGAGAAAGTGTTGTCTGGTACTTGAACCGGGTCGGCGCCAATACCGGGTGTAGTGTTGGCGACCAGATTTATGCCGAACTGCTCGGTACCGGCTTGGGAGACACTGGGCGAGTTAAGCGGGGTTAGCGGGTGCGTGCCAGGACCGGTATGGTTGGTGGGCGGATCGCCATGGATCCTAACCACATAGCCATGGCTCAAGTAATTTTTGACATTGAAATTGGAGGTGGCCGAAGCGGTGGAAGAGGTGTTAAGAACCCCAAAGTCGATTGCCGTGTTATATACGGCTACGCTCAAGACCGGCTCACCAGGAGTGCCAAAGCCGCCTTGGCCGCGGAAGTTAGTGCTAGCAGTATCACCCACCGCCGTACCGCCCAGCATTTGAGCCGAACAAAAACTGGTGGAGCAAGCCTCGACTTCGCCGCCGGAACCGATGAAGATTTCTTCTATCCTGTAGCCGGGCGATTGGTACTGGGCATGGGCAACTACAGGCATAGCCAGAACAGCCAAAAATACCGTTAGCCCGGCTCTGACCCAGCGAGATTTCATGACTTTATTCTGACATGAAAGCGCTATTCCCTCAAGGCGCTTATGTATTGGTTTATATCTGTAGTATGATTAAACTTAAGTAGTTAACATGGAAAAGAAACCGACAGAAGCGGACGGCGCCGTTGATGAAGCAGCGCAGAAATCCGATAAATCACCCCAAGAGCTGATGCAGCAGGTGTCTGCTGCTGATGATTCACTGAACAGCGGAGCCAAAAAGTCGTCTATGGACGAAGTCGTAGGCGCTTCAGCCGGCTCAAGCGGCGACGCGCCTAAGCCGCCCCAGATGAGCCTTATAAAGCGACTGATGGGGCTTATCAATATATATATTTTGATTTTCCTGTTGCTGCTGGCGGTGAGCGGCGGTATCTTTGTTTATTCATATTTTAAGAACCGCGATGCCCTTAATCCCGATCTGGAGACCACCGAACTTACGGAAGAAGCGCTTGAGGAAC
>CAMLHD010000008.1 GCA_946479835.1 uncultured Candidatus Saccharibacteria bacterium | reverse complement strand
CATAATTACTGGTGCCCGAATGCCGGCGGGCACTTCATGACCGCGTTTAATGGCTCCAGCTATGTAGCTTTTGGATTCGCACCTAGGGGCGAGAACAACAAAGCAAAAGTTTTCTCTAGCGCAGCCAACAAGATTTGCTTTGATGTGAATATAACAGGGATGGGAAACCGCCGCTGGTGGGATCTGCTGGTTCTATCAGAAGCCACATATAATAGGAATTCATTTCCGACCAACGTGAGCGGACTGCCTGGCGGTACCGTTAACAGTCAGCCTTCGCTCGTATACTTTGACCCCGATCATGCTATGGACGGATTGAGCGTGGGATTAGACGCCGAGTTCCATTTCGTGGAGCATGAAGGCTCGCGTCATATATCCTCAGGAGGCAGATGGGTTTACAACAATCACAGCGTAATCAACCGCGAGATAACCGACAAAGCATCCCGGTTTAAAACTTGCTTCAAAGACAACGACAATAATACCGTTACAATGACCCAGGATCGCCCCGGAGGTTCAATCGAAACTACGGTCATGACCAATTCTTCCTTCCCGAATGGCAATCGTATATTCATCATCCAGGACAAAACCTACAACGCCGACAAAGCCGAGAATCCGTCGGCCGTTACAAACGGCTACACCTGGCACTGGGACAACATCGTAATTAGCGCGGAGTAATCAGTTTTCCTGGCTGAGCAGTTCGTGTTCGGCCTTGTGCAGCTCTTCTATGAGGTCGTCGATCTGGCCTGCCATAGCGCCGGGAATGTTACTGCGCGAATAGCCGATACGATGATCGGTAATACGGTCCTGCGGGAAGTTATAGGTGCGGATCTTTTCGCTCCGATCGCCCGAACCGATCAGGTTTTTGCGCTGGGCTGATAATTTGGCATTGTCTTCGTCGATCTTAAGCTGCAGCAGACGCGAACGCAGCACGCTCATGGCCTTGGCTTTGTTCTTGATCTGTGATTTCTCATCTTGATTGGCTACCACCAAGCCTGTAGGCAGGTGAGTGATACGCACCGCCGAATCAGTTGTATTGACCGACTGGCCGCCGTGGCCGCCGGATCGGAACACGTCGATCCTAAGATCGGCGTCCTTGATTTCGATGTCCGACTCTTCGGCTTCGGGCAGCACCGCTACAGTAACCGTGCTGGTATGGATCCGGCCCTGGCTTTCGGTAACCGGCACGCGCTGGACGCGGTGCACGCCGGCCTCGAACTTGAATGTGCCGTAAGCTCCGTCGCCGGTGACCTGGAAGCTTATTTCCTTGAAGCCGCCGGCTTCAGAAGGACTTTCGTTAAGTAGCTCCACTTTTAGGCTATGTGTTTCACAGTAGCGGACATACATGCGGTATAGTTCGGCTGCGAACAAGCTGGATTCGTCGCCGCCCGCTGCGGCCCTGATCTCAATTATCGCATTACGCTCGTCGTTCGGATCCTTTGGTGTCAGTAGTTCTTGCAGTTTGGCGTGCAGTGCAGGCAGCCTGGCATCGATTTCTGCCAATTCGCTTTTTGCCAGCTCAGCCATCTCATCATTGCTTTTTGCCAGCTCTTCAGCTTCTTTCTGCTGTTTTTTCAGCTTGTCTATTTCGTCGAACAGGCCGACAAGTTCTTGTAAATCACTCAATCTTTTTGCAAGTTTGGGATATTCAGGCGTACTGAATACGGCCGGATCCTGCAGTCTGGCCTCTAGCTCTTTCAGTTCTTGGCGATAATTTTCTGATTTATCCATCGATTCCTATATTTAGAGTAGCAAAAAACCGCTGCTTAGAATAAACAGCGGTTTGATCTTGTGCCTTAGCTAACGCTTGGCGCCAAGCTTTTGCGAGGCGGATTTGGATGCGGATTTGCGCGGCTTCTTGGTGGTTTTGGCTTCGCGGGCGGCCTTTGCGGCTTCGGCGCGGGCCTTGAAGCGGTCAACGCGACCTTCTATGTCAACCAGCTTTTCCTGGCCGGTGAAGAAGGGGTGGGAAGCGCTGGAGATGTGCACCTTAATCAAAGGATAAGTATTGCCGTCTTCCCATTTGATGGTTTCTTCTGAGGCAACGGTAGAACGCGTTAAGAATTTGGCCCCATTGTTGAGGTCTTCAAAAACTACCAGGCGGTAGTTGTCGGGATGGAGATTCTTTTTCATAAGACGGTAGCAAGTATACCGTACCTGTTGCATCTGGTCAATACATCTGTTAAAATAATCCTAGTAACAAATTAAGCAGTTTTGGAAACAAATCCTCCTGACCGTAAGCTATGCAGGCGCGGCCGGGTATCCAAGACGAAGAATAAGGAGTTGATACATATGGCCACAAAAGTGGACATCAAAGAATTATTGGCGGCCGGCGCGCACTTCGGCCACAAGTCTAGCCGGTGGCATCCGGCGATGGCGCCATACATCCACAGCAAGCGTGGAGGCAGCCACATCATCGACCTGACCAAGACGGTCGAAAAACTGGAAGAAGCCCTAAGCTTTCTGACGCAGGTCTCGGCAAGCGGCAAGCAAGTGTTGTTCGTAGGTACCAAGCGCCAGGCTCAGGACATCGCTAAAAAACTGGCCGAAGACACCAATATGCCGTTCGTCACGGAACGTTGGGCTGGCGGTATGCTGACCAACCAGGGCACTATTTCCGGACGCATCAAGTATCTTAAGGATCTTGAGGCCAAGATGGCCACTGGCGAGCTGGCCAACAAGTACAACAAGCTCGAAGTACAGCGATTCCAAGAAGAAATCGACCACATGAACGTGCTGTACGGCGGTATCAAAGAAATGCACGCCAAAGTCGGCGCGGTCTTCGTGTTCGATCCAACACACGATAAGAACGCCGTCAACGAAGCCCGTAAATTGAACTTGCCAATCGTGGCGATAACCGACACCAATGCCGATCCTGGCGCAGTGACTTATCCGATTCCAAGCAATGACGACGCCATAAAGACATTGCAGCTGATCGCTGACTATGTAAAAACGGCAATCGAGACCGGAAAAACCAAGGCTGCTAAGCCGGTCGATAAGACCGAGGCCGGAGAAAAGTAAGGCGCAGAATGAGTGTTACCGAGAGGCAGCCTCATTTAAGCCTGGTGGAAGATGCTGCGACAGACGGCTATCTTAGCGAGCGCGATGAACACCTAGGTGAACTATTCCGTTCCTTACTACCGGAGGAGATTGCCGATCTGCCATTCGATTCCTTAGTAAGAATCGCCACCGAATTCCAAGGCACTCGGGTACACGCCAGAATGGTGCATGCCTCAAATTTGTACGCAGAGATAGTCAAAAAGGAACTTCATAAAGAAATTAACGAATTAAAGAGAGGGCAAGGATAGCAATGAACATAGAAGACATCAAAAGATTAAAGAATCTTACCGGCGTAGGCCTGACAGATGCCAAGGCCGCCCTGACGGAAGCCGGCGGCGACTTTGACAAGGCGCTTGAAGCCATGCGCAAAAAAGGCCTGACCAAGGCCGAGAAGCGCGGCGAACGCGAAGCCCGTGCCGGATTGGTCGGCAACTACAATCACGACAACCGCATCGGCGTGATTGTAGAAGTCAACTGTGAGACAGACTTTGTGGCTCGCAACGAAATCTTCGTTGCTCTTGTCAAAGACATCGCCATGCACATTGCCGCTAGCAATCCGGAATTCGTTTCCGCCGACGATGTACCGGCCGAGGCCCGCGATAAAGTTGCCACCGAATTCACCGAAAAGGCCAAAGGCGAGGGCAAGCCAGAAAACATGATCCCTAATATAGTTGAGGGAATGCTCAAGAAGCACTTCGCTGAAAAGTGCCTGCTTGACCAGCCGTTCGTCAAGAACCCCGACCAAACCGTAGGCGAGTTCGTCAAAGAACACATCGCCAAGCTGGGCGAGAATATCGTCGTGCGTCGTTTCGGCCGCATAGCTCTAGGCGAAGTCTCCTAGTTTTTTAGCTGATTTAAAAGTACAATTTATTCTAGGTAATCAATAGGAGTTTTGAAGCCATATGACCCCTAGCCAAGTGATAGCCGAAGCCGAAGAAAAGTTCCGTAAGGCAGTAGCGCACTTTGAGGAAGAGCTGAAAAAAATCCGCACCGGCCGGGCACATCCGGGTATGCTGGACGGTGTTACGGTAGATGCTTACGGCACAAGCATGCCGCTCAACCAGGTCAGTACAGTCACGGCTCCCGAGGCTACTCTATTGCAAGTTACGCCGTTTGACCCAAACAACCTACAAGCCATCGTATCTGCCATCCGCGACAATCCTACCCTTGGTCTAAATCCCAGCGATGACGGCCGGGTGGTCAGAGTGCCGATTCCATCCCTCACGGAAGAGCGCCGCCGCGAGATAACCAAACAGCTGAGCACCAAAGTAGAGGACTGTATGATCGCTCTGCGCGGCGTGCGGCACGATGCCATGGACCTGATAAACGACGCCAAGAAGGACAAGGATATCGGCGAAGACGAAGCCAAGCGCTTGGGTGTGCAGATAGACGACATCATGAACAAGCAAAAGCAGGCAGCTGAAGCGTCCGCAAAGGCCAAAGAACAAGAAATAATGACTGTATAGATATGATGGCGCCTAAGGCCGAACGGCTTTTACCTAAGCATCTGGGGCTGATTCTGGATGGCAACCGGCGCTGGGCGGCCGAACAGAACCTGCCGGCCGCCAAAGGCCACTACGAGGGCGCCGAGGTCCTGCGCGATATTGCCATAGCCGCCGTCAATAGCGGCGTCAAATATCTGTCCGCCTATGTTTTCTCAACTGAGAACTGGAAACGATCCAAAACAGAAGTCAATCTATTGATGCGGCTTATAATCCGCTTCAGCGAAAAATACCTTGACGAGCTGATGGCCAATGACATCCGGCTAATCCATGTCGGTTCGCGCGAGGGTCTGCCGCGGAGCGTTTTAAGCGCTATCGACAAAGCCGCCCGCAAAAGCCAGCACTGCAAGAAGGGCGTGCTTGCTCTCTGTATCAACTATGGTGGCCAGCAGGAAATAGTTGATGCCGCCAAGGAGCTGCTTAAGCGCAAAGCTAACCCCCGACACCTGGACATCCGCGAGTTCGAGTCGGCCCTTTACGCTCCATCACTGCCGCCGCTCGATCTGGTAATCAGGACGTCGGGCGAGCAGCGCACCAGCGGTTTTATGCTGTGGCGTTCGGCTTACGCTGAATACATCTTCGTAGACAAATACTGGCCGGCCTTTGACCGACAGGACCTCAAAGCGGCGCTGCTTGAGTTCGCCCGCCGCCAACGACGCTTTGGCGCATAAGCTAGGCCGCGCTGGTTCAAGCCTGTATACTAATTACAACATATGGGGATCTTCTTCTTTATCATAGGACTGCTCTTATTCATCGGCCTGGTGCTGATACACGAATGGGGCCATTACATCATGGCGCGCCGGAACGGCGTGGATGTGGAGGAGTTCGGCCTGGGCTTTCCGCCAAGGGCCAAGATATTGAAACGGCGCAAAGGCACTGTCTTCAGCCTGAACTGGCTGCCGTTGGGCGGCTTCGTTAAACTCAAGGGAGAGCACGACCAAGATTCGGAAAAGGGCAGTTTTGGCAACGCCTCGACCGGCGCAAAATCCGGCATCATGCTGGCAGGTGTGGTCATGAACCTGTTTACAGCTTATATATTGCTGACAATCGTAGCTTTGGTAGGCATGCCTAAGATACTGGACAACCAGACAACCGTAGCTTCAGACACCACCATCGTCAGCCGGCCCGAGAATGAAGGCGTGGTTAAGATCGGCCAAGTAGTCAAAGATTCGCCGGCAGATAAGGCAGGACTTAAGCTGGACGACCAGCTGGTAGAAATCGGCGGCGTGCATATCGACGACCCCGAAAAGGTCAGCCAGCAGACCGAAGCTTACGCCGGCAAAAAGGTCAACGTAGTGGTGGCACGCGAAAACGAAGTCATAACCCAGGACATCACGCTCAATCAGACTTCGCCGTATCTTGGAGTCGGTCCGTATTCGGCCCAGGAAGGGCTTTTGATCCAGCGGTCGACTTGGTCTGCACCGATTGTCGCGGCCGGCGTCATGAAAGATTTTACGGTGGCCACCATGAAAGGACTGGGGCAGGCGCTTTCGGGCTTGGGCTCGACCATAGCTGGGCTGGCGACTGGTAATAAGGAAGCGCGCCAGGCCGGGCAGACCGAAGCCTCGTCGCAAGTGGCCGGACCCGTCGGTATATTCGCGGTGTTGTTTGAGATATCCAAGCAAGGCTTCGGCCTGGTACTGTTCATAATCGCTTTGATTTCGCTGACTTTGGCGATCATGAACGCCTTGCCGATTCCGGCTCTGGACGGCGGCCGGCTATTCGTGATGCTGCTTTTCCGCGGCCTTAAGAAGCCGCTTAAACCCGAGACCGAAGACCGCATCCATGGTACCGGCTTTGCCGTGCTGATGGCCTTGTTCGTGCTAATCACAATCGTAGATGTCCGCCGATTCTTCTAATGCCAGGCCTGTTAACATAAAGCCGCAAAAGCCTTTTTTTAGGCACGATCCGCTAGCCACCATCGGTGCCACATTCGTTATATTTCTGCTTAGCCAGCTGCTGGCGGGCGCTCTCATCACCACTTATATAGCACTGCGTAACTGGACCGAAACCGAGGCCGCGTTATGGCTTGAGCAATCGGTTGCGGCCCAATTCATCTACGTGCTGCTGGCAGAGATCTTCGCCGTATGGATGATAGCCTGGTTGCTTAAGCGGGCCCATGTCCTGCCGCGGCGCATCGGTCTGATTGCACCGGCGGCGAGAGACGTGCTTTATGCGCTCGTCGGCTACGGCCTATACTTCATTTCTTATCTTGTAGTCATCATCTTAGCCGGCGCTTTGCTGCCGACGCTTGACTTCGACCAGGAGCAGCAGATAGGTTTTGACAGCGCCGTTACATCGGCCGAGTTGGCCATGACATTCGTATCGCTCGTGGTACTGCCGCCGATTGCCGAGGAAATCATGTTCCGCGGATTTCTATTTACAAGCCTTAGAGCAAAGATGCGCTTGCGCTACGCGGTAATAATTACCAGTTTGCTGTTCGGCATCGCCCATCTTCAGTTCGGAGCCGATGCGCCGCTATTATGGGTCGCGGCTATAGATACCTTCATACTTTCGTGTTTCTTATGCCTGCTCAGGGAGCGCAGCGGCAGCTTGTGGCCATCTATCCTGTTGCACGCCATCAAGAATGGGGTAGCGTTCTTTATCTTGTTCGGCGGCCGCTTCGCTGCTTAAGATTGTCTGTTACAATAAACCCAAGAAAGAGAAAAGACAGGCAAAATTCGGATAAACATTTTATTCAATATTTCACGGCCTTTCACAAATAATTGCCTTAATATAAGATAGACCAAATGAAAGTTTCACAGCTTTTCACCAAAACTAGGCGCGAAGCCCCGGCCGACGAAGTAGCCAAGAATGCCCAAGCTTTGATTCGGGCCGGCTACATCCACAAAGAGATGGCCGGCGTCTATACGTTTTTGCCGCTGGGCCTTAAAGTCTTAGACAATATCTGTGAGGTCATCCGTGAAGAGATGGACGCCATAGGCGCCCAAGAGCTAAAGCTGACCAGCCTGCAGGATCCTGAGATCTGGCAAGCCACGGATAGGTGGGATGATGAAAAGGTAGACATCTGGTTTAAGACCAAGCTCAAAAACGATACCGAGATCGGACTTGGCCCCACTCATGAAGAACCGCTGGTACGGGCCGTAAAGCCGTTTATAAGCTCATACAAAGATCTGCCTTTTTTGGCTTATCAGATCCAAACCAAGTTCCGTAACGAAACCCGGGCCAAGAGCGGCGTTATGCGTGGCCGCGAATTCCTGATGAAAGACATGTACAGCTTTGCGCGTACTGAAGCCGAGCACGACGAACTGTATGATCTGATAACCCAGGCCTACTATCAAGTATTTGAACGCTTAGGAATCGGCGATAAGACCTTCCTAACTTTCGCTTCCGGCGGCATGTTCTCGCAGTTCAGCCACGAATTCCAAACTATCTGCGAGGCGGGCGAAGACAAAATCTATCTGGACCGCGAGAAGAAAATAGCCGTCAATGAAGAGGTCAATAACGACGAAGTGCTTAATAGCCTGGGATTAACGCGCAATGGCTTAGAAGAAGTCAATGCGGCTGAAGTGGGCAACATCTTCACCTTAAAAGATAAGTTTTCCAAACCCTTGGGCCTGACTTTCGTGGATGAGAATGACCAAGAGCAGACCGTGCTGATGGGGTGCTACGGCATCGGGCCTTCCAGGCTGGTCGGCGTCATCACCGAGCTGCTAAGCGACGAAAAAGGCCTGGTCTGGCCGGAGCAGATCGCGCCCTTTAGGGTTTACTTGGTGCGGATAGGCCTGGATGAGCCGGTAGTGAGCGCCGCCGATCAGCTGTATGAAGAGTTGGAAGAATCAGGAATTGAGGTTTTGTATGATGACAGAGACGCCCGGCCTGGTGAAAAGTTCGCCGATGCCGACCTGCTTGGCATACCTCACCGCGTAGTCGTAAGCCCCAAGACATTGGAACAGGGTCGGGTGGAATACAAGGCTAGGACAGCCGAAGAAGCAGAACTCCTATCTGTTGAAGAACTAAAAAACCTCTTGAATCCGCGCCAATAAGCGTTATACTTATAGGTATTAATGAGCTGGCCGCAGAAATGCGCCAGCTTTTTATACCAGAAAGGACAAGACAATGAAAAAGCAATACCACCTTACAACCGAAGGTTTGGCTGAGCTCAAGGCAGAACTCGCCGAAGCTACCGCCAAGCGCACCATTATTGCCGAAGACATTGCCGCTGCCCGCTCCCAAGGCGATCTGGCTGAGAACGCAGAATACCACGCCGCCAAAGAAGAACAGGGCCGCAACGAGACCCGTATCGAAGAGATCGAACACATCCTAAGCAACGCCGAAGTCATCGCCGCGCCTAAGGACGACCATAAGGTCCGCCTGGGCTCAAAGGTCAGCCTGAAAAGCAACGGCAGCACCAAGAACTTCCAGGTCGTCGGTACCGTAGAAGCCGATCCGCTCAACGGCAAGATATCCGACGAATCGCCGATCGGCCAGGCATTGCTAGGCAAGAAGGAAGGCGACGCCGTCGAAATCGTTACCCCAGCTGATAAAACCAGCTACATCATCGCGGAAATCAGCTAACTAGACGCTAACTAAAGAAGTAAATCTGGGGTATACTTACCCCAGATTTTAATTAAAGGAACATATGCGCTGGCTCATCAAATTGGTGGATGAAATCGTGGAGAAATTCCCGGAAGGCCCTATATTGGTCGAATCCGGCGCGTCCCCAAGCGGCACTTATCATATCGGGCATCTGCGCGAAATCGTAACTTGCGACGCCATTTTGCTGGAGCTCAGACGCCGGGGCCGGGAAGCCCGTCATGTCCAGTTTGCCGACGATCTAGATGCGTTGCGCAAAATTCCCGTGAACATACCGGCCGAATTTGAAAAATATTTAGGCCGGCCATTATGCGATGCGCCTGCTCCGGACGGTTCCGAAGGCTCCTACGCCGATTATTTCCTGAACGGTTTTGTTGCAAGCGCTGAAATTTTGAACGTAGAGATGGAAGTCATCCGCTCGCACGAAAAATACCGTAGCGGCTTTTTTGTCAGTGCCATCGAACGGGCACTCGACAAGCTACCGGAAGCACGCCAGACACTCGAGACGATCTCCGGGCGCAAGCTTGACGACAACTGGTCGCCGATCCAGATCATGGAAGACGGATATCTTAAGAACCGCCGTTTCGTTTCTATCGATACAGGTGCTAAAACCATTACTTATCAGGAATTCGAGGGCGGAGAAAACACGGTCAGATACGACGACGGCCAGGTCAAGCTGGACTGGCGGTTGGATTGGCCGGCTAGGTGGTGGCTGATGGGTGTCAATGTGGAACCGTTCGGGCGCGACCATGCCAGCGCCGGAGGTTCGTTCGATACCGGCGAAGCGCTGATGCGGCACGTCTACGAAGCTCCGGCGCCGATTCCGGTGCCATATGATTTTATTAACCGGGCAGGCGACACCAAGAAGATGAGTGCCAGCAAAGGCACGGGCATTGCGGCCGACGAGGCCGTAAAGGTGCTGCCGGCCGAGGTGCTGCGATATTTCATCCTGTCCGCGCCACCGGAAAAGCGGCTGTATTTTGATCCCGAAGACGGTGTAGTGCGGCTGATCGATGAATTCGCGGCTTTGAGTGCCCGTACCGATCTGAGCGAGGATGAGCAGCACACGCTGGATATCTGCACACGCGGCTCGCAGCAAAGAACCGTCAGTCGAGTACCTTTTTCACACCTAGTGGCCAGCTATCAGGCGGCGCTTAAGGACGCCTCGGCCACAATTGAGATTGTGGGGCGCACCGAACATGCCAAAACCGTAGAAGAAGACCGCGAGATCATTCAGAGAGAACTTAAATTCATCGATGCGTGGCTTAGCACTTGGGCGCCGGAAGACGTCAAGTTTACGCTCCGCGAATCGGTGGATGCCAGCGAGTTCGACGATAACGAAAAGCAGTTTTTAAACGCTTTGGCAGAGAAGATTGAGGCAGCACCGGCTGAGGCCGACGGCGAATGGTTCCACAAGGCCGCTTATGAACTACGTGAACAGTTTGGCTTGGAACCCAAGGCATTGTTCGGCTGCTTGTACAAGCTGTTGATCGGCAAATCTTCCGGCCCAAGGGCAGGGTGGTTCCTGAGCCTGCTGCCACGCGATTGGCTGCTCAGGCGCCTGCGACTGGAGGCGTAGATACATGCAAACCGCGATCTTTGCGGCCGGATGCTTCTGGGGCGTCCAGTATTATTTCGACCAAGTGCCGGGGGTGATTAAAACTGAAGTCGGCTACATCGGCGGCAAAAAGGCCGACCCCACATACGATGAGGTCTGTTATAGCGATACTGGTCATGCCGAGGCCGTTAAGATTGAATTCGATCCTGAAAAAGTGAGTTACGAAACACTTCTCAGGCACTTTTTCCGCCTGCACGATCCGACCCAGCTTAATAGGCAAGGGCCGGACGTGGGCGAGCAGTATCGTTCGGCGGTTTTTTATTCTGATAAAGAACAGGAAAAGCAGACCGAAGCTATGATTGAGCAGCTCAAACAAGACAAGCCGGTAGTTACGGCGCTGGAAAAGGCAGCACAGTTTTGGCCAGCAGAGGACTACCACCAAAAATACACCGAAAAAACCGGTCGGGGCATGTGCCATGTCCCATACGCCCCCGTGTAATCTGTTATGATGTAGTGAATGATCAAGAAAAAGAAAACAGATATAAAAAACTTCATCTTTGACTTTGACGGCACGATCGCAGACAGCTTGCCGGCCATGATAACCGTCTACAACAAGCTGATACGTAATAATGAGAACCCGCTGACCGGAGAAGAGATCGCCAGCTTACGCGGCATGACATCCAGGCAAGCAATCAGGCATTTGGGCGTGCGCTGGTGGCAGGTGCCGAAGCTGCTGCTGCTTGGCATGGGCGATTTTCATGAACTGGTGCCGACGCTTAAAACCTTTGACGGCCTACCGGAGGTCATCCGCGAGCTCCACGTCCGCGGCGACAAGCTTTTTATCGTAACCTCGAATTCGCACGACAACGTCATGAAATTCCTGGAGCTCAACAGCCTGGACAAATATTTTACGGAGATAGCTACTGGCTCAGGGCTTTTCAGCAAAGCCAAGCACATCCGCCGGCTGATGAAACGGCACGGCATGAAGCGCCGCGAAACGGTTTATATTGGCGATGAAACCCGCGACATCCAGGCCGCCAGGCTGGCGCTTATCAAGCCGGTGGCCGTAGCTTGGGGACTGAACACCCGCCGCATTCTGGCGCGCCAGCGTCCAGCCTATCTGATTGACGAACCGGCTCAAATATTAAAATTTTTCTTGTAATTTTTAAAACATAAGCTCTATACTGAAGCTAACTATTTAGCGGGGGCAAAACTAAAGATGGAAGAAACAGAGGCAAGAGGCTACGGCTTCAGCGGTAGCGTTATTGATGATAATGCGCCAAAAACTCACGAACACAAAAACCAAGAACACGAAACCCCAAAGCACGAAGAATATACCGAACCGGACCATCAGATTCCCGATCACACAACACCGGACAAAATGCCCGAGAAGACACCGCCAGCATTTACGGATACACCAACCAGCACCGTCTATCCTGAAGTCAAAGATGAATTCAAACCAGGACCGAATCTGGTGCAGCAAAATTCAGAACCAGCCGCAGTTGCATCCGTGCCAATACTGAACGCGCCGACAGATGACCGTCCGGTGCCGGTTGTAAAGGTCTTAAGCGTCCGTGGAGTCGAATACGCCATGATGTCCATCTTGCTCTGGATCGGTGCCGGCACGCTGATATTCGTACTGGTCAGTCTTATCATGGGCGGTGCCTCGTTCGAAATGCTGGCTTTCCCGATCTCGCTGCTGCTGGTATGTCTCCCTGGCTTTGCATGGCTTTATCTGCGGCTTCGCAAGGCCGAGCTAGACGATCCAAGCCTTAGATTGGAAGCATCCAAGCGGCGTTTCTCGCAGATAACACAAATACTGGCTTTTCTGACTTGTTTTTTCAATATCGTCGCATTGGTTTACATGGTTGTCGGCATGGCCGGCGGCAAAGAAGTAGAGAACTTGGGCCAGACCGTGGCCGCTACGTTCGTAACGCTGCTGGTCGCTGGCGGCATACTGGCGTACTACTGGTTCGACGAGCATAAGCTGGTAGGAAGATAAAAATGAAAAAATATCGCATCGGCCTGATAGTCATAGGCCTTATCGTAGCTGGGCTATCGATTTATGTATTGTCTTTGGGGGTCAAAAGCAAGCAGGACAAAAAGACTCTTGAAGCAGCTCAAAAGATTGCCAAGAGCCTGAACGCTTACATATCGCGCGAGCAGGAAATACCGGATTCTTTGCAAGAAGCCGGCATAAATGATGTGCCGCAGACAATTAACTTTAGCAAGACCAGCAATCGGGCTTACAAGTTCTGCGCAACCTATAATACTGATAAAAGCTATGGCGGCTTTGACTTGACCAGCACGCTGACCGGCGCCGCCCTGAGCGGCTTATCAAGCGGCATGTCGCTTGAAGATTACGAAAGCAGCTACACGCCATCGTCGCTCTATATCTCGTACTCCTATCATAAGGGAGAGAACTGCCAGAATGTCTCGCCGAACCTGAGGTCTAGTTCTTCCAATAGCGACTTGTTCTGCGGCACGGCCGAGCTCAGGCAGCGTTACGCCTCATTCTGTGACGAATCAGAAGACAACACGGACTCCATACTGCAAGAGGATTAGCGCTTAGGGTATAATTTGCCCTAAGAATGAGATTGCATCGGTTTTACGTCAGTCCGAAAAACACGGAACTAAAGCGCGATTTCTGGCTCAAAGACGAGCGGTTGCGTCAGCAATGGACCAAAGTGTTAAGACTTAGGCCAGGCGATGAAGTGATTCTTTTCGATGGCATCAAGCACGAGCGGCTTTATAGGATCGAGCGGATCGCGCCGGATGCCTTTCATCTCATACTCGTGACTGACTTCGAACGCAAGCTGCCAAGCAAGCATATTTATCTCTTTTTCAGCTTGCTCAAGAAAGACAAGAATGACTGGGTGTTGCAGAAATGCACCGAGCTAGGCGTGCGCAACTTTGTGCCCATTATCGCTGAGCGGTCGGAAAAGACCGGTTTCAATATGGAGCGGGCGGAGAAGATTGTGATTGAAGCGGCTGAGCAGTGCGGCCGGGGAGACATTCCCTCGTTGCGCGAACTGATGAGCCTTGAGACCGCCTTGAAAGAGTACAAAGACAAGATAAGTTTAATGGTCTGCGATGAAGAGCTAAGCGGCGATGTGCGGATAGACAATACTCAGCCGCTGGGCGCATTAATAGGTCCGGAAGGTGGCTGGTCGGAAGCCGAAAAGAAACTATTTGCGGATAACGGTGTCGGCCACTTGTCGTTGGGCGATCTGACCTTGCGCGCCGAAACCGCGGCCGTAGCCGCCACCACTAAGCTGATACAATAGAACGTAATGGGATACTGGGAAGAAAGAAAAAAGCCGTATAAACCCGGCCAAGCCGCGCCGTTCAAGGTTTCGCGCTCCAAGATCGAGCTGTTCATGCAGTGTCCGCGCTGCTTTTGGCTGGATGTGCGCCTTAAGATAACCCGGCCCAACAGCCCGCCGTTCAATATAAACAAGGCCATAGACGAACTTTTCAAGAAAGAATTCGATGTCTACCGCGGTAAAAAGCAGCCGCACCCGCTGATGGTGGAATTCGGCGTTGATGCCATCCCGTTTACGCATGATCAGTTGGATACTTGGCGTGACACATTTGTTGGAGTCAGCACTTTGCATGAACCTACGAACCTGCATGTATTCGGCGGCATCGACGATGTCTGGGCCGATCAGAACGGCAATCTCATAGTAGTGGACTACAAGGCTACTGCCAAAGACGGGGAGGTGTCCATCGATTCCACTTGGCAGATGTCTTACAAGCGCCAGTTGGAAGTTTATCAATGGCTTCTGAGGCGCAATGGCTTTGAGGTCAGCGACACGGGCTATTTCGTTTATACCAACGGCCGATTAGACCTAGACGGCTTTAACGACCGGGTGGAATTCAGGACCAAGCTTATTCCTTACACGGGCAGCGACGCCTGGGTGGAGCCGACCATTATGAACATGAAGCTTTGCATGGACGGCGATATGCCCGAGGTCGGGCTTAACGCCATGGGTTACGAGTGCGAATTCTGCGCCTACGCGCGGTCCCGAACCCTATTAACGCTTGAAGCGGTAAAATCCAAGAAAAAATAAGCGGGTCAGTTTATACTAATTTTATGATCGATATCCAGTTTGTAAGGGACAATCCCGAACTTGTCAGCGAAAAAGCCAAACAAAAGGGCTACCCGGTAGATATCAGCAAGCTGCTTGAGTTGGACAAAGAGCGGCGGGAATTGCTTCAGCAAGTGGAAAAGTTGCGTGCAGCTAGAAATGATCATGCAGCGATGTTTAAGCAAACACAAGGTCCTACATCGCAAGAGAATATAGACAAGGGCAAACAATTAAAAATTGAACTGAGCGAACGCGAAACTTACCTGAACAGCGTAGAAGAAGAATTTACGCATCTGCTGAAAAAGGTGCCGAACATGCCGCTTGATGATGTACCGGTGGGGGCTAGCGAAGACGGAAACCAAGTCGTTTATGAAAAAGGCGAAAAGCCACAATTTGATTTTGCGCCTAAGAACCACGCCGAACTAGCAGAAGCGCGCGGCTGGCTGGACAAAGAAAGGGCAGCTAAAGTTTCGGGTGCACGCTTCGCCTATATCAAAGGCGATATGGTCAAGCTGCAGTTAGCGCTTATCAATTGGATCACCGATGTCCTGACCAGCGAGGAAAGCCTACGCGAAATAGCCGAAGGCGCCGGCCTGAACGTAGACACGCGGCCTTTCACCCCAGTGCTGCCGCCGCTGCTTCTTAAGACCGAAGTCTATGACGCCATGGACCGCTTGGAGCCCAGCGACGACCGCTACAAGATCGAAGGCGAAGAGCTCTGGCTACAGGGCAGCGCCGAACACGTGCTTGGTCCGATGCACGCAGGCGAAACTTTTCAAGAATCAGACTTGCCGATCCGCTACTTAGGTTTCGCGTCCAGCTTCAGAAAAGAAGCCGGTTCTTATGGCAAGGACATGGAAGGCATCATCCGCATGCACCAGTTCGACAAGCTGGAAATGGAAAGCTTTACCTCGGCCGAAAAGGGACTAGACGAGCATATGCTGATGATCGCGATTCAGGAATATATCTTACAGCGGCTCGGCCTGCCTTATCGTAAAGTACTAAAGTGCACCTTCGATATCGGCAAGCCGAATGCACGAGGTGTAGATATGGATGTCTGGTTGCCAGGACAAGACAAATACCGCGAGACACACACGGCGGATTACATGACCGATTACCAGACCAGGCGCCTGAAGATAAAGATTAAACAGGGTGATGAGATGAATTTGCTGCATACCAATGACGCGACGGCATTAGCACTGGGACGCGGCATGGTTGCGATACTCGAAAATTATCAGACCAGAGAGGGCCGGGTAAGAGTGCCGGAAGTACTTAGAAACTATATGGGTGGGGCTGAAGATATCTAGGTAGGCGTAAAACCAAGGAGGCAGTCTTAAGCATGATTCGCAAACTGGAAATTACCGGGGTCCATGTCGATACCGATGCCAAGCTCAAAAAATACGTCCGCAAATCAGTGGGCAAACTCGAGCGCTACATGCCAAAGAATGCCCGAACGAGCGCTCATGTGGATGTCAAGCTCAAAGAAAGCAAGCGCCAGCAAGACAAGCAGTGCACAGCCGAAATCATAATCTATCTGCCGCAGGACAAGCTTACCGCCAAAGAGTCAACAGTCAATCTGTTCGCGGCCATCGACATCGTAGAGGCCAAGCTGCGCAATCAGCTTAAGAAATACAAAGATACCCATACCAACCCAAGATTTTATCAACGCCTGGCCCGCCGCTTCCGGCGCCGGAATCCCAGCTTCTGAAAATATAAAAACACCCCTGATTTTTATCTTGAACAGTGGTACAATGTCTTTCGAAGTAAACAACGTGAGGGCACTACTTGATGACTAACAGGTTCTTGAAGCATATCTTAGGCGACCCGCAAGCTAAGACATTGAGGCGTTTGCGAAAAAGAGTAACGGCGGTAAACGATCTCGAGCCAAAGTATAAGAAGCTCAGCGACGCCAAACTGAAGGAGCAGACAAAAGTTTTAAAGAAGCGGCTTGAAAAAGAGTCGCTGGATGCCATCCTGCCCGACGCCTTCGCAGTGGTGCGCGAAAGCGCCCGCCGGGTCTTGGGCCAGCGCCACTTCGACGTCCAGCTAATCGGCGGCATGGTGCTGCACGAGGGCAACGTAGCCGAGATGAAGACCGGTGAAGGCAAAACTCTTGTCGCCACATTACCCGTATACCTGAATGCGCTAACCGGCAAGGGCGTGCATGTTGTTACCGTTAACGACTATCTGGCCCGACGTGATGCCGGCTGGATGGGGCAGATTTATAATTTCCTGGGCTTGAGCATCGGCGTCATAATGCCTGACGCATCTTTTATCTTCGATCCTGAATACACCGATAAGGATCATGATGACGAGCGTATGCGGCATCTCAAACCCTGTAGCCGCCAGGAAGCCTACCAAGCTGACATTACCTATGGCACCAACAACGAATTCGGCTTTGACTATCTGCGCGACAACATGGTGCGTGAGACCGAGCAGCTAAGGCAGCGCGAACTGCACTACGCCATCGTCGACGAAGTTGACTCAATCCTCATTGACGAAGCTAGGACGCCACTTATTATCTCGGCTCCGGCTGTGGCTTCCGGTGCCAGCTACGGACAATTCTCCAAGGTTGTCCGCCAGCTCAAACCCGACCATTACGTGATCGACGAGAAACGGCGCAGCGTGGTCCTGACCGACAGCGGCGTCGAAAAGATTGAGAGAATCCTAGGCATATCCGATCTTTACTCCACTGAGAATATCCGCAACATCTACCACCTGGACCAAGCGCTCAAGGCCCAGTTGTTGTTCAAGCGCGACAAAGATTATGTGGTTACGCGCGACGGCGAAATCGTGATCGTCGACCAGTTTACCGGACGATTGCTCAAAGGCCGGCGCTACAACGAAGGCTTGCACCAGGCAATCGAAGCCAAGGAAGGCGTGGAGGTGCAGCAGGAGTCGATGACGCTGGCGACCATTTCGTTCCAGAACTTGTTCCGGCTGTATGAAAAGCTGGCCGGCATGACCGGTACGGCCTCAACCGAGAGCGAAGAATTCCATCAAATCTACAAGCTGGATGTAGTGGAGATTCCGCCGAACCGCAAAGTCGTGCGCGACGACCGTTCGGACCGCATCTACAAATCCGAAGCCGGCAAGTTCAAGGCCATTGTCAAAGAAGTAAAAGGTCTGCACAAAAAGGGCCAGCCGGTGCTAATTGGTACGGTCTCGATCGAGAAGAACGAGCTCCTCGGATCGGCGCTTAAGAAGGCCGGTATCCCGTATCAGATACTTAACGCCAAGAATAACGAAAGGGAAGCCGCCATCATCGCCAAGGCCGGACAAAAAGGCGCGGTGACACTAGCAACCAACATCGCCGGCCGCGGTACCGACATCGTGCTGGCCGATGACGTCAAGAAACGCGGTGGTCTTTTCGTGTTAGGCTCGGAACGTCATGAATCGCGCCGCATCGACAACCAGCTGCGCGGCCGCTCCGGCCGCCAGGGCGATCCGGGCGTAACCCAGTTCTTCGTAAGCACAGAGGACGAGCTGATGCGTATCTTCGGCGGCGACCGAATCGGTGGCCTGATGGAGCGGCTGAAAGTCGACGACGAAACGCCGATCGAGAACCGTCTGATCAGCCGCAGCCTGGAAGCGGCTCAAAAGAAAGTGGAAGGCTTTAACTTCGACACCCGCAAGAACGTCGTGCAATATGACGATGTAATGAATCGTCACAGGAAGGCCGTTTATTCGATGCGGCGCGAAATCCTGCTGCAGGCCGACATCAGCAAGCGCATCAAGGCCTTCTTTAGCGAAGAAATCGATCTGCTGGTGGCTTCGCCCGAATCATTGACCGACAAGTTCGAGGCAATACTGACCGATCTGTTTCCGTTCGACGAATCAACCCTCGACAAGCTGTTCGATACCGAAGCCAGCAAGTTCGCGGATGTTCTAAAGCGGGAAGCCGAGGAACTTTACGATGCCCGGGCATCCGCATTTGGGGATGACATACTAAAAAAAGTCGAACGCGATATTTACTTGCAGATCCTGGACAATCTTTGGATGGAGCATCTTGAGAACATGGATCATTTGCGCGAAGGCATCCACTGGCTGAGCGTGGGTCAAAAGGATCCGCTGGTCGAGTACCGCCGCCAGTCGCAAGTGCTGTTCGCTGAGATGCAGACCAATTTGCGCCATGAAGTCATCAAACATGTCTTCCATGCCCAGCCTGTGCGGGCCGAAGACATGGACCATCCTACAGAAACCGAGCTGACGCGGGCCGCTCGCAGCTCAGTCGACAATGCTGACCGGATCTTAGATGTCGAGGAGTTCGACGAAGGCGATTTCGCGGGCTCTGGCCAAACAAAAGGCGGCAGCAAGGCCCATGTCTCCAAATCCAAGAAACAGAAGCAGCGCAAAGCCGAACGGCAGCGCAGAGCTAAACACAAGAAGCGAAAGTAAATGAAGCACAGCTTAGAGCTAATCGAACTGGCCAACGGGGCAGAAGGACTGCTTATAGATATCCCGGATGCCAGCGTCATGACCTTCGAGTTCAATTTTAGGGCCGGCGAATATCTGGTAGACCAAGCCAAGTGGGAAACGCCCCACATCATGGAGCATGTGCTGCTGGGGGCCAACGAACTGTTTCCGCGGGCAAGGCTATTCCAGGCGGAGTTCGAAAAGAATGGCGCTTACAACAACGCTAGCACCGGCGTGTACGACATAACCTACGAAGCTGAATGCGCCGATTTCGAGTGGGAACGGATCTTGGAGCTGATGATCTTAGCTATTAGCCGGCCGCTTTTTTTGCAGGATGAATTCGATGCCGAGGTGGGAAATGTAAGGGAAGAGCTGCACGGCCGGGCCAATAACCACTTCCGCCATCTTTCTCTGGCTATGCGCAAATACTGCGGCTACCAGGCTATGACCGACCGCGAGCGTCTCAAGCTGCTTGGCAACAACCAGAAAGAAGACATAGAGCGGCATTATCAGCGGACCCATACTACCAGCAACCTGCGTTTCGTAATTGCCGGCAGCCTTAAAGGCCATCGGGCCACGCTTGTTCGCCTACTTGAGGAGATGCCGCTGCCAAAAGGCAACGGGCGCATTCCATTGCCGGTAGAAGTGCCGATCAAGCAGGGCAAAGGGCTTTATCTGCGCAATCCGAGCGTTAAGAACATATATTTTATTGTCGATACCTTCCATGTGGAGCGCCTGGAAGAACCGGAGTGGGATGCCGGCCAGCTGATTAACACCATGCTGACCGAGACCTTATATTCAAAGATACTGGGTGCAGCCCGCGAACGCGGCCTGGTCTATCACATGAGTTCTGGCTTCAATCAACTGGCCCAGAACGTGTCCTGGTGGTTCGGCGCTCAGGTCCAGCCCAGCAACGCAAAGCATCTGTTCGAGATTATGACCACTGAGCTGAATAAAGTCAGGAGCGGCGACATCGAAGAATCTGATATCGAATCATCCAAGCAGTACATGCTGGGCAGGTATCAGCGGAGCGGCCAGACGGTCGGCGGTACGGCAGCCGGCTACACCAACCGTTATTTCTTCGAGGACATCGTTGACGACTACTACGCCTTGCCGGAACGCATAAAGGCGGTTACCAAATCCCGGATAATCAACACTACGGAAATGATGTTCCAAGACGACGTGTGGGACATGGGTATGCTGGGAAGTGCCGGCCGGCCTTTCGTCGACGCTTCTTATGACCAGCTAGCCGAACTCTGGCAAAAGGAAGAATAATGGACAGCCTGCAAAAACAAGCCGAAGCCCTGCAAGCGAACCTTGACCAGGCACTTGTTAAACTGGATTTCGATCAGCTCAAACAGGAACTGGATTACTTAAGCGCAGAAATGGCTCGCTCTGATTTTTGGCAGGATGCTGAGAAAGCGGCCAAGGATTCCAAACGCCAGTCCGAGCTTAGCTCAAGGCTTGAACCGTGGCAGAAACTAAAGACCGGCCTAAGCGAGGTGCGTGAACTGATTGGATTGAAAGACGAGAGCCTCAAAGCCGATTTAGAAAATCAGCTAAGCGAACTTGAAACCGGACTTGAAAATTTGAAGAAAGAGCTGCGCTACAGCGGATCCTACGACCACCACGCCGCGATACTTGGCATCTATGCTGGTGCCGGTGGTACCGATGCCCAGGACTGGGCCGCCATGCTGCTCAGGATGTACCTGCGCTGGGCTGAGAAAAGCGGCTTTAAAGTATCCACCATCGACCAATCGGCCGGGGAAGAAGCCGGTATTAAGACCGTCACCATAGAGATCAACGGCAACCTGGCGTACGGCAAGCTGAAAAACGAGCACGGCGTGCACCGGCTGGTGCGCTTGAGCCCGTTCAATGCCGATAATCTGCGCCAGACCAGCTTTGCCAAAGTGGAAGTCATGCCTAAGATAGATCGCCCCGAGGAAGCCGAGATAGACGACAAAGATCTGAAAATTGATGTTTACCGGGCCGGCGGCCACGGCGGCCAGTCAGTCAATACCACCGATTCGGCGGTGCGCGTAACCCATCTGCCGACGGGCCTGAGCGTGGCCATCCAGAACGAGCGTTCCCAGCTGCAAAACAAGGAGACGGCCCTGACAATCCTAAGATCACGGCTGATCCAACTGCAGATCGAGCAGCATGCCGAGAAACTGTCGGAACTGAAAGGGCCGAACGAGCAGGCCGCATGGGGCAACCAGATCCGCAGCTACGTGCTTCATCCCTACAAGATGGTCAAGGATCTGCGTACGAACGTTGAGACCAGCGACACCGACGCCGTTCTGGACGGCGGCATAGACATATTTATTGATAGCTTCTAGCCTGCTACAATCATAACCAAGATGAAAAAATTCAGCTGGCTGCTAACAGGGCTGGTTATATCAATGAGCGTATTGCTCGGCAATCCTGCAGGCGTATCCGCCGCTGGCTGCTCTGAGGCGGAAGTAGCTAAATTCGGCGCCGTAAATATGGATCTGCCGAAGCTGCCAAAAGAGGGAAATTACGGGCTTTGGGTACGTATGCAGAGCCCGGCAGCAAGCGGCCGAGTGCTGATCGAGCTTAACGGCGACAACTGCCTGGAAATCGCCCCGACTAACATGGTGCCGGGCCAATGGAGCTGGCATACCTACGCCATTGGCGGCGAGCGCAAACTGCTTACTTTCGACCAGGCCGACGGGCACAAGCTCAAGATTATCGGCGCCAGCGACGGTCTCAAAATAGACCAAGTCATCGTAGCCGTACCTGACTGCATACCGAGCAACTTAAGCCAAAGCTGCTTGAACGCTACAACGCTCAAAGTTGCTGACCAAGAAGTCATCCAATTGCCGCCGCCGACCCAGGGGCTGGTCAGCGGCCCGATTACTTTGAGCCAAACACCGGGCTTGTACACGAATATTCTGACCAGTGTTTCGTATACTATCAACGGCCAGACCTTGCAAACCAGTCAAGAAGTGGCTCCATTCGATACCACCCTGGTCGCCAACGGGGTGCACACGGTCTTGATCACCACCACCTTGGACGACGGCTCTATCATCCGGGAGTCAACCGTTATTGAAGTCGACAACAAGGAAACGGCACTTTCGCCGATCTGGCGCTGGATACGTATTAATATTGCTTCGATCAAACTGGTCGGCATTGTGGCCGGAAGCATAGTGGCGTTCCTGCTGCTGCTTGGACTTATCCGGCGCGCCTACATGAACCGCCGCCTGCGCTCTTTCCACGGGTTTTAAAAACCCTACAAAATAAATTTCCAAAGGGACCCCAATTTTAGAAATAAGCAGTTTGATATAATAGATCCGTGATTTTGTTAGATAGGGTGAGCAAGTCCTACAATCGTAAGGGTGAGGCGGCGCTGGAGCGCGTCTCTTTGCATATTGAGCCCAAAGAATTCGTCATCATCGTCGGTGCTTCCGGTGCCGGCAAATCAACCCTGCTTAAATTATTGACAAGGGAAGAGAAGCCCACCAGCGGCAAGATTATTGTCGGTGGTATAGATTACGAGAACCTGCGCGACCGCGACATCCCTAAATTACGTCGCCGTATCGGTGTTGTGTTCCAGGACTTTAAGCTGCTGCCAAACAAGACAGTGTTCGAGAACGTGGCGTTCGCGCTGGAAATAATCGGCGTCAGCACAAAAGAGATCAAACACACGGTGCCGCGGGTGCTGGAAATCGTAGGCCTGAAGGGCAAAGAGGACAACATGCCGCAGGAACTAAGTGGCGGTGAACGCCAGCGCGTGGCGATAGCCCGTGCCATCGTGCGCCAGCCTAAGATATTGATCGCAGACGAGCCTACCGGCAACCTGGACCCCAAACACGCCTGGGATGTCATCCGTGTCTTAGAAAAGATCAATAAATACGGCACGACCGTGCTGTTGACAACCCACAACATGGAAATCGTCAACCGCCTTAAACGGCGGGTGGTTACTATCTCGGCAGGCCAGGTTATCGCCGACCGGGCGCGCGGGGATTACAAGATATGAAAAACCGCAAATATCTTATGCTCGGCCGGGTGGTTATGAGCGGCTTCACCAACTTTATAAGGAACGCATGGTTAAGCGTAGCGGCCATGGCCGTAATGGTTGTGACGCTCAGCATAGTGCTGTTCAGCTACATTGCCAATGCTACGTTCAGCCATACGATCCAGGACATACGCGACCGCATCGATGTGTCGGTTTATTTGAAAGATAGCGTGACCGAAGAACAGCGCAATGAGCTTACCAATCGATTACAAGGCTTTGAGAATGTGCGCGGCATCGACTACATAAGCAAGGAACAAGCCCTGGATGATTATCTGGAGCTGAACAAGGACAATGTCGACCTGCAGCTGGCGGTTTCTCAGACCGACAACCCGTTGCCGGCCAGCCTGAAAATAAAGCTTCATAACCCGGACTTGATAGATGAAATTAAAGGCTTCCTTGACCAGCCGGACATAAAAGACATGCAATCAGACGAAACGTCCTATGCGGGCGACCGCAAAGTGGCTATCGACAACATCGCTAGGGCGACCTCGTTCATACGCAGGGCAGGTATCGTCGGTGTGATATTGTTTGCCGGCATATCGGTGCTGATCATCTTCAATACCATCCAGATGGCCATCTTCAACCGTCGCGACGAACTCAGCATTATGCGTCTGCTCGGTGCCAGCCGATGGTACATCCGCGGACCTTTCTTGGTGGAGAGCATGCTCATAGGCATTTTTGCGGCACTTATATCGGTTGCGCTTTGCAGGGCTATCTTCTCGATCGCCTCCGGTACGCTAGGCGCAAGCACTTTCGGCTTGCTGGATATTGCTTATTCTGGTATATTCTTCAATAACAACTTCTGGCCCATTCTGGCCGTCGTGCTCGGGATGGGCATTCTCATCGGGATAAGTTCATCTTTCGTGGCTACGCAGCGCTATCTCTCATTGCGCAAAACCAAATAATAACTAAGAGAGGGTCAATTCTCTACAAGGCCAAGCTTAGCATGCGCGGCTTGCCATGAGCAGTAAGATATGCTACTATTTAGACGTAAATCCACAAAAACAAAAACCGTGCCAAAATTAATCAGTAACCGTTCTAATAAGTTTCAACGCCTAGTCTTGATTGCAATGGCGGTGATCCTGCCGGCCGGTGTTTTTGGCGGTGTCAAATACGTTAACGCTCAAAGCCTGCAGCAGCAGATCAATGAGCTGACGGACGAGAACAACCAGACCAAATCGCAGTTGAACGCCCTTAAAGTAGAGGCTGCCAGCTATCAGGACGCCATTAATATCCTGCAAGCGCAGATCAATGCCTTTCAGGCTGAGATAAACGCTAGACAAGCCGAGGCCGACCGGCTGCAAGCCGAAATCGTCAAGATGGAGGCCGAATTGGAACGTCAGAAAGACCTGCTTGGACAGAATATCCGCGCCATGTATCTGGAAGGCGACATCAGCACCATCGAAATGCTGGCCACCAGCAATTCTTTGAGTGATTTCTTTGACAAGCAGCAGTACCGCGAGGTCGTGAAGAACAAGATCAAGACCACGCTTGATAAGATCACTACGCTTAAAGCCGAACTTCAATCCAAGAAGACCGAGGTAGAGAAGATCATCGTCCAGCAGACGCAGCTCAAGGCAAATGCTGATGCGCAAAGGGCGGAGCAGGCAAAGTTGCTTGGCTACAATAAGTCGCAGCAAGCGGCCTTCAACGCCGAGATTAGTGCCAATCAGAACCGCATCAACGAACTGAAGCGCCAGCAGGCTATCGAGAACGCCAGGCTGTTCGGCGGCACCGGCGGCCAGCTGGGCGGCGGCGGTTACCCCTGGGGTTACGCCAAATGCATCCACACCGGCCAGGTAGAGGGCTGGTGCTACAACTACGACTGGGGCGTCGGTGGCAGCCCATGGAACTGGCAGACCGGCGGTTACGGCTATCGTAACTGCACCGACTGGGTGGCTTACCGCGTACGCGTCGCTGGAGGCTACGTGCCTTCAGGCCTAGGCAATGCCAAGACCTGGGACGACCGCGGTCCATCTTACGGCTTTACCGTCAGCAGCACGCCGCGCGAAGGCGCTGCTGCAGTCAGTAACAGCGGGTTTTACGGCCATGTCATGTATGTCGAAGCGGTCAACGGCGACGGCTCGATAGTCATAAGCGACTACAACCGGGCCGGTACCGGCAAATACGATATGAATGTGCTCTCGGCTTCGACGGCATCCAATCTCCGCTACGTCTATTTTTAAAACCCCGCAAAATAAATTTTGCGGGCCAAAATTAACCAATAAATCAGAGTAATCGTAAGCATATACATGCTACAATAAAACTTGAAATTAAGAGGGTATTAAACACGTGCCAGACTTAGGTGTTGCCGAGCCGTCCGACAAAAAAACAGACAAGAAGCCCAAACGCTCCGCGAAAAGCTGGGCGGGCTTAATAGCTTTGGTCGTGGTGATATTCGCCGCCGGCTGGCTGACTGGCTCTGGCAAGCTGCAACTGCGCAGCTATCAGCCCAATGGCGCTAATCGTGACCTGCCGGACAGGCTTGATCTAAGCAGCGTAGATACCGTCTATAAATCGCTCAAAGATAATTTTGACGGCGAACTCGATGAGCAAAAACTGCTCGACGGTATCAAGACCGGCCTGGCCAAAGCCACGGGCGATCCGTACACCGAATATTTCAACCCCGAACAGGCATCTGACTTTCATGATGAGATCGACGGCGTGTTTGAGGGAATCGGCGCCCAACTGGGCAAAGATGCCGACAACAATATCATCATCGTGTCACCGATTGCCGGCTACCCGGCTGAAAAGGTGGGACTGATGCCCAAGGACGTAGTTGCCGAGATAGACGGCGAATCCGCCTTCGACCTGACCATATCCGAAGCCGTAGACAAGATCCGCGGCGAGAAGGGTACCACCGTAACTCTTACCATCGTGCGCGGCGACCAAGTCAAAGAGTATCCCATAGTGCGCGAGCAGATCGACATACCGAGCGTAGAGAGTGAAGTCCGCGACGGCACCGGCATCATCACTATCAGCCGCTTCGGCGACGACACGGTGGAGCTTACGCGCAAAGCAGCCCAGGACTTCAAAGATCAGGGCGTCAGCCGGGTAATCCTTGATCTGCGCAGCAATCCGGGCGGTTACCTGGACGGCGCGGTGGCTGTATCCAGCCTCTGGCTGGACAAGGGTACTACCGTTCTGACCGAGCGCCGTGACAACGTAGTGGTAGAAACCATGGCCGCCATCGGCAACCCGGTATTGAAGGGCGTCAAGACCATCCTGTTGATAAATGAGGGCAGTGCTTCCGCCTCAGAAATCGTGGCCGGTGCCCTGAAGGACAACAATGCCGCTACGCTGGTCGGACAAAAGACTTTCGGCAAGGGCTCCGTGCAGCAGCCGATCAACTTGGGCGACGGCGGATTATTGAAAGTTACCATCGCTCGCTGGTTCACTCCCGGTGGCAAGAATATCGACCAGGCCGGTATCGAACCCGATACCAAGATCGAGATCAATGCCGAAGATATCACGGCAGGCCGCGATCCCCAGCTTGATGCCGCACTGACGCAGATCAAGCAGTAACTTTTAAGCTTTTACCGCATGCCTAGGTTGTGTTAGCATTGAGATATAAAAATTAAGAGGTGTATTCAGGGCGTTCATGATGAAACGGCCGACTAAGTTCGTGTTTGTTACTGGCGGAGTGCTTTCCGGATTAGGAAAGGGTATCACGGCCGCTTCGATCGGCAACCTCTTAAAAGCCCGTGGACTCAAGGTCAATCTCCAAAAGTGCGACCCATACCTGAACGTTGACGCTGGGCTGCTAAATCCGCGCGAGCACGGCGAATGTTTCGTTACCAAAGACGGTGCCGAGACTGACTTGGACCTCGGGCATTATGAACGCTTCGTCGATGAAGAAATGACTTCGGCCAGCAGCCTGATGAGCGGCCGCGTGCTACTAAAGCTGATCCAGGACGAGCGCGCCGGCAAGTTCGACGGCGACGACGTACAGATCATCCCGCACTTGACCGGCGCCATCCAGGACTGGATCATCAAAGCCGGCGAGGGCTACGACGTCCACATCGTCGAGATCGGCGGCACAGTGGGAGATTATGAGTCACTGGCTTTTTTGGAAGCTATCCGTGAGCTAGGCCTGCGAGTAGGCCTGGAAAACTGCGTTTACGTTCATGTCGTCTACCTGCCTTATCTTGGCGCCAGCAATGAGACCAAGACCAAACCGGCCCAGAACTCGGTTCGCGAGCTGCGGGGCCTTGGCATCGCGCCGAACGTACTGGTAGGGCGGAGCGAAAAGCCGGCCAACAAGTCGGCTATCAGCAAGCTGAGCCTGTTCAGTGGTGTGCCAGTGGAAGCCATCGCGCCTTTGCCAAACGCCAAGTCCATCTATGAAGTACCTTTGACGCTGGAAGATTCGGGCATCGCCGATGTCATCACCAAGCAGCTTGATATCAAGACCAAGAAGCCGGACCTGAAGGAATGGCGCAAAGTTGTCGAACGGGCAACCGCCGACCATAACCATGCGCTAAAGATCGGCTTCATCGCCAAATATATGGACAACACCGATACCTACATGTCGGTCTTCGAGGCTTTGAAAGCTGCGGCGTGGCACCAGAAGCGCACCATCGACATAACCTGGATCGATGCTTCCAAATTCGATAAGCCAGGAACCGATATCGTACCCGCGCTGGCCGCCTTCAACGGCATCGTGGTGCCCGGCGGCTTCGGTATAAGGGGATTGGAAGGCAAGATCAAGGCCGCCCAGTATGCGTTGGAGCACAAGCTGCCTTATCTGGGCCTGTGCCTAGGTCTGCAGATGGGCGTAATCGCGGCTGCTCGCAATGCCGGCTTAAAGGAGGCCACCTCCAGAGAGATCGACCCTAAAAGCCCAGATCTCGTAATCGACACCATGGACGACCAAGTCGGCAAAGAAAATACCGGCGGCACCATGCGCCTTGGCAACTATGACTGCCATCTGGCCAAAGACAGCCTGGCCAACAAGCTCTACGGCACCGATAAGATCACGGAGCGCCACCGCCACCGTTACGAATGTAACAACGACTACCGCGGCAAATATGAAAAGTGGGGCATACGCCCCAGCGGCCTGTCGCCTGACGGCCGGTTGGTTGAGGTCATCGAGGCCATCGATCATCCGTTCTTCGTGGCCAGCCAATTTCACCCCGAGTTCAAATCGCGGCCAAATCGGCCTCATCCGCTTTTCAGCGGTTTCATCAAAGCTTTGTAGGTGTTGCGTAAGTAAGGCGCTTAAGTTAGCATAAGAACCATGGAACCAAATAAAACTGTAAACAATGCAACAACCGGCCGTAAGAAAATCCTGCTTGTCGAGGATGATGAAGGTCTGGCCCAGGTCTATACCACGCGCCTTGACGTAGAGGGCTTCGAGGTCCGCCGCGTACCGAACGGCGAGGATGCCTTGGCGTCGGCGCTGGAGTTCAAGCCGAACCTAATAATCTTGGATGTCATGATGCCCAAGGTCAGCGGCTTCGATGTCCTGGACATCCTGCGTAACACGCCGGAAACCGCCAACATCAAGGTCATCATTCTGACGGCCCTCAGCCAGGAATCAGACCGCAA
>CAMLHD010000007.1 GCA_946479835.1 uncultured Candidatus Saccharibacteria bacterium | reverse complement strand
CGTTCCGGGAAGAACAGGTCAGGGTCTACGCCTTTACAGTTAGCGCCGTCCTGCCAGTCAGAGGATGTATAGTTATCATCCGAGTCATACATGCCCCGGGAGCGGGGCTTATCTATAGTTTTGGGAGCTTCTACGGTTTGCGAGGTTGCGCTGGCGCCTACATGGAACTCAACAGGGGTTTCTAGGTAGCCTTCTTCTATATCCGCCTCAAGTGCTTCCAGTTCGACATCGGACGGTCCGTCCATATCCGCCGGCATGTCCTGGGGATCGTATCGCTCCCCAAAAGTTACGGTTTCTGCAAATCCAAACGCTGGAATAGCCATGGTTCCTATCCTCCCTTGTTTAGTTTTTTGCCTGCGACCTCCTCCGCTGTACTACCTCTATATTAAACCGGTATTTGGTATACTAAAAGCATAAATGTTTGAAAAAATAAAAAAGATTTATAAAACGCCTCTCATCCAATCGTTGCACGATGTCCGCAACCTCGGCCTGGTGGTGTTCTGTATCCTGGCACTGCTGGTAACTTGGAGCGGTGTCAAGGTGGTGCAGACCAATTACGATCTGCAGAAGCAGATGTCTCGTATGCGCCAGGAGAACGATGTTAAGAGGCTTGCCAATTCCAATCTGGCGCTAAAGAACCAATATCTGGATACAGACCAGTACCTTGAACTCACCGCCCGCCGGCTTTATAACAAAGCCGCCCCGGGCGAGAAGCTCTTGATAGTGCCTGAAGAAGTAGCCTTGGCCCATACCAAAGACTTGCCTATGCCAATATCAGATGAAGAACAAAAAGCCCTGGAAGACGTTGGCCCCTGGTATGAACGCAACTTCAATGCCTGGATAGAATTCCTCTTTCGCCGCCCAGGTTAACAGGGTAATTGTTGTCTAATTAACTTTAATAACTTCTTAAGCTATAGCATAAGCTTGACCGGCACGTATAATGATATGGTTAACAAGTTAAAGGGAGGGATACATGAAGTATCACTATCAAGCAGGTGTTATAGTGCCCTTTGCACAAAAACACTATAAGCAGCTAATTCTCGCAGTAGCTGCTATTTTTATGGCTTCGATGGCCATGATGACAGCACTTTCTAGTGCAGCTACAGCAGTTATTACGCCTGGAGATTCTCAAGGCTGGACATTTGTGAATGATAACGGGGCTGGAGGTAGTGGTAGTTTTGTGAATGGACCCGCAACTCCGCCACTTGGCACGGGGAGTGCACAGCTAGAAGTACCTTTAACTACAGATGGCTATGCATTAGCTAACGCTGTATACCAAGGTTTGGATTTAGATCAAATAACCACACTTTCTTATAGCACATATCGTGCAACTGGGGGTGATGCTCTGGCCATAGCCCTTCAGCTTAATGTTGATGCCGACTCCACAGATGCAAATCTAGCTTGGCAGGGCAGATTAGTTTACGAACCATACCATACTCAAACTGTACAAACTGGTGTATGGGAAACCTGGGATACTTTAAACGATACAGCTGGTTCGGGCACCGGAAACTGGTGGTTTAGTAACGGTGGCTTAGCCGGAAGTACCGGTTGTACGCAAGCAAATCCTTGTACTTGGGCTGAAGTGTTAAGTGCTATACCCAATGGTGAGGTCCACAGCACACTTGGTGGCGTTGTGCTTAAGGCAGGGAGTGGGTGGACTGGTTTTGTAGGCAATGTTGATGCTTTAACTGTCAACGACGATGTATATGATTTTGAGCTTGATGCTCCTGCTCCTGTACTTGCTGCAGAAGAATTTGCAACAGTTGATGGTAGCTATAAGGGAATCAGCGTAGGATTCAGAACTACCGGTTTTACTGACATCGTTGCCGTAGACGTAGTAATGGAGCGCGCAGATGGCTCGACAGTTACAAAGTCGGGTAATCAAGGCGTTCTTGATCTTGTTAACCTCCCAGGCCCAACGCAGCTGACTGCACCATTCGTAATCCAGGAAGGAACATTTACTGAAGCTGGCGATACATTCTACTGGGATCCAGCTCCAGCTGTATGGACTCCTGATACGAAGCCAGTGAAAGTAACAATTAATCTGACAGATTCACTTGGTAATGTTACTTCCGTAACAAACGAAATGTTCAGTGAAGGCGCACCAAGTTGGCCTACTTACCTTAGCTTACTGAACTTCGTAACTACCAAAGATGAGTGTAAAGACGGTGGTTGGGTAATTGGTCTAGAGAATGGCCAAAGGTTCAAGAATCAAGGTGATTGCGTAAGCTTCTATGCAACTGGTGAGCGCAATCAACCTGCTGGCGGAACCACCACTTTAAACGCTCGCGGACGACGTTAATAAATCAGTAATTTAAACAAAAAGAGCTCCGTCCGGGGCTCTTTTTAATTGACAAGCTTCAGGCATTTAATATACCCTAGGGGGGTATGAAGAAAACTATAAGCCAGAAACGATTGGCCTTTAGCGCAACCCTGCATTGTCTTACCGGCTGTGCAATTGGCGAAGTCCTGGGTTTGGTAATAGGTACCGCCATCGGACTAAGCAACACCAGCACCATATTCTTAGCCATCGGTTTAGCCTTCTTGTTCGGCTTTAGCCTGTCTACGCTGCCGCTCAGGCGCTTTGGGATGTCGTTCGGCGCTGCGCTTTCAATCGTGGTAGCGGCCGACACATTGTCTATCGCCGTTATGGAAATCGTAGATAACTTGGTGATGGTTCTAATACCTGGCGCTATGCACGCTCACATTGACGAGCCGCTTTTCTGGGGCGCAATGGCCATTGCTTTGACTGCAGCATTCTTTGCCGCCTATCCGGTCAATCTGTATCTATTAAAACGCGGCAAGGGCCACGCGCTTTATCATGAATACATGGAGCATGGTCATGAAGAATAATTACGGCTACGCCCCCAAAAAATCAGAACTAGGCAAGAGGCTCAACCGGATCGAAGGCCAGGTGAGGGGCATAAACAAAATGGTGCAGGACGATAAATACTGCGTGGACATCCTCACCCAAATATCGGCGGTACAATCGGCTCTGGATAAAGTCGGCCTGGAGCTGCTACAAGAGCATACCCGGCATTGCCTAACAAACGACAATATTGGCCCAAAAGGGGTTGATGCTAAAACCGAAGAGCTGGTCCGGGCCGTCGGCCGGATGCTTTAGCTCTACTTAATACGTGTCATCAATCGCAGGTTAGACAGATATTGCTGTGGGCTGATATCTAGATGGGAACCAAGATATTCCATGTGCCTGTCTACAAAAGGCATTAGGTTGTCAGGATAAAGTTCGCTATTGGAGCTGTAAATCGACTTAGTATTATAGGCTTCATCGGTAACCATTGAAACGAGATTGCGCCTTGCCCAGGTGCCGTCCTCAGATTTTAGAAAATCAATTTTTTGCTTGGATGAAGGCATGTTGTTTTGCCCCTCTCTGATCTCATTATATCCTTAGCGCAGCCGATTACCTAACCGGCCTGAAGGGATGAACCAATTCCGAGCCATCGGTCGTATGCTGTTGTCGGTAAATAACTACATACCCCAATCACTCCTGGCTGCAGCAACAGAAGTCAATATTTGAGCGTGATTCGTATCACATACAATAAGCTCGCTGACTAACATAATCGAACTGTAATCAGGAGAAAAGCAATGAACATGCTAGTTCACCGGCATCAAAAAATCACAATACCAAAGTCCAAACAGGAAAACATCCGTCATTTCTTGAGCGAAAACCAAACAGGCGTGTTAGCCACGGTAGGACTAGACGGTACGCCGCACGCTTCGGTGATCTACTATACGTTGGACCATGAGTTTAATGTGCGGTTCATTACCAAAGAAAAAACCCAAAAATCCTATGACCTTAAACATGACGGCCGTGCCACGCTCATAGTATATGACGAGGCTACGCAGACTACGGCGCAAATCAGTGGAGTTGCTTCCAAAGTCAATGATGAAGCCGAATCCAGTCAAGCTTTCCGTAACGGACTGCGAGCATCGCTGCATACCGCAGAAAGTGCTATTCCGCCTATCAGCAAGCTTGCTGCGGGCAATTACGTTGCTTACAAGTTAGAGTCAGCTGAAGTAAGGATGGCAGTATTTAACATGCGTAGCTCGCAACAACCCGAAAACATGTTCCAGGTTTTGCAAGGCAATGAAATCAGATATTAGGAATCAGAAATAATCATTTAACTTGTGGTTCTCATTCATGAACACTGCTCCTGGTAGTCAGTGAATAATCTCATAGTTAAGCCGCCAAATATGTTACAGAAGAAGCCCATGCTTTTACCTATAGTGAATCTTGCCAACTAATTTAAGGAGGCGGATATGGCAAGAGGCAAATCAACAAAGAACAACCGGGGCCGCAAGGAGGACCAGGAAGCAAAAAATATGGATGAAGACCAGCAGTTCATCCAAGATGCAGAAGGCGATTTATAGCCGATAGCCCTCGGTAACGTCCTAAAGGTGAAGGGATTCTCTAACTTCAAGGGAATCCCTTTGCCTTTATTGACATAAGTTGTTTCTTAGGATAATATATTGACTGGTTTAATAGGTGTTTGCACGCCTAATATCGCGGGGTGGAGCAGTGGCAGCTCGTGTGGCTCATAACCACAAGGTCCCAGGTTCGAGTCCTGGCCCCGCTACCAAGAAAAGTGCCCGACTAAGGTCGGGCTTTTTTTGTAGGAAGCAGGTTCTTTTCTTTCAATCCATAATTATGAGAAAATTAGCACTAACAACAAAAGGAGTATCTATGTTATTGGCTCATGCAGGCGAACACCACGAACAAACTACAACCGAAACTTCCGAACATCACACGGAATCTACCGCTCATGTGCAAGGTGCCACTACGGTCAGCAACAGCAGCGGGATTAACCCGGCGCTGCTCGGTGTTGGAGTTATTATTGTACTAGTTGTTGGGTTTTTGGCATTCAAGAAATTAGCCCGAGCTAAAGCACCAACTAAGACAGAGTAGTAAACCCAAAGACTGCCATACCATTGCGCGCTTAAGTCCCCGAGACTATAGTCAGATGATGTATGGATGACGTTGCGCTGAAAGTTGCAAAGGATTTTGCCAAATACCCGGAACGGATCTACCAAAAGGGCCAAATATTATTATATGCAGGCGAAGAACCTGCACATATTTTCTACATGTTGGAGGGGCGGGTACGCCAGTATGATATCTCATACCGTGGCGACGAAGTCATAGTAAATGTTTTTCGGCCTCCCGCCTTCTTCCCTATGTCATCGGCCATGAATAGAACTGACAATAAATATTTTTTTAAAACTGAAAATAAGGTACGTCTTCGCATTGTTCCACAAGAAGATGCGCTTAACTACATCAAAGCTAATCCAGACGTACTCTACGATCTTTTAAGTCGTGTTTATCGCGGTTCTGATGCCCTGATTGGCAGGCTTGTACAACTGATGTCCGGTTCTGCCAAGTCTCGTCTATTATTCGAGCTTGCCAATGAAGCACGCAAGCTTAAAGCAGCCGATACCGGGCCGATACAGCTTGAAATCAAAGAAAACGACTTGGCGGCACGTACCGGATTATCCCGAGAAACGGTTAGCAGGGAAATGCAGGGACTAAAAGAAGCCGGGATAGTAAGTGTAAGCAAACAGGGCGTAAGGATTGAAAACTTGCAATCAATAAACGCCAAACTAGACACCTAAAAAGAGCAATTAGACCAAACAATAACTGAACCCGCTATTTAACTGTTTGTAGCCAGGACCTTTTTAGTGGGCAAACCTCTTGCCAACAAATAGGCCAGCAAAGCTATAAATGCCATGAAAATTATGGTGATGATAAAGGCATTCTGCCTGGCTTTGTCATAGATTCGCACAGCCTCTTCTTCATAGGCTCCGTTTTCCTGGATAGCGTCAGACAATACTTGATCTGACACAACTTCAACGCTGGAAGAGATATTCTGAGAAATCTGATCTTTTGCCTCTGGCGTAAAAACGCTGCTTTGGGACACCAGCCGCCCGGCTCCGGCAGTTAAGGCTACCACCAAGACGGTACCAACAACCGCAGTGCCGACCGAGCTGCCTAAAGTTTCAATAGTGGAAGTTATGCCTGAGGCTTCAGCAGTTTGCTTGGGTGGTACAGATGACATCACCATATTAACTATCTGTGACGCGATAAGCCCCAAGCCTAATCCATAAATGAACAGTCCTGGCACTAGGCCGATTGGCGAATTGCCGAAATACACGTAGACACCCATGACCGCCAGGCCCAAAATGGCGGTTAAGAAGCCCCACTGTATCTTTTGCTTCGGAAGATACTGCAACCCTTTTCTGGCGCCGCCAAGGGCGGTAATCAATAGTCCGGCCGTAAGTCCCAGTAATATGAAACCGGTCTGGAAGGCGCTAAGCCCGAACGTAACCTGCAGGAATAACGGAACGATAAAAGTCGTGCCGGCAATCAGCATGACATGCAGGAAACGCACGTCAAGCCCGCGGGTAAACTGCCAATTGCGGAAAAGGCCGATGTCTACTAGAGGCGTCTTGCCGGCGGATTCCAACTGCTTCTCATGAGATATGAACATTCTTAGGCAGATAATTCCGGCCGCCCAAAGGAAAGGTACGATTGACAAGCCGAACGGCGCGAACTCCATGCCGAAGAGCGGAAACGGCTGCTTAGCCATGAACAGCCCGTAATCGGAGATGAACAAAGTTCCAAGCACCAGCAGGGCCATAGCGGCCGACTGCCAGGCAACACCGATTTTATCAAGCTTGGGCCTGAACCGGGCCAGCTTGTCTTTGGGTATCACGCCGCTGTTCCATAGGACGATTATTAAAATTAGCACCTCAAGCCTGAAGGCCCAGCGCCACGAAAAGAATGTGGTCAGGAAACCGCCGATGATCGGCCCGACCGCCGTGCCCAGGGCATTGACCCCGGCCATCAGTCCGTAAGCTTGCGACCGGGCTTTGCCTTTTACGTAAGCACGGATGATCGTGTTCACATTCGGCAGCATCATGGCGGCGCCTACGCCCTGGATGGCGCACCACCCCAAAATAAACAAAGCCAGATTGTTGCTGAACGAAGCCAGCAGGCTGCCACAGATATAAAGAACGGCGCCTATCAGGAAAGTCTTGCGCATGCCGATTATATCGGCGAGTTTGCCGCCCATCAGCACAAAGGCTGCCATCATCAGGGCGTTAAGAGAAATCGCGGCCTGTACGCCCGACACCGTAGTTGACAGGTCTTTTACCAACGCCGAGATAGAGACGTTCATGATGGTGTTGTCCAAAACGACCACAAACGTTCCCAAGGCCATCACCAAAACAAGTGTCTTGCCAGGCCCTTTTGCCATGATTACATAGTAGTCTTATTGGACGAGTAAGCAAGCTTAGCATCGCATATCACACTGAAATAATTTGCACAATGTAATACCGTATAGGCTAGAAAGTTTATTTTTGTATTAAATATGATAGTTTGACTGACTTTTTGTAGTTTATAGTCAACTGATGTTATCCTAACGCCAAGATATTATGTTGAAGGGGATTGACTTGAAAAAGCCGCACATCTGGGTATTTGTTGTTCTGATTGCAATTTATTTGGCATTGTCGCTAGGTACTCCTATTGATCCCGAAACGCTTGCAAGATATGAGATTTCGAGCGCCGGCGTTAGGCTGCTCAATCTCACGGTGGTAGTGCCACTTTCAATTATCTTTATTTTTGCTCTCTATGGCTTTATCCGCTTCAAAAACTATGCCAACAGCGTCAAAGATACAAAAGAAGGCCCTCATTTGAACCATATTGCCAACGGCCTTACGGTACTGGCATACAGCTTGCCTATCAGCTCCATAGTCGGCTCGATTGCATCGTACGCTAAGATTCGTCAGCCACATCTTCATTCGGAAATTGTCATTGCCCGGAACTATTTATCGTTGCTTTTGGTAATGTCTTCAATGATCTTGCTTGCTAAAGGAGCCGTTGGCCTGCAGTCTACATTAAGCAGAAGGAAAGAAAATCCCGCACCACCTTACTGGATCCTGGCACCCATCGCCTTGGCGAGCTTATATACTTGGCTTCTGGTATATCAGGGCAATGGATCTGCGGATGGGAATATAGAATTTCTACCCGACTGGCTAGTGGTTATAAGCCTAGCTATTCCATATGTTTTTACATGGTACATCGGTATTATCGCGGCTACGGAGCTGCAGGATTATAAGAACCGGGTAAAGGGCAGAATTTACCGAGCCGCCATTGGTTATTTGTCTGTGGGCATAGGTATTATCGTAAGTATTTCTATATTGACGAGATTTATCACAACTTTATCCGATCAGCTCAGCAGGCTTCATCTTACTCCGGTTCTGGCTATAGTTTACTTTTTGGTCGCCTTATATGCGTTCGGTTTCGGAATGGTGGCTCGTGGAGCAAAAAGACTAAAACAAATAGAAGAGGTATAAGGTGGGCAACAAAGATACACTCTATAAGAAAACCGTACAAGTCACCGAGGAATATCTTGGTCCGGCCGGCGAGCGCTTTATCAGGCGGCAGATTACCACGCATTTGAATATCACCCCCGAAAAGCTTGATAAGAAGAACCTGCCCAAGCTTATCGATTGGTCAAGCATTGCCTTTGCGCTTCTAACCAATAACTCGGATGACATAGAGTCATTTACCAAGGATCTAAAATCGCTTACCGCCAATGGAAAGTGAGCTTCCATCATGGCTGAGCGCGCTACTTCCAAAAAGTTAGACAAGCTCACACTGGGCGACCGCAATATTGCGATATCTGAAGTATTATTCGCCAGCATCGGCGAAGGCGCGATAGTCATCGACGAACAAGGCCATATTGCCCAGGTCAATGATGCTGCTCTCGAAATCTTGGGTTACGATAAGGCCGATTTGATCGGCAAATGGTATCCGGATACCGTAATAGCGTTGGACATGGAAGGCAAGCAGATCCCCCACATTGAGCGGCCCATCACGGAAGTTTTTATTACGGGCAAATCTGTTTTCCGCCGGCTTTATTTCCGCAAGAAAGACGGCCATACCGTACCAGTAGCAGTTACCGTAGCACCGGTCGTATTGGATAACCGGCCGCTTGGCGCTATCGAAGTTTTCCGCGACATTGCCGAAGAACTGCAGCTTGAAAGGGCCAAAGACGAATTTATTTCCATCGCCTCGCACCAGCTCCGTACCCCAGCTTCAGTTGTAAAACAGTACTTAGGTATGATCATAGAAGGCTACGTTGATTCGCCGGAGGAACAGCTCAGCATCCTGCAAATCGCCTACGAGCACAACAATAATCAGCTGGATATTATCAACGACTTGCTGAACGTAGCCCAGGCCGAAGCCAACAAGCTCAAGATTAAATATAAAGAAACCGATCTGGTGGCTCTGCTTCAAAAAGTCATATCCAGCCAGATGGCTGAGTTCCAGCGCCGCAACATCAGCCTCAAACTCGAAACCGAGGAAGATCCTATACTCGCGAAGGTTGACCCGCTACACATCCAGATGGTGATTGAAAATATAATTAACAACGCCAATAAGTACAGCAATCCCAATACCAATGTGACGGTGATCATATCAGCCACTTCGCGGCTGGCCACAATTAAAATTAAAGACGAGGGCATAGGCATCGCCAAAAAAGACATTCCCAAGCTGTTCAACAAGTTTGTCCGTATAGAGAACGTCAGGTCTACGGCCAGCGGCACGGGGCTGGGACTCTATTGGGCAAAAACACTGGTAGAATTACATGGTGGCCGGATACGCATCGAGTCGGAGTTAGGCAAGGGGTCTACGTTCATAATCAGACTGCCCCGGGAAAAGGTGTTATGAAACGAATAATGATAGTCGAAGACGAAGTCGCTTTAAGAACCGTTTACAGCATGCTGTTTAAAAAACAGGGCTTTAGGGTACATGAGATGAAAAACGGCAAGGAAGCGCTCGATGCACTGGGCAAAGCGAAGCCGGATATTATCTTGCTCGACATATTGATGCCGGTCATGAGCGGATTGGAATTTTTGGAACAAGCCAAGCTTAAGCAAAACTATCCCGCAACCAAGGTGCTTGCCCTTAGCAATCTATCGGATCCCAAGACTCTTAATCAGATTTATAAACTGGGCGCCGACCAGTATGTCCTGAAGGCCAGCGTTTCGCCCAAAGCCTTGCTTGAATGTGTTGAAAGTTTGCTGAAGTCAGCTTAGGCTCATACTTGCTTGGGCCGCTATGGTCTATACTGAATTTATGGTTAAAGAAAAGACCAAAGTGGTCGCCAAAGAAAGCAGCGGTAACATTGTTTACTGTTTCGGCATCATTGGCGCCGCGGTTTATTACATCGATCAAGCCAACGGCTTCTGGGAAGTCATATTGGCGATACTAAAGGCCTTAATCTGGCCGGTGTTCGCGGTTTACGAAGTGCTCAAGCACGTCGGCGCCTAGATCGCGCCCTTAGATTAAGATACTTTGTAGCCGATCACGCCCCAATGCTGGGCGGTGAACCACACATGTCCGTCGGAAACAATAAACTCCGAATTGGAATCTTTGATTATGGGGAAGGAGTCATCTGCGATTATGCTGCCTGATTTTGAGATTGTACTGTCTTCATGGGTGGCGGCATTGATAAGCTTGGTCTCGCCATCGTCGTATTGCAGGACAAACCGTTCGGAATCGTACTCTATGCCGTCGGACGGTACCTTGGAAAGCGCGGAGTTCTTGACCACTGTGCCGTCCTGAGCCTTGAAAGTTACCAATTTATGGCTGCCTTCCTGCTTGGAATCGCTCTGGGCCAGCACGACGTGATTGTCGTTGAAAACGTAAAGTTTCGTGCCGTTGGTTTCGGATGAAGACAAAACGTTGTTGGCAAACGTTACGGCCTTTTTCTGGGCGGCATCTTTGCCGACCCGGACGAATTGGCGGCTGCCTACATCGACAAAGTTGAACTCGGTGCGCGCCTTGTTAACAGTGCTCAATTCCATGCTGGTGGTATTGCCTAAGTCCTGGGGGGTCAGTTTCTTGGCGGCCGGATCAAATACGCCGATCTTGTTTGTGCCAAGCAAGACGATGTTATCGTCCACACAGATGCCTTCGGAGTTGGCCATGAAAAATTCGGCGGCCACGCTTTCGTACAGCGGCTCGTTCTGGGTCTTGTAAACTTCCGTCGGTGAGCTGCTTTCGATCTTCTGGATGGTGAGCAGGAAGGGCTGGGTAAAGTCGCCTGTTTTGCCTGAACTTTCAATCACATACTGGCCGCCGGCGCACTCAACATAAGAAAATACGCTGCCGTTGGTGCTGAACGATGCCCGCCGGTCGACGTTCTTATAAGCGCCGTTCGTAGAGACAAGCGATTTTGCCCGTGACGAATGCCAGACGGAAAAGACCGAGCCATCCGCCGTGGCGTGGACATACGCGGTCTTCGGCGCAAAGCCAATCTCTTTCTCAAGCTGGTCGACACGGTCGGCGTAGGTATAGAACGCAAAGCCGTTGTCGTAATCGAGGGCGCGCTTGTTAGCGGCGGCAACTTTGCCGTTATCTACTTTAAGATCAACTACGAACGCGTCCGATCCATCGCCGTTACAGCTGCCCGAACCGCGCAAGGCGGTACGCGAGTAGGCGTAGCCGTGAGCCTCGTTCTTGGCGAACTGGGCCTGCAGGTCTTTGAGCTCCTCAAAGCTGCCGTCGTCCTTAAGCTGATAGATAACGGTAGCCGGATATTGGCCTTCCTGCTCGCAGCTTTGGTAATTGACATGCCGGCCATAGGTGATGACCTGGCCGTCCACGGTAATCTGGTCCACTTCCGATGAACGTTTGCCCGCCGCAAAATACTGCAGGCTGCTCGGCACACTCCACTGCTTGGACTGCTTGTTGTACAGCTGGACAGGGTTATTGTTTTCATTGTGGTTTGGGGCCGTGGAAATGACATGGTTCTTAGTAAAGCCAAAGGTCCGGACGCCGCGTGGCGCGCCTTCCATCGGCTTGAATTCATCGGCCTGCTTGTCGTAAACGTAGGTGGTGCCGAAGGTGGCCGCATACAGCGTGCCGTCGAACGGATCGACGAATAAAGCAGTGTTGGCTTCGCCTTTCAGATAGGTCTTGAAAGTATCGCTCGGGTGCTGATACCGGGCCACTCCGCCCTGGCCGGAAATCCATATCTGATCGTCCGTCTCCATGACGCCCGTGAACGAAGACAATCCATCGAACTGATGCTGATTGTAAACCCGGTAATCGCCCTCCTGGGTCACAATGATCGATTTGAAAGATGCGTACCAATGTTCGCCGCCGGTGTCGGCGTAGCCGCGCATGTCGCTGTAATCCGGCAGGAACTTGTCGGCAAAATCCAGATTGTCTTTAAGCGGCAGATCTTTACCGGCTAGGTCGGTTTGAGAGAAGCTTGAGCCGTCCGAGCCCTCTGAGTCTTTCATGAAGAACTGCCAGTAAGCGAACGCGCCGCCGCCAAGCAGCAGCACGGCTGCTAAAATTAACAATTTCTTCTTGGTCAGGCCAAAGCGCTTTTTAGAAGCGCTCTGCGACGGCGGCAGTACCGCCCCCGCTCCAATGGGCTGATCCGTAGGAGTACTGTTATTAGGTTGTTCCGAGCTTGTATTTTGATCTGTGGGCATAGTTTTGATTTTTATTTTTAAAGAGTTGCTGATTGCAGTATAGCAAAAGAACTATAGGGGAAGGCTACTTTTTACGTCGGTTGGCATGGCGGATAGCCACACCCGTAAGAATTACTTTGGCCAGGACTATGAATATACTGATGCCCAAGAGTACATAAAACATAGTAAAGAGCTTGCCAACGGCTGTTTTGGGCGCAAAATCGCCGTAGCCGACAGTGGCAAGGGTAATGAAGGTGAAATAAAACGAGTCCAGCCAGGTGAACTTTTCCACAAAGTGATAAAACACACCGCCGGCCAGTATATACAGCAGGGCCAGGTAGGCTACATGGCGGTAGCTAAGGTGTTCTAAATAGGCTTGGACTTCTTTTTTCGTATCTTTGGCCATAGACCAATCATAGCAAAAACAAAAACCTGGCATGCAATAAGTCCCAGATTGGTACAAGAATTCAGGACCATAGTATTGACATTGCCGCAGAAAGTAGAACAATTAAAATTAGGAAATAAGGCAGGAGGGTAATATGCCACAAAGAAAAGTAACGTCCACCGGATGGGTGGGCTGGGTTTATTTTGCCAGCGCGATGATGCTCATCGTTGGTGGCATGCAGGCCATCGCCGGCCTGGTTGCGCTATTTAAAGACGACTACTACGTAGTCACGGAAAGCAGCATTTTAGCATTTAATTACTCTACCTGGGGCTGGGTACACCTAGGCATCGGGGTTCTCCTGATTGCCGCCGGACTGGCTGCCGGAGCAGGCAAGGTGTGGGGACGGACCGTAGGCGTGTTGTTGGCGGTCTTAAGCGCCTTGGCCAACATTGCCTTCCTGTCGTCTTACCCGATCTGGTCCATCATCGCCATCGTCGTCAACGTATTTGTGATCTACGCACTGACGATCCATGGCCACGAAGCAGGCGAAGCGTAATCAAAGTTCTATAAAAGGAGGAGGATTTCATGGCAAGAAACAATTCTAACGAAGTTACAGGGTGGTTAGGATGGGCGTACTTTTCTGGATTCCTAATGATTGTGATGGGTATCCTGCAGATGATTACGGGTTTTACGGCTCTGCTTAACGACCGGTATTACCTGGTCTCAGAGGAAAACCTGGTGGTCTTTGACTTCACCACTTGGGGCTGGGTACACCTGCTCCTGGGCCTAGTAGTGATGATGGCTGGTACAGCCGTATTCAGCGGCAAGGTCTGGGGCCGGGTAGTCGGCGTGATGCTGGCAGTCTTAGGTGTAATCTTCCACTTTACCTTCGTGTCAGCCTATCCGATCTGGTCCATCATCGCCATCGTCGTCAACGTTCTGATCATCTACGCACTGACGGTACACGGCGACGAAGCCGCCCTCTAGATATCGATATCTTCCAGATCTTTAGTTTTGGATTTTGTATATAGAGTGTAAATAACAAAACCGCTAAGTAGCAGACAGGCGAATCCGGCCAGCCTGGCCAGCCACGCGCCCTCGATCTGCCCGCTGGCGCGGGCTAGAAAATACAAAGCAATCAAAGCCAAAATCGAGAACACGCCGATATTGGACGAAAAGCCGACAATACCGGTTAGTATAATCAGCATGCCGACAGACAATAGGATGGCGCTGCTGAGCTGATCGTCAAAGAAAAGCAGCCGCACGCCGACCCACAGCAAAAACAAAGCCAAAATTACCCTGCATCCTAAGCTCAGCCATTGTCTAACAGATAGGTTGGACATATATAATATCCTTTCAATTACATTATTCTCTTGCTCTTGCTATATGTAAATGGCCTTTATTTTTTTCTTAAAGTATTGACTAATTGTAATCCGAGGCAGATTATCGAATCAGTAGTATTAAAGGAGGGGTCTATGGACGCAGACAATGCATACGGTGGGGGTAGCCTAGCGTTTCGCGGTGTACTGGCAATTTTATTCGGTATCGCCGCCGTTTTTTGGCCAGACATCACTCTGGTCACGCTTATCTATTTATTCAGTACCTATATATTGGTGAACGGCCTTGTCGGGCTGGTGTTCGGAATCAGCAATCTAATGAACGAGGAACACGCTGTGCTGACACGCGTGCTGCACTTGGTTTTGGGATTGGTTGAGATCGGCGTAGGTGTTTACCTGCTTAGGCATCCGGGCGTTTCGTTCGCGACACTGATCCTGCTGATAGGTTTTGCTCTTATCCTTAGGGGCGTTATCGAAGTAGTCGAGGGGCTGTTTTCGGAAGGGCCGAGCTTTAACCGCCTGCTCATGGTGGTCATCGGTCTGGTTACCGGACTAGCCGGCATCGTCATCCTGTTCCAGCCGGTATCGGCCGGCGTGGCCTTTGTCTGGATCTTGGGTCTTTACGCGCTGCTGACGGGACCGCTGCTGATCGCGCTTGGCATGGAAGCCAATAAGGCCGCCCGCGCCGCCCGCATCCGGTAGCTGCTTAACCGATGGCGGCCAAGAAATCACGGCCAGAAAGAATACCGCTTGCTGTAACCATAGTGGTAGCGGCTGCGGCCGTGCTGCTGCTCATATTCGTCTGGCCTTATATCAGCGTCGTCCTGATGTCGGCGCTGATAGCTTTTGCCTTCAATCCGGTCTACAAGTATCTTCTTAAAAAGACCAAAAGCAGCACGTGGTCGGTAATATTCGCGCTGATCGTAGCTACCCTGACAGTCATTATCCCTATAACTTTTATCCTGCTGGTTACCATCGGGCAGGTGAACCAGATCATAGATGACTTCAACAGCGGCAACCTGGAGGTGGGTATCGTGGATGTCGAAACGGTGGTGGATCAAAGCGTCGAACGTATAAACAGCGTACTTACGCTGCTGCCAGGCGGCGATGCACCCCAGGTCAGTAAAGAAGAGGCCGCCAACACCGTGAAGGACATCGGTACAAAACTGCTGAACGGGCTGGCAAGCCTGATAAAATCAGCCGGCACTGCCATTTTTGGCTTTATTTCTACTTTTATCTTGTCCATTTTCTTGATCATCGGCATGTGGAAGAATCAGGATTCGCTGATCGGCTTTGCGAAGAAACTCAGCCCATTCGATAATTCCATCAACAACCTTTATTTGAACCGGGCTTCGGCTATGACGGTAGCGATGATAAAGGGGCAGTTCATTATTGCCGCAGTCCAGGGAACTTTAAGCGCGTTCAGTTTGTGGCTTATGGGCATAGATTATTTCTGGTTCTTCCTGACAATCTTGGTCTTCCTAAGCTTCATACCTTTAGGCGGCGGCATCCTGACGATCCCGATCGGCATCATACTGATATTCACCGGTAATTTCTGGCAGGGCGTGTTCATAATCTTATGGCACATGCTGGTCGTCTCGAGTATAGATAACATCTTGCGACCCAGCTTGGTGCCGGAGGCTGCCCGGCTGAATAGCGCGCTTCTGCTGCTGGCCGTCTTTTCGGGCATGGCGATCTTTGGGGCGCCGGGAGTCGTTTTCGGTCCGGTCATAATGATTCTGCTGGTAAGCACCCTAGAGATTTATTCGCATTACAACGAAGGCCGCACGCGGCCAAAACTGATAGGCAAAATGAAATCCAGTTCTACTCCCAGGCGTCGCAGGCGGCCGTTGCTGGAACTGATGCCGCACGGCTGGATTAATAAAAAAACACCCCCTAGCAAGTAGGGGGTGTTTGCTTTAGCCGTTTCTGGTATTACCAGCTGCGGCCGCCGCCATCACCGCCGAAGTCGCGCCGTGGGCGCTCTTCGCGCGGGCGGGCTTCGTTTACGGTGATTGAACGGCCGCCAAGATCGGCGCCGTTCAAGGCCTTTTCGGCAGCTTTGCCTTCGTCGTCGCTCTCGAACTCGACAAAACCGAAGCCTTTGCTGCGGCCGGTGTCGCGGTCCTTGATGACGACGGCTGAAGCAACCGTGCCGTGAGCAGCGAAAGTATCGCGTAGCTCATCGTCAGTGGTTGCAAATGGCAGTCCGCCTACGAATAGTTTGTACATCTGAATCCTTCAGGATTACTTTTTAAACGCAGTGTTTCGACCTTTATTCTTCCGTCTTGCTAGCTTTGCCGAACTCTTCCTGCGTAATCCGAAGGCGAACATTCTTTAATCTAATAAGAACAGATATACCTGCTAACGTTAGTAAAACATAAGTACAAGATAATAACAAGGGTAAAACATAAAATAACCATAAATATTATTGACAAATAATCAAGCTTATGCTAATATGTAATCACTGTCATGACAAAACAAACAGTAAAAAACATAAGGAAATAAAAAAATGAAAAACTTAACCTACGAATTCTTACCCACCAACGATACGGCAATCCTCGAAATAGACAAAGAAATCGCCAAGTTGTAAGCAAATAAAAAACTCCGAAACATTTCGGAGTTTTTTATTGGTTTCATACCCTAGATAACAGAGATAAAATGTGTTAAACTAAGCCTTGTTTTTTAAGGCAGGGTAGCTCAGCTGGTTAGAGCACAGGACTCATAAGCCTGGGGTCGCGAGTTCAAGTCTCGCCCCTGCTACCAAAGAAACGGTCTGAATCTTCGGGCCGTTTCTTTTATTCAAATAAGTTCCAGGATCTCTGCATTGGGTATGCGGTGCGGGTGAGTAAAGGGGAAATCTTCCAGCACATGGTGCCTGAGCGCCCTGCCGAAGGAGCCGTGGCTGACCACCAGGATGGTGTCGGCCTCGATTTCTTCCAGCATGGTCAAGGCCTGACGAGCTCGAGCTAAAAGTTCTTTCTTAGATTCGGAGCCCGAGAAATCATTGTTGCGGGCGTTATCCGAATAAGGCCGGCCTTCCATTGAGCCGTAATTGCGCTCCAGCAGCAGTTCGCTTAAGGCGATCTTATCCTCAGGATAGCCGATTTCCTTAGCGACCAGCCGGGCAGTATCGTGCGCCCGGCTTAAAGGGGAACTGACAATAAAATCTATACCAAGATCTTTGGCTTTCTTGCCAGCCTTGGTTGCCTGGCGGCGGCCTTCTTCGGTGAGAGGTGTTTCGATACGGCCGGCAAAAAGTCCCAGTACATTCATTTCCGATTGGCCATGGCGGATAAAATACAAACGCTTCATATAAATTAGATTAGAATAAACCTAATGGACATTGCAAAGACTATCAGATTGAAGCCGGGTCATTACGTGGCCGCCGTCAGCGGCGGTGTTGATTCGATGGTGCTGCTGGACCTGCTCTCAAGGCTCCATAAAGCCAAGGATTCGGGCGTTAGGATTACCATCGCCCACTTTGATCACGGTATCCGCGACGATTCTCGCGAGGACCGCCAATTGGTACAGGAAGCGGCGAAGGAACACGGCATGCCGTTCGTGTATGCCGAAGGGCATTTGGGCAAAGATACCAGCGAGGCATTGGCCCGTTCGGCCCGTTATGAATTCTTGCGCAGCGTCCAGAACCACGCCGCCGCTGAAGGCATCATTACCGCCCATCATCTGGACGACTCGGTTGAGACAGCGGTGCTTAACATGATGCGTGGCACCGGCCGCAAAGGGCTCAGCTCATTAAATAATCTTAATAATGGGATTCACCGGCCACTGCTGCACGTACCCAAGCACAGCCTTAAGTCCTACGCCGAGGCCAACGGTCTGACCTGGCATGAGGATAGCACTAATCAGAATCAGGATTATCGCCGCAACTATGTCCGACACAGCATCCTGAAAAAAGCCAAGTTGAAAAGCCCGAGCGATTATCATCGGTTCGTGGCCTTGCTTAGGCGGCAGCGCGAACTGAACCATGCCATCGACCTGCAGCTTGAGCTTTTGCTGCATCTTCAGCCCGATCGTTCCAGTCTGCGCCGCCGCGACGTCATAGCCTTGCCTTACCGGGTAGCTACGGAACTGGTGGCTGAGTGGCTGCGCCATAACGGCAAGCGCCAGCTTAGCCGTTGGCTGGTAGACAGACTAACGGTGGCGATCCGTACCGCCCAGCCCAATACTGACCTGCTGCTGGATTCGACCAGCAAAGTGTCTTTCTCTAAAACAAAAGCCGAGTATAAAACCGTCTAGTCCGTACTTCACTGTATCTGTATAATGTCTATTCATGGATCCTAAGAAACCATTCCGTGCGAAGAAACCAGTGGGGGGCCGAGGAGGCCGCAACAACTTAAAGAACGCCGGTTTCATTGCCATGCTGATCTTGATCGGCGCGGTCGTATTCTCGGCGTACAACCAACCTACCAAGTTGCAAGAACTGCCTTACAGCCAGGTCGTATCCGAAGCCAACGAAGGCAAATATGACAAGATGACGATCAGCGGCTCAAAAGTAGAGGTGACCGAAAAGGACAAAGAAAATCCGACGATCGAATCGCAAAAAGATCCTAACTCAACCGTCGCCGAAGACGGTATCGAGCCGGGCAAGGTCCAGATATCTTACGAGACCCCTACCGAAGGCGGGGGCGTTTGGGCACAGCTTGGCATAGCGCTTTTGCCAGTGATCTTAATCGGTTTCATCCTATTCTTTATGCTTAGAAGCGCGCAGGGGCAAGGCAATCAGGCCTTAAGTTTCGGCAAGAGCCGGGCCAGATTGTATGGCAACGAGAAAGACAAAGTCACTTTCAAGGAAATAGCTGGCTCTGACGAAGCCAAGCAGGATCTGCAAGAAGTCGTTGAGTTCCTGAAGTTTCCCAAGAAATTTGAAAACGTCGGCGCAAAGATTCCTAAAGGCGTACTTCTGGTGGGCCCTCCGGGTACCGGCAAGACGATGCTCGCCCGGGCTGTCGCTGGCGAGGCCAACGCGCCGTTCTTCAGTATTTCCGGTTCGGAGTTTGTGGAAATGTTCGTAGGTGTCGGCGCCAGCCGCGTCCGCGACCTTTTCGCCAAGGCCAAGAAGAATGCGCCCTGCATTATCTTCATAGATGAAATCGACGCTGTCGGCCGCCGCCGCGGCTCCGGCATGGGCGGCGGGCATGACGAACGTGAACAGACCCTCAACCAGATTCTGGTAGAAATGGACGGTTTCGAACAAGGCACTAATGTTATCGTGCTGGCGGCTACCAACCGGTCAGATGTTCTTGACCCGGCTCTGCTGCGGCCCGGACGTTTCGATCGCCGCGTCAACATCGGCTTGCCTGACCGCAAAGACCGCGAAGCTATTTTGAAGATCCACTTTGCCAAGAAGCCGCTCAGCAAGAATGTTGATCTTGATGCCCTGGCGGCCAAATCCGCTGGCAGCTCTGGAGCAGATTTGCAGAACATCGCTAACGAAGCTGCTATCTTAACGGCTCGAGATAACCGCCATGAAATCACCCAAGCCGATGTAACAGCAGCGTTTGAAAAGGTTGCCATCGGTCCTGAGCGCAAGAGCAAAATCATGTCCGATAAAGAGAAAGAAATGACCGCCTACCATGAAGCCGGCCACGCCATCGTCGGCCATGTACTGCCGGACAGCGACATGGTCCATAAAGTTACAATCATCCCACGCGGTGGCACCGGCGGCGTAACCTGGTTTATTCCACCAGAAGATAAGAGCTACCACAGCATCATCGAATATAAGGATGTGCTGGCCCGTATGCTGGGCGGCCGTATTGCCGAGGAAGTCAAATACGGCGGCGACCATGTCACGACTGGCGCTGGCTCCGACCTGCAAAAAGCCGCAGAATTGGCACGAGAAATGGTTGTTAATCAAGGTATGGGCAAGGGCAAACTGCGCAACCAGGTCTTTCATGTTGAAGAAGGCATGATGTTGGAACGCATGGTGCACGAAAAGCAATTCTCTGACGATACGGCCAAGCTGATCGATGATGAAGTCGAAAGCCTGATTACCGAAGCCGCCGTCCGAGCCCGCTCGGTCATCAAGGCCAACCTGAGCAAACTCGAAGCCCTTAAGAAGCGGCTGCTCGAAAAAGAGACGGTTGAAGCCGAAGAAGTAATTTCGATTCTGGACGGCGCAAAGATGCCGAAAGAAGCGGCACTGTATTAGGCCGCACTCGCTAAAGCTCGCTTTTCGTTCCGGCCGCTCTCCCCTAAAAGTGAAATTAAATACAATTTATATGGTACTTAATCCTGGATATCAAGATGAGGCCAGCCTATAATATTTGCTAGTGAAAAGCCGAATATTGAAACGCGCAAGCAAGCGCCTGACAGTCGGCGGCGCCGCCGCTTTGTTGGTCGCAACTACTTTTATAGGCCAGGTACTTGGGTTTCTGCGCGTCAAGTTCGTCAACGCCAACTTCGATGCGCTCGGTCCGGAAAGCACCGACGCGTTCTTTGCCGCCTTTAAGATCCCCGATTTCTTTTTCTATACAGTAGCCGCCGGCGCCTTAGGCGTCGCTTTCATTCCAGTGCTAGCGGATCATTTGGAACGGCATGACCGCAAGGGCGTATGGGAACTCTCGACTAGCCTATTGAATCTGCTGGCCATCATCATGGCAGTCTTAGGCGTCCTGATCTTTATTTTTGCCAGGCCATTGATCCATTACGTCGTGGCGCCGGACATGGAGCCGCAGCAGCTCAATAATGCCGTAATTATAATGCGTCTGGTGGCATTCAACCCGCTGCTGTTCACTATAGCCGGCATCCTGACGGCTACCCAGCAGACTTTCGGGCGATTCTTCTTTTACGCTATCGGCCCGCTGGTATACAACCTTGTTATCATCATCAGCATCTTTGTCTTTAAGGACAACATTGGCTTGGTTGGCCTAGGTTTAGGAGCCCTGATAGGTGCGATACTACAGGTTGTAGTGGTGTTCTTTGGAATGGGCGGGTTGCATTTCAATTGGCGGCCGACCATAAATTTCAAATCGCCCGACTTCAGAAAAATTATGCGCCAGCTGCCGCCGCGTTCCGTCGACCAAGGTATCGACTCCATCAACTCGATTGCCGAGACCAACTTTGCCAGGCGCCTTGGCACCGGTTATCTAAGCTATTATGAAAACGCTTATGTGCTGCACACGGCGCCGATTCTCTTGATCGGCACCACCATTTCCACGGCGGCTTTTCCGCGCATGAGCGAGCGCTTGAGCCAGGGCAGGCCGGATCTGTTCCGCAAGGAATTCCTGCAGATCCTGCGAATCATGATCTGGATATCCGTGCCGGTAGTGGTCATCTGTTTCTTTGCCCGCGGTTACCTGGCCCGTATTATCTTTTCTCGTGACGCCCCAGAAATCGCCGTTATCTTCGGTTTTCTTTGCGCGGCGATTTTCTTCCGGATCGTATACTCTATAATCTCGCGCTATTTCTACGCCCAAAAAGATAACTGGACACCTCTGTTCGTTTCCATGTTCGCGATTGCCCTGAACATCGTGCTGGCCTGGCAGCTGTCGCAAAAGGATGCCTACGGCGTGTCGGGCTTGGCGCTGGCTCAGTCAATAGTAGCCGCCGCCGAGGTATTTATCCTGTTCGGCATCATGCTTGTAAAAGATTTCAAACTGTTCGACAGAAGTTTCTGGGGTGGCGTCTGGCGGATAATGTCCGTAACGGGCTTCAGCGTCGTGGCCGCTTATATAATGGTGCAGATCTTTCCGTTGCAGTCCACCGATACCGGCTTCCTGACTTTGGGCGTTAAGCTTGGCATGATAACTTTGGTAACCGCTACAGTCCATGTAGGCATGTCATCGCTGTTCAGTCTTGAAGAAGCAGTACCGGTGGTAGCCCGGCTCAGGATGGCAGGCAAGCTTCTTTTGCGCCCGGTCAAAGTTGACTGGTAACAGGGGTGGTTATCTGTTAGAATTATGGTCTAATGGACCAATCACACATCCGTAATTTCTGCATCATCGCTCATATTGACCATGGCAAAAGCACGCTGGCCGACCGGCTGTTGGAACTGACCGGCACGGTCGCCAAGCGCGAAATGAAGGCACAGATCTTAGACAAGATGGATCTGGAGCGGGAGCGTGGGATCACCATCAAGCTGGCTCCGGTACGCATGAAATACAAGGATTACGAGCTCAATCTTATTGATACGCCGGGCCATGTGGATTTTTCTTACGAAGTTTCGCGCAGCTTAGAAGCCTGCGAAGGCGCTATATTGGTGGTTGATGCCAGCCAGGGCATTCAGGCGCAGACTCTAGCCAATGTCTATCTGGCAATGTCAGCCGATCTGACAATTATTCCCGTACTCAACAAGATCGATCTGCCGGCCGCGGACGTGGAGCGGGTGAGCGGGGAAGTCGTCTCACTATTGGGCTGTAAAAAAGAAGATATCCTGATGATTTCCGCTAAGACAGGGCAGGGCGTGGAAGCGGTGCTGGACCACGTCGTCGAAAAAGTCCCCTGCCCCAGCGGCTCAGCAGGGGATACCCGCGCTCTTATTTTTGACAGCTATTACGATGATTACCGCGGCGTTATCCTATACGTCCGGGTCGTTGACGGTCGTATCGCCAAATCCGATCAAATCCGCATGATTTCTACGGCCACCAACGGCATAGCATTGGAGGTGGGGAGCCTGAATCCGGCGATGTCCCCTGCTGGCGAGCTAAAAACCGGTGAGATAGGCTATGTTGTCACCAACCTTAAGTCAACCCGGGAAGCCAAAGTGGGCGACACTGTAACTCTGGCCAAATCCCCTGCTATCGAACCGCTGCCCGGCTATAAAGACGTCCAGCCGTTTGTCTACGCAGGCGTGTTCCCTGACAGCAACGAGAATTATGTGGGTCTCAAAGATGCCATCGAAAAACTTTCTTTAAGCGATTCGGCGCTTGTGTATGATCCGGAAAATTCACCCGTCTTAGGTTTCGGTTTCAGAGTCGGGTTCTTGGGTCTATTGCACATGGATATAGTCCGTGAGCGGCTGGAGCGCGAATACAACTTGGAGCTGATCATCACCAACCCTTCTACCGATTACCACGTGCAGCTTTTGAAAGGGGAAGATCTGATCATAAAATCGGCGGCCGACCTGCCCGACCCCGCCCAGATCGCCGAAATCCGCGAACCCTGGATCAAGGGCGAGATCGTCTGCCCCAAGCCTTATGTGGGATCCGTCATCCAGCTGGTGGCTTCTACCCGCGGGTTCCAGAAAAACGTATCTTACGTCGACGCCCAACTGGCCGTTATCAGCTTTGAAGCGCCTCTGGCTAACTTGCTGACAGATTTTTACGATTCGCTCAAAAGCATCACCAGCGGCTACGGTTCGTTCAACTATGAGTTGGATAATTACCGGCCCGAAAGCCTGGTGCGTTTGGATTTTTACGTGGCCGGCGACCGAGTGGACGCCCTGAGCGTAATGGTCCACAAATCCGAAGCCGAAAGGGTGGGGCGCGAAACTGTCGCAAAACTTAAGGAAATAATTCCCCGTCAGAACTTCCAGGTTGCCTTGCAGGCCGGCATCGGAGGCCGCTTCATCGCCCGCGAAGACATCAGCGCCTACCGCAAAGATGTTACGGCCGGCTTGTACGGCGGCGACGTATCACGCAAGAAAAAGGTCCTGGCCAAACAGAAGAAAGGCAAGGAGCGCTTAAAAAGATTCGGCAAAGTCGATATTCCGGCCGAAGCCTTCACGGTTCTATTAAAACGTGACTAATATGCCGCAAATAACACTTCCCCCAATATTTGAACATGCGGATATCAGCATGTTTCCTTTGCATTACGAGCGGGATGACAGAGCCTTCAGCATTGGCGGAGTCGCGGTTCCATTAAGTTCAGTCAACCTCGTGCGCGAGTCTTATGCGCCTTCTGGCGCTAGCGCTCCGTACGACCAAATTCCAAAATTTCCACTGCACCTGGACTTGTTCGGCAACCCTTTCGCGACGCCGAAGTTCTATAACTGGCTGCAGCGGAGCTGCGGCAAATCCGAATTCAAGGGTGCACGAGAAGTGATGCTGGACGTATTCGAGAGGCTGATAGGCGACGAGATTGTTCCAGCCCTGGATCTGGATAAAGATGACAGGTTGTTCAGTTTCAGTGCCGGTTTCTTGAGGCCTGGCCATCTGAATCTTTCGACCATCGGCAATTGCGCCTGCTTAGGCGTAAAGGTGGACGGGCACATCATCGATTATGAGGAGTGGGATACTGGGTTCGCGGAGTATGAGTTCCACAACATAGATTTCGAAGAGCAGCGCATAAGCTTGCTGGCCGGAATAGGACACTTGGCGCGAATTGCGGCCTAAAACCAACCAAAGCTTAAGTTTTATCTGTTACAATTAAACCGAAATGGATAAGCAGACTGCTTTGGCTAAGCTGGCCGGGCTTCAGCCTAATTATAGTGCAAACCAGGATGTCCTGGAACAACTGTCGCACATTAATCTGATTGCCGTGGTCGGTCCAACCGGAGCCGGCAAGTCAACCATCGTTCATCAGGCCGGCCTGCCCTTCGTGGTCGGCGATACTACCCGCGCCCCGCGCGAGGGCGAGGTCCAAGGACGGGAATATAATTTCCGGACAGATTTTAATAATCTCTGCGCCGAGATCGAACGCGGCGAGTTCGTCCAGTTCGTCATCCAACGCGGCAGCGAAGTCTACGGAACCAAAGCTTCTTCGTATCCGTCAAGCGGCGTCTGTACCATGCCGATCATCTCCTCTTCATTGACTGCGTTCAAGAGCTTAGGCTTCGCATCGGTCCAGCCGGTCTACATCGTGCCGCCCAATCATTCGGAATGGATGCGGCGGATAAGCGCGCATCGCGACCGAGACCTTGAATCAAGGCTGCTTGAAGCCAAAGAATCCCTGCAGGCGGCGCTGGCCGACCAATCCTACGTCTTTATCCTGAACGATAATTTGGATACGGCTGTAGGTACGCTGCGTACCATCGCCAGCGGCAAAGTTGACACCACCGAATCGGCCCGGGCCCGGGCTTCGGCAGGCGTGCTTTACGAACATCTGCAAAAAGTTATCAAGTAAATCTTTTACGCCCGTTTGGGAAATCCGCCGGTATGTGATATCTATATCCTATGCCAAAAGAGAACGGCCTGAAGCATCTGGCCGAATTCCAAAAGATTCTTAAAAGCTACAAGCCGAGCAATACCAACCTGGAAGTGCTTAATCAGATTCCCCTGCTGCTGCTTGTAGGTCCGACAGCGGCTGGCCGTAATACTCTCATCAACCTGCTGTTAGAAACCGGGCGTTATCATTTTGTGGTTTCCGATACTACCCGTGCCCCACGCGAGAACAACGGCGTAATGGAAAAGAACGGCCGCGAATACTGGTTTCGGACCGAAGAGGATTTCTTGCAGGGCCTGGAAGACGGGGCATATTTGGAGGCCGCGGTCATCCATGGCCAGCAAGTATCGGGCGTAAGCATGGCCGAGCTTACTGCCGCTGCTTCAGTCGACAAGATACCGCTTCATGAGCTGGAAGTGGTCGGTGCAGCCAGCATTCACCGATACAAGCCCGATTCGCTGATCATATTCATGCTGCCACCGGATTTTGAAACCTGGATGAAACGCCTGAAAGGCCGCGGACGGATGCCGGAGGCCGAGTTTAGGCGGCGGTTACAGAGCGCCCAGGCCGAGATAGCCACGGCGCTGAACGCCGATTTTTATCAATTTGTCGTTAATCATGAGATTCACGAGACGGCTGTTAAGGTAGACGAGCTGGCCCGCGGCAGCCGGCTGGAAGGCACTGAGCAGATACGCGGCCGCGATCATGCCGAACAGCTGGCTTTGGAAGTCCAAGCTTATCTTAACAACGGTTAGTTTTTAGGCGGCTTTATCCAGGACGTGATTCAGGCCGGCCTTGGTTGATGCGGCTAGCTTGGAAACCGAGTTATCAAAGAGCGTAACGAACTGGCCGTTCCGGCCGTCCAGGCGGATATGTATGCTGTCGGCCACCATATCGACGGCATCGTTTATAACTTTGACGCGAGAATCGCCGACTGGCGTGATCTCGGCCGGTACCTGCGCTACATCCAGTCCCAGCTTGCGGGCGTGGAACATGGCCTGGCGGTCGGCCGCCCAGCGTTCCTGAGTCACGTAGTTGCCCCAAATCAGATTGGCGGCGTCAGCGCTGAAGGCTTTGGCGCCAGCCTGCGGATCCTTGATGCCGGTTGGGGCGATTATCTCGCATAGCCTATGCATAGCCCAGTGGCCGTATTTCCTGGCCATTGATTCGTGCTGCGCTTCGCCGGCACGGTAGGCAACGGCGATGTCGGCACCGCCGTCTACTTCGTCGAACAGTTCCTGAATAGTCTTTGGCCCGTAAGAACCGTCGGAATCGGTATAAATGCGGACGCCGCCGCGGGCGGCCAGGTAGCCTAAGCGCAGAGCGTAACCGCGGCCGCGGTTATGCTCATAGGCGATGACATTGTCTACGCCCAAAGATTCAGCCAGCTCGACAGTACCGTCGGTAGAGCCGTCGCTAACGACACTCAGCTCCCAATTGTCAAAGCTGTTACTCAAAAAATCCTGATAAGTGCCGACGGCGCGCTTAAAAGCCTCGCCTTCGGGCCCGCCCTTGGTTTCTTGGCGGCTGGCCTCGTTATAAGCTGGCAAGATCAGGGAAATTTCAGGGGTAGTAACACCTGAGCCCAAACTAGTGATCATAATTATATTATATCAAAAAATTAACAAAAAGTCAATACAGTGAGCGTTTGCTTACACCTTAGGCTTGTGTGATAATAACGCTTATGCCGACTATCAGGCGCCGAAACAAATATATCCGCCGCGATAAAACCAAACCGGAAGTAATAACGGGCAATTTCGAGCTGCATTATGAAGACGTTGTCGGCCGCAACCGTTTTGCTGTAGCCTTGCTGTTCGCTACCGGCCTGGTACTTATCGCCGTGTTCGTGCCTAACGTGGTGGACCGATCTCTTGCTAGGCCCGACCATGTTACTGTGGAGGCCGAGTCCGGAGACGTTATCAATCCAGATCAAGTCAAGTTCAAATCCGACGATATCGGTGCCAGCAACGGCAGCTACATAGAATTCAACCTCAAATCCCAGTAGCGCTTGGCAGTCTTGCCTTTTGAGTGCCAAAATTATACAATTTATTCATATGACGGAGCGTCAAGAGAAGTTGCTGCTGGCGATTGTTGAACAATACGCCGAGGTTGCCAGCCCGGTGGGCTCCAGCCTGCTGGCTAAAGTTTTCAATGTTTCCAGCGCCACGGTCCGGGCCGAGATGGCCGAGCTGGAGCGTTCGGGGTATATCAAGCAGCCGCACACCAGCGCTGGCCGCGTACCTACCGACAAAGGTTATCGTTTTTATGTCAATCACATCGGCGACGCCAAGCCCGAAGCCGACGAACGGCGCGGCGAGAGGGCAATCGCCACCCGCATCATGGCCGGCGGCCTGCCCGAACGCACCATCCGCAATGCCGTCGATACACTGGTAGAGCTGACCCACAACCTGGGTATGGCCACCATCGGCGACCAGCTCTACATGAGCGGCCTGAGCAATCTGTTCGGCCAGCCGGAGTTCATGCATCCGGGCCAGGTGCAAGAAGTTGCGCGGCTGCTGGATAACCTTGAACCTTGGCTAAGGGAAGCCGCTCCCAACGAACCGCTCAGCGTTTATATCGGCCGCGAAAATCCGATTGGTGCCAGTGCCGGCTGCAGCTTGATTATCAGCCGCTTCCGTTCACCTTACTCTGATCGCAGCTACATCGGAGTCTTAGGTCCTACCCGCCAGAGCTACCGTGATGTCATGAGCTTGGTCGCTAGCGCCGGCCGCAGTTTAGAGGAGGCACTTTAGTGCGGAGCGGAAGTAATTTTTATGAAACTTCGCGTGCGGCCATATTTAAGGCTTCTATGCTCGATCTGGCCGATAATCCTGACGATCCGACCACGGCAGAAAAAGACAAAGTCATCGAAAACTTAATCGGCGAAGACGTCAACGGCGAACACATGGAACATATCAGGCTGGCCGGTAAGTTCGCTACCGCAAGTGCGGTGCTGGTATTTGCAGAGCTCACGGAAGAGGTCAACCAAAGTTTCCCCAAGGCGTTGGTTGAGAAGTTTGAGGCCGGACTCTCGGAGGAACAATTTTGAGCAAAAAGCCTAACCTTAATGATCTGGAAGTGCAAGTTGCAGAGCTGACCGAAGCTTTGCAGCGCGAGCGTGCTGATGCCATGAATGTCCGCCGTCGCTCCGAAGAAGAGCGGGCCAAGCTTGGTTCGTTTTATAAAGCCATGGTTGTCAAAGAGCTATTACCAGTCATAGACAATTTCGAGCGGGCGCTTAAGCATGAGCCCAAAGAGCTGAAGGACAACGATTACCTGAAAGGCATCGCCTCTATTGTCAAGCAGTTTGAACAGACATTAGCCAAGCTTGGCGTCGATCGCATCAAGACTGTAGGCGAGGAGTTCAACCCTGAGCTGCATGAAGCCGTGAGTCACGAAGAGGGCGAAGGCGAAAAAGAAATTATCAGCGAAGAACTGCAGGCCGGCTACGTTTTAGGTGATGAAGTTATCCGCCACGCCATGGTGAGGGTAAAATCCTAAATGCCAACCGGTTACCGCATGCTGCCAGGCAATGACCTGGAAGGCCGTCGATTCGATCCAGAACAGCAGATGGCGGATTTAAGAGAAAGTTTGCCGCCTGGCATGGGAGCTGATCCGGAAGTGCAGGGTGCTTTGGCTTGGGAAGCGGAAGATAATGAGGCGGCCCGTTTTGCCTATAGAGTGGCTGACTCCATCAGGCAGCTGCGCGGTAATTCTTAGGAATAAGTTAAATAACTATCCCTGGCGGATAACTTCAGCTAACGGATCGCTGACAGCGTCGTAGATGACGGCATGACCGGCTTCGTTAGGATGGATGCCGTCCCGGTATAGAAGATCTTGTTGCCAATTAGGGTCGCGCATAAACAACCCGAAGCCGTCGTGGACGGGCAGCTCATACCGATGGCCGAAATCAAGCATGACTTGGCCGAATTCCTTGATGCGTGGATTGCTGAGGTAAGAAAGATGAGCCTCGTGCAGCGGTTGTCCCTCCAGCATTTCGCTGACCGGGTGCGGCGCTACCAGTGTCAGACTGGAAAATCCCAGCACCTTTAGCGTGTGCGCCTTGAAGTGGCGCAGCTGCTCGGCAAATTCATCCGGGGTAGTGACATAAGTATCGGGCGTAGGCTTGGCACGGGAATCGAACAGCCCTGCCTCAAGCACCACGTGGTTGTGCCGACGCCTGTAGGGATCAGCTACCGCTTTGAGAATCCTCAGAGAATCTTTGACAGATTGACCGCCGCTGGCAAAATTGAAGACTTCGCAGCCAGGAATATCACCGCCTTCTTCCAGACGGGTAAGATGATCCTTGACCATGCCGGGCCAGCCGCCGCCTTCTACATGGGCGCCGTGCGTACCGCTGCTGCCAAATACAAAAACTCTTGCCATAGACTATGCGAGTTAATTTCCTATTAAGCGCATTTTAACACAGCATTACAAGTATGTGACAAAAATTGCAAATTAGCACTCTAAGTACTTGAGTGCTAAAATGACCCGTGCTACAATTGTATTAGCACTCTAATGCTTGAATTGCTAACAAAAGGAGACTTCTAAATATGGGTAAGATCATAGGTATAGATTTAGGTACGACCAACAGCGCCATGGCGGTCATGCAGGCCGGCAAGGCGGAAATTATCACTAATTCCGAGGGCGGCCGCACCACGCCGTCGGTGGTAGCTGTCAACAAGAACGGCGAACGGCTGGTCGGCCAACTGGCTCGCCGCCAGCAGGTTACCAACTCCAAGAACACTGTTTATGAAGTAAAGCGCCTGATAGGCCGCAGCTTTGATGACAAAGAAGTCCAGCGCGACCTTAAGCTGATGGGCTACGAGATCGTCAAGTCCAATAACCACGTTAAGGTAAAGATGGGCGACAAAGAATACAGCCCGGAAGAAATCAGCGCCATGATACTTGGCAAGCTTAAGGCCGATGCCGAAGCTTTCCTAGGATCCCCTGTTACCGAGGCAGTTATTACCGTTCCGGCTTACTTCAACGACTCGCAGCGTCAGGCTACCAAAGACGCCGGCAAGATCGCCGGGCTTGAGGTCAAGCGCATCATCAACGAGCCTACGGCAGCTGCCCTAGCTTATGGTTTAGACAAGGCCGAAAAGAAGGACGAGAAGATCGCCGTATATGACCTTGGTGGCGGTACTTTTGACGTTTCTATTTTGGAGCTGGGCGACGGAGTTTTCGAGGTCAAATCCACCAATGGCGACACACACCTGGGTGGTGCAGACTTTGACCGCGTCCTGGTAAATTACTTCGCCGATGAGTTCAAAAAAGAGCACGGCATCGATATAACCGAAGACAAAGCTGCCATGCAGCGCCTGCGCGATGAAGCCGAGAAGGCCAAGATCGAGCTGAGCACCGCTACAGAAGTGGATGTCAACCTGCCCTTCCTGACCGCCGATGCCGACGGTCCTAAGCACTTCGAACACAAACTGACCCGCGCTAAATTAGAGGGTCTGGTCGGTGAACTGGTTGAAAAAACGGCCGATCCCTGCGAAAAGGCTCTTAAAGACGCTGGTCTTAGCGCCTCAGAAATCGACGCTGTAGTTCTGGTGGGTGGTATGACCCGAATGCCGGCCGTACAGAAAAAAGTCAAAGAAATCTTCGGCAAAGAGCCGATGAAGGGTGTTAACCCCGATGAAGTAGTGGCCATCGGTGCCGCTATCCAGGGCGGCGTGCTGCAGGGCGACGTCAAAGACGTGCTGCTGCTGGACGTTACGCCTCTTAGCTTAGGTATCGAAACCATGGGCGCCGTCAGTACCAAGCTGATTGAGCGCAACACCACTATCCCTACCAGCAAATCAGAAGTTTTCTCAACTGCCGCCGACAACCAGAACCAGGTGGAAATCCATGTTCTGCAGGGTGAGCGCGAGTTCGCCCAAGACAATAAGTCGTTGGGGCGTTTCGTCCTGGACGGTATTCCGCCGGCACCGCGAGGCGTGCCGCAGATTGAGGTTACATTCAACATAGATGCCAACGGAATCCTGAACGTTACTGCCAAGGATAAAGGTTCAGGCAAAGAGCAGAGTATTACCATTCAGGGTAGCTCCGGCCTTAGCAAAGAAGAAGTCGAAAAGATGGCCAAGGACGCCGAGGCTCACGCCGAGGAAGACAAGAAGAAGCGCGAAAGCGTTGATGCCCGCAACGGCCTAGACAGCGCCATCTATCAAGCCGAAAAGCTTAAATCTGATAACAAGGAAAAGATTTCCGAAGAAGATATTAAGACGCTTGATGAAGCCGTGGAGGCCGCCAAGAAAGTTGCCAAAGACGAAAAGGCCGACGCCGCTGCGCTTGAAGCCGCTGGCAAAGAACTTTCCGAGAAGCTGATGCCGATCGGCGCCAAGATGTACGAGCAGGCCGCTCAAAGCGAAGCTCCGGCCGAAGACGCCAAACCTGAAGAAGGCGAAGGCAATAAGGACAAAGACGAGCCGGTCGAAGGCGAAGTCATCGACGAGAAATAGTTTTCCAGCAAAACATAACCGGATGTTAAACTCCAGGCATGAGTAAGAGCATCCTGGCAGGAGTTGGCACATTCATAGGCTTCACCCTGCTTTTAAGTGCCGTGGCGGCAGCCGGGATCCGGGCGCTAAGCGGCGGTACGGGCATGCCTGGAGCCTGGTTTATAGGTTCTGTCATGGCAGTCGGTGTGCTCATCGGTCTGCCTTCGGCAATAGCGCTTAAGTATTACCGGGCCAAACAAAAAGAAGAATATAACGATCTAGAAACATTGGCCGCCGCCGATAAAAATCTGACTCACATTAATAATATCGGGGATAAAAATGAAAATAATCAGCCTACTGCCCACCCATGACCTGGCCGCGGTCTGCGTGCAGATGCAGCCGGAAAAGTGGGGCAAGGACAACGAGATGTCG
>CAMLHD010000006.1 GCA_946479835.1 uncultured Candidatus Saccharibacteria bacterium | reverse complement strand
GTCGGAGACGCAAATCTAATTTTGATTTGCGCTTCGAGGTCGAATCCCTCATCCCAGGGCGGAAGATGGGGACTTCTTCGGTAGCCTTTTGTTTTTATGCAATAATATGCACCAAAGGAGACGGTCGTGTCTGAAGAAATCGAGAACAGTTTACTTAAGACCATTGGCGAATCAAGCTTAGATATTACCCCAGACATACTAGAGCTTGGTCTTGAAGAGCTTACGCAAAACGAAGTAGTAGCCAAATTACCTGTCATCGGAACTTTAGTTTCTTTTGGAAAAGGTGTGGTTGCTATTAGAGATTGGTTCTTCGTGAAGAATATTTTAGCTTTCCTTCGGGGCCTGCATTCAGTTGCACCTGAAAAGCGTAAAAATTGGTTAGATCAACTCCAAAATGATAATTTTCAGGCAAAAGTGGGCGAAGAACTTCTCAGTCTTATTGATAAAATAAACGATTCAAAAAAGAATGAAATTGCCGGTAGGATCTTCGCGGCCTACTTAGAGGAGCGAATTACTTATGATAGATTCGTACAACTGGCTGAAAAGCTAGATCGTTTGTTTAGTTCAGACATAACTCTTTTAAGGACAAGTGGACCTAGAAACGATGACGAAAAAGAACGCTACAGATCCATAGGACTCTATAGAATGCATTACCCTGGAATAAAACGACCCGAAGCTATTGCTTTTTCATCTAGACAAGAGCTTCTACCTAGTGACGACGGTATCTTACTCGTAGAAATAATTAGGCAGGATTAAAATATCGTAGGTCTAAGTATTCAGTCAAAGAAAAAGCAAAATCAATTATCGAAATATACTCAGCTTAGTAAATATACGTAAAGTAATTGGCGGGCAGGGTACGGTGCGTAATTACGTAACGTCCTTTATGGTTCATCTCGCTGATATTTACAGTGCCGTCACTATTTACGCTTTCCACGTATACGACATGCATGCCGCGTTGTCCGACAGCGCCGGCGCGCGGCGTTGAACCCGTAGCCATACCTTGCGCGGCAGCACGGCTGACCCAGGTATCTGCGTTACCCAAGTTGTTTGGCAGGCTTGGACGGCGGTTTTTTACGTACCATGTGCAATAACCGGGTACATACAGGTTGCCAGTGCTTGAGCCGCGTGCAACTGAAGCCACACGAGCAGGCGCTCTGCTAGCGGCCGGCTTAGAAGCGGGTTTAGATGCTGGAGCTGCGGCAGCGATTACCGGTTCCGGCGCTACCGGCAATGGTCTTTCAGGAATTGTTTCGTCAGCACTTGGAATTACCAAAACTTCGCCGACATTAATAACATCGGGATGTTCTACGGCGGTGTTCTTATCGAATAAACGCTTCCAAGTCGTGTTATGTTGGGTGGCGATCTTGCTCAATGATTCGTTTTCGGCAACGGTGTGCTGGATGATTTCCGGTTTTGGAGTCTCAGGCTTTTCTTCAGCTTGCGCCAATTCCGGCACCTCAAAAGTGGCGATTACGGGCGGCTCTACGTAGGCTAATTTTGTAATGTCTTGCGGCGTCAGCTCCAGAGCCTCGGCCTTATTGTTGGACTGTAAAAAGACAATGACAGGAATTAGTAATAAACCTGCTAATGCAGTTTTTGACATCTAAATAGTACCCTCCTTGGGAACCTTAATAGCAGACAAGAACAGACTGGGTAAAATCCTTATAAACACGTTCGTTATTTCGAGCGAATGATCATAACGCCAAATAAGCATTAAGCCACCGTTCCTTTAGGAACATGGGATAGGAATTTAAATTGTCGTTTTTGCCTATAGTAAGAAGCCTTATTGGGCAACAATTGTGAGACTGCCCAGGGCTTTTTGTACCGCTCCACCTCACATGGACCAATACAAGGTAACATGCTACAGCTATAAAAATAATTGTCAAGCTTAACAGATGACAAAAAAGCTTATGGCTAGAGGTTGAACCGTTTCATATTAATCGGCGGCCACAAGTGCCCGGAAGAACTAATTTAATCTTCGGATGAGTGATACGGTTTCGAGCAAACTGCCGTAATAAAGCTTTCCAGCAGACGATTTTATATCTTTTAGCGTTGCAAGATATTCTGACCATGTAGTGATGCCCGCCTGAACTTTTTCAGTGATAGCGGTAGCTTCATTATCAAAAAGCTTTAATGTTTCCATGGCTTCGGATGCTGCTTCATATTCTTCTAGGTCGCTGACATCATAGCCGGAAGCGGCCAGGTCATTTTTTCTCATAATAAATTTCTTTGGAAATTCGAGTGCTTTTCTAGTTTCTTTCAGACGCGTTTCCAAATAAAGAGGATCCTCGCGCAATCTGTGCTCAATCTTTATGGCCCTTGCAATCAGGAACGCGTTCGCATGCCGGGGAATTACCGTTTCGGTTTTGCCGCCCAAGTGCATGTTCGGATCGCATCCAACCAGCAACTCTGTGCCGTCGGTCCGGCGCCTGGGTGATTTTCTGACTTCATTATGATAAGAAGGAGACACATTGACGTTGCTTGTTACGGGCAGCCTCTCAAAGTGCACTTCGACCTCAACGCGGGTTTGTTCCAGTACTTTTCTACTAACCGCTTCAAGTTCCTCGCATAAGTCTTCTGCGCCGAACACGCATACGTCTATATCGCTTCTGATGTTTTCTGCGCCAACCGCATAACTGCCCAAGACCAGGCAGCTCCTAAGGCCTGAGGTTTCTAACGAAGCGGCGCTTTCAAGGATCATACCTACCGCACTTTCATGTGCCCCAGGGTTTGGTATGGCTTCTGGAGCCGTATAAATGACTCCCATTGCTAGCTCCCCATAGCTTCGAGGTACTGATTCTGAAGCTGCCTTCTTTGACTAACGGTACTTCCGGGCATGATCCCGACGCCTTTTTTGATTTTTACGGGAATACCGCCTACCATCGATACGCCGGCGCCGCCGAGATCAGTAAACAAGTTGACTCTAAAATGAGCGCGAAGAATTCCTTCGATTTCGGTAATGCATGTCGTGTAAGAAACGCTTCTTAAAGGATACAGATGTATGATGTCTGAAACATCATATTTATCGCGGTTATTCTCAATATCCGTAATCAAGCCTCTGCGCATATTTTTTAAATAATGGGTGAGTGCATGGCATGCCAAAGGGCTGGACAAATCCATTTTATCCGGCAGCAGTTCGGCTTGCAGGGCGTAGTCAGATTTTAATTCGGGCCTGCGCCAATGGCCTTGTGCCGTTTGTTCGTAGACGGCGCTCCGTACTATTGCATCATAGGTATGTATCGCCTGGTCAATCTTAAGAAAATCAGCAACGAATCCGTCGGTTACCAGACCTTCCCAGCCGCCCTGGACATTAGTCTGCAAACTAAGTGCCGATGGCACGGTTTCGAAAGGCGGAACGATTTGTAACGCATCAAAAGGCTCATCGGCCAGCAAATCCGCTAAGACCAAGCCGCCGATAGTCGATGATTCTTCGGCTATTCTGCGCCTTGATTTTGAATCGAGGTCGCCTAAACGGGATTTTGTGGCGTGAATCGTTTCAATATCCGCTTCATTCCGGGCCATGAAATGAGCATGAAACCTTTTCTCGCCTTGGCCGGTAGGGCGGTCGTCGGTTAACGGGTCGTAGCTCCATGAAACAACCGGGTAAAAGCCTTCACGCTTCGCGAACTCGGCAAACCGGGCGGCATACTGCATCGCTCTGGTTATAAATTGCGGCGAATGCCCGGCCAGCCCCGGCACTTGTTCTTCGCCCGCAGACAGCACCATCAGATCAAATACCGCATGAGGCTGAGCCTTATCTACGATCGACAGCACCTCATCGCCGTAATCCTCTTCATTTAGAACAAAACTTTTTGTTCTTATGTCGCCTGACGTAACCAGCTGACCGGGAAACACCTCGTCAACTAATAAATCGTCCCTGCCAGGTACTTCCAAAGTCCTGACGACGGGACTTTCGTCCAGTGCAAAATTTATTTCTGGTGTTAGCAGTTTGCTCATAATGAAAAACGGAATCGTATCTTAGATAAGAACTACGATTCCCGTTCTTAAGTATTGGGACTAATTTACCACTTTATGCAAAAATAAACAAGCTCCGTACCCCTGTAAAAAGCAGTCGTCTTGAAGCTCAAGCGGCTTAATCTGCGACTGCGAGCGCCCAGACGAACATTAGTACCGCAAGCACGGCGGCAGCCATAGCGTAGCGGTGGGCCGGATTGGTCATATTTTTGGTGGCCGTCTCGTAGGCGACGGCGGAACCAAACAGCATGATGCCGGCAAAGATAAAATCACTGGCAGTCCAAGGAAAATCGGCGAAATGAGGGATCAGCAATATAGCTGTGACTACAAGCGCCCATAAGCTCAATCGTAGTGCTATATTCCGGGGAGCAGATTTGCCTTTTTCTTTGTTTTTCATAAGTCGATTCCTTTTTGATATTCCAAAATGTCTCCGGGCTGGCAGTCCAATGCCTTGCAGATTGCTTCTAACGTGGACAGGCGAACGGCCTTGGCTTTGCCATTTTTGAGGATAGAAAGATTGGCCATGGTAATGCCCACTTTTTCAGCAAGCTCCGTGACGCTCATCTTCCGCTTGGCTAGCATTACATCTATGTTAACGACTATCATAATTAATCCTTAGACGGTCAGGTCGTTCTCCTTCTTTAGGTCGATCGCATTCTGGAACAGCTTTTGCGCCACACCCGCAAAGATTGCCACCACGAATGGGATACCCACAAAGATTGCTCCGAATATAAGTATCATTCCTGGCGCATCCTCATTTTCGGCGGCGCGAAATACTAGAGGCATCCAGGTGGCGAATAGGCCGCTAATCAATAGGCCGCAGTACTTTACGTTTCTCATAGTTCTTACTGAGGCTTCGGTAAATGCTTTGTTCTTATCAATGAGGTTCAGGAGTTTCCATATCTGGTGGACGGCCACGCAAAACGTGGTCGCAACCGCAGCAAAAACGAAAATGATTGGATACTGCCAGTTTGCAACATCTGGCGAATCTTCTGCCCAATGACCGTAAACATCCACGATTGCCCAAGCAGATAAAAGCACTACAGCGAGCGCCATCCCGGCAATGGCTAGGCGCAAAAATAAAGTTGATCCTCGTTTCACTAATTTCATTCCTGTTTATTATTGCCTCTGTTATAGCACAGTATATATCGTTTTGCAATATATATTTATCGTTTAATAAGAAAATGCTTGTAGCCTAGATTACAATAACTTTTTAGCAATGGGTATACAGTTGTGAATATTAAGGAGGGAACTTATGAAAAACAATGATTTGCCTGGTAATGAAAAGGGCATTACTAGGCCGGTACTGATATTGCTGATCATTATTGGCTTGCTGGTCGCTGGTGGCATCGGTTATACGATGGGCGCTAACGCCGCCCAGTCGGATTTGGAAGCCAAGGTTGACGAGAGAGTACAGGACTTACAGCAGGAACTTGATGAAGCCAAGACCGTTATAAACAATGAGTTGGATGAGAGCCAGGAATCAATCGAAGAGGGACAGCAGACACTGGAATCTTTGCAGGCGGAAAACGCAGAGCTTAAAACTACTATCCAGCAGCAGACTCAGAAAATAGCCGAGCTGGAAGAGCAGCTAGAAGAAGCCAACGCTACCCCTCCGGCCCAATAGGGGCTATAAGCCCAGGATTTGCTTCTTCTTGGCGTCGAATTCCTGGTCGGTCAAAATGCCTTGGTCGCGCAGTTGGCCGAGTTTTTCCAATTGGGCGAACTGGTCGTCGGTTTCGTCCTGCGCCATGGACTGCTCATCCATAGGCTGCTGATATTCTTCTTCGGCTGCCCAGCGCCTGGCTTGTCGGCGCGAGACCCGGTTTGAAACGGCGGTTGCGGTACCGGCGATAACTGCGGTACGCGCCATGCCTCGTAATAATCCTGGCATATCTTCCTCCTTTAACTAGTTAATGTTGCGGCGGCTTCCGGATGGATGCGTCCGTCGGCCACCAGATATCCCTTAGCGTTTTGGATGGCTTCTTTAAGCGGCCTGGCCCAAAGATGCTCGATAATCAGCAGGCCGGCGGCAGTGTCTTCCTCCATTAGCTCGGATACCTCGGCTATGTCTTCTTTTGAGATAAGCTCATTATTGCCGCCGGAGGAGTTGTTAAGCTCGATCAGATATTTGTCGTCGGCGTTCGTAATGTCGAGCATGGTTACTTCGCCCTTCTTGTTCTTGCTGACCACCGAAAGAGCAATAAGCTCGATGACTCCCTTATTAATGGCGTCCGCCAGCGCCTTAAGTATGCTGCCGTCGAACTTAGCTCCCTTGAAGCCTACTACTATAAAATCTATTGGTCCCCGCATATCCCACCCTCCTTAGTAACTTAATTATTACGTGCTGAGGGCAAAGTTTTCTGTGAAGGTTGTTACATTGAAAATCAAAAACTATTTTCAAATATCTAAAACCTGTCCGACGCCAAAATTTGTTATCTCTTGAGATTGCTATATCATAAGCGGTAATATGACCCTGCGTTTCCTTAGGACCGCAAATAGCCGCATGCTAAGAGTCTTTGCCGCGGCACTGGCGCTGCTTTTTCTACTTATCAATACTGGCAATGTGGCGGCGATATGGGTGATCATAAACGCCGAACAAAGTACGTTGAGCGGCCAGGCCGCAGTAATAAGCGATTCTCTGGCGGCTAACGGACAGGCTGTTTCGTTCGGCCAAGCCGGCATAGTTTTGCCGTCTCCTGGCAGCTGGACCAATTCCACGAACAACCTGGCGAATCTGCCGTCCGAGTGCGGCAACCTGACCTTGCTTTCACAGGTTCCGGGCCGGGATAAGATTATCGCCGGAGTAGCGCGCCGGGGCCTCTATGCCAGCACTAACGGGGGAGCCAGCTGGTCGGCTTTGGGTACGGGCAGCGGCTCGGCGGCCATTAACAACCGGCCAAATCATATCGTTTACGATCCTTTGAATCCGGATATATTCTGGGTGGCGGGGATCTATGGCCCAGGCATATATAAGACAACCGATGGCGGCAGTACGTTCCAGCGCTTGGGCAACATTGAACACAACGACGGCATCAGCGTGGACTTTACGGACCCCAGCCGCCAGACTTTGCTAGCCGGCGGTCATGAGCAGTCAAGAACGGTTTATAAATCGACTAACGGCGGGCAAACCTGGACTAATATAGGCGGCGGCATTTCCGGTACCAACTTCACTACGTTTCCGCTCATAATCGATTCACAGACCTACATTGTTAACTCGGCTGCCAGCTGGGCCGGAGGCTCCACCGGAATATTCCGGACCACGAACGGTGGTGTGTCATGGCAGCAGGTCAGTTCCGAAGGCCCGGCCAAGGCGCCGTTAAGGGCATCCAACGGCAATATTTACTGGTCTACCGGTGACGGCGTAGTGAGGTCTACCGACAATGGGGTTACCTGGAGCAGGGTAGGCGGCGGGCTTAGGGGCGAAGTTGATCCGGTCGAGCTGCCCGACGGCAGATTGGTATCAGTCGGTGGAAACGCTCTGATGATATCCGGCAACAACGGATCGTCGTGGACGCCGTTTGGGGCGAATCTTCCGTTCTCATTTCCGGCGGGAGTCATATATTCCCCGAGCCGCAATATTTTCTTTAGCTGGACCTGGGACTGCGGCAACTCGGTTTTGCCAAACGCGATCATGAAACTACAATAAGATGAAACAAGCAAAGATATTATGCCGGTAAAGATCAAGAAAAATATCAGCCGTGTAAAAAAGTTTTTTCAACGCGGTTCGAGCGGCCGAGCGGTTCTCGCTGTAGCAACTTTGGTTCTGGCTTTCGGCATCCTTAAGCTCGGCGCTCAAAGCGCGCCAATCGTGGAGTTTGACGTCTGCGAAGATACGCCGCTGACCGGCGATGCCTTCATCGGCCATGATCATCCGAACACGGCTTGCGGACATTATGTTTCCTTCGGTTTCAATCCCCCGGTGGAGGTCAATACCTCGCTTACCAGAGTGGCGCGGGGCGCTAACGGCGCGGTCGATGTGGTCGACAGTGGCGTGGCTGGCGACAACCGGCTGTTCATCGTCGGCCAGCAGGGCCGGATATTCATTTCCAACAAGGACGACGGTGATGTGTCGAGCAGCGTGTTCCTGGATCTGCGCTCCAAAGTATTGTACGGCGGCGAGCAGGGATTGCTTGGACTGGCCTTTGATCCCAACTACGCTCAGAATGGGTATTTTTATGTCTATTATGTGAGCAACATCAACCACGGTGTCTATAATGGCGAGAACATTACGCCAGGCGATCTGGTAATTGCCCGCTACACTCGGAGCAGCAGCAATCCCAACGTGGCCGATCCGAATTCTGAGCTGGTAATTATAGGCATCGAACACCTGAACACCAACCATAACGGCGGCGGACTGCAGTTCGGCCCCGACGGCAACTTGTACATTTCCATCGGTGACGAGGGCGGCGGCGGTGACAATAACACCCGTATCTGCTCTTATGGCAACGGACAGTGCCTCAATTCATACTTAGGCAAGATCCTCAGGCTGGATGTGCGTAATTCTTCGGCATCACAGCGCTATCAGGTGCCGCCAGACAATCCTTTCATAGGTCAGGCCGGCCGCAAGCAGGAAATCTGGCATTACGGCCTGCGCAACCCATGGCGGTTCAGTTTCGACAAGCGTACGGGCGACATGTTTATCGGCGATGTAGGCCAGAATGCCTGGGAAGAAATAGACTTAGCTCCGGCTGGAACAAAAGGCCTGAATTTCGGCTGGCGCTGTTATGAAGGCACTCATGAGTTCAACTTTGGCGGCAACTCAGGCTGCAACAATGCCAGCCAGTTCACCATGCCAATTCATGAGTACGACCGCTCCGGGGGCTGCTCGGTCACGGGCGGCTATATTTACCGCGGCATAAACAGTCCTGAATTCGACGGCACTTACGTGTTCGGCGATTATTGCACATCCGATCTGTGGTACTTAAAGAAAAATCTGAATGGCAGCTGGACCAAGACCGAGACCATCGAGACCGGTTTTCCATTCGGCAGCCTAGTCGCTTTTGGCGAGGACCAAGACGGCGATATCTACGCCGCTATACTTTCCGGCAACATTTACAGAATCGAAGTCGATCACTAAATTTTAGGACGAACGGTTTTCGCGGTAGCGGTGGGCTGAGACATAGACGCCAAAAACTATCATCCAAAAAGTCTGCGGATAGGCGACTATGCGCTCCATGCCGCCGAATCCCAAAGTAAGGTAATTGCGGCTGGCCAAAAAGCCTAAAGCAATCAAGCTGATGACGCCAAAAAGAATCGTAAAATTCTTGAGGTTCTTTGGCATATCAAGCGACCAACCGAGTATTATCATCGATAAATTTCCGAATATAAACGGCATGATCGCGCCCAAAGAGTGCATAAAACCGACGCTGTTTTCCGGAAAAGCGCCGACGAAAATAGTGCCGATGCCGGCCAGCGCCATGAAGCTGAAACCAAGATAAGAAAGCCGGGTACGCCTGAAGCCGTAATATATCAGCGCGCTACCTATCGTAATGGTCAGGCCTAGGATTACGAAAGACATATTCATCAGGTTATGCAAAGGCGAGCAGACGAAGCGTTCAAAATAAGGCCCGCAAGCGGTGTTGCCTAAGTCGCTGATGGCGTGATGCTTAAGGCTGTAAGGCGCGCTCCAGGCTTTTGCGACAATAATTTGGATTATGAAATATTGGACGCTGAGTATCCAAAACGCCGGCCCGACATAGGGATGATGATTGGTGAAGGTCTTTATTTTCTTAGAAACGGCGGGTTTCATAAAGACCAGAGCTTATTGCTGATGTTCAGGCGGGATATTTTCTTGACTGGTGCCGCTGTACGGATCGTTGCTTGGCCTAGGGTGGGGAATGGTACCCGGCGGGGCGGTTTCCAGTTGGGGAGAATCATCTCTGCTCAAAAGCACGTCTTCGGCCTGGTTGGCAGGCTTTAAGATCGCGTCCACGAGTTCATCCAGCTGATCGTTGGAAAGGTTGGCTTTGACAGCATAGGCTTCTATACCTAAGTTCCTAAGCCCGGCCGGTGCGTCGGCTTCGTTCAGGTTTGAAATGATAACTACTTTGATGTGCTTGCCCCAGTCCGATTCGCGCATTTGTTCCAGAATCTGATCGCCGGCCAGTTTAGGCACCATCAGGTCGAGCAGTACCAGGTCTGGCAGCTCTCGTTCGATTACCGACAAAGCTTGCACGCCGTCATAGGCTGCAAAAACTCGGTAGCCCAGCAGCTCCATGCGGGTCTTATAAACATCCGATAGGGCAGCATTATCTTCAACGATTACGATTTTTTGCGGCAGGCCCGGATTCGTCATAATGCTTCCGATTGTAACGCATTAGACTGATGCTAACTAGCCGCAAATTCAGCCGAAAGGCTTGTCCTGGTTGTCATCGGGCAGATCAAACGATACGAAAACCTGATCGACAAGGCTCATTTCGGCCCGGATGCGCTCCGGACTGAACAATGCATTGCCGACGTACGGCGCTATGATTGCTTCGAACTGGATCCGGTCCCACTCACGCTGTTCGGCCCTGGACAGCGGATCCTCATCGCCTCCGATCATAAATCGCGTGGGCATAAAACCCCCATGTTAGTGTCATAAGCTTAACCGGAATTACCGGTAACTGCTGTCAAAAAGCTTACAAAATCAATCCTGTGACAATATAAGCAGCGAATACGGAGCCAGCCGGACAGTGCCCTGGCCGTGATCAGCACTAATATCCGGAGAGTCCTGATCTTTGAAGTCCGGGCTGTAACCGTGCCAGCCGCTGTTGAAGCGCACCTTCCAAGCTCCGTCTTTTGGCAGCGGCAGCTTATAATCTTCGAGTTCGCGGTTACTGAAATTAAGTATCGCCACCACATCGTCGCCTTTGCCGCCTTTGTCCCAGCGGTGGTAGGCCAGCAGCTTGTTGTCGTTGTCGCAGTGCAAGATATTGAAGCTATGGCCGGCAAGTCCGGCAGTATTGCCGTGAGCGTTTTTGCGCAGATCTATAAGGTGCTTGTGCGCGGTTACGATGCCTTTGAACTTTTCGGCGCGATCCCAATCAAGCGCCTGCCAATCGTTGAAATAACCTTCCTGCAGGAATTCCTGGCCCTGGAACAACATAGGAATGCCGGGCGCCGTCAGTACGATGCCGGCCGCCAACAACGAGCGCTTGCGGGCAAAGATACTGCCGGCTTCACCCGGCGAAATTTCTTCGCTGAGGCGCTGCGAGCCGTTGGCGTCTGAATCATGCGAATCGCTGTAAATGATCCGTTGGAACGCGTCGCCGTTGTAATAGCGTTTCATTAGGTCGCAGATACCGAAAATGTTGCGGTCGCCGTCATGTACTACGCCCAAAGCGTCGCGCAACGTATGCGGAAACGTCACTTCCCACTGGGCCGAAAAACCGGCGCCGCCGTCTTCGCGCTTTTTGGTGATGTAGTCGTTGCCTGACGAATCCTCGGCAATCAATATTGCTCCCGGCTTGATTTTTTTGGCGACCGACGTGATGTCCTGCAGCATGCTCCAGCCGTCGGGAATATCATTGCCGGGATCATTGTTATGGCCTTTGACGTTGCGTAAGTATATCGTCGAATCGAGCCGCAGCCCGTCGATGCGGCACTCGCTCAGCCACATTCTTACGTTATCGGTGATGTATTGCCGGACTTCCTGGCGGCCAAAGTCCGGGCGAGTCTGACCCCACGGCGTCTCGGCCCGCCAATCGTTATAAAAATAGATGCCGCCCATACCGTCCTGGCTCCAGCCGTCGAACTGCCAAAGATCCAGCCCGGCACCCGGACCGAAATGGTTGTAGACCACGTCCAATATCACGCCGATGCCTTTTTGGTGGGCCGCCCGTACCAGCTCCAGCAGCTCGCGCCGGCCGCCATAAAGGCTCTCGACAGCATAAATGTAATCGGTGGCATAGCCCCAGCCGCGGTCGTCCGGCATGCTGCCGATCGGCATCAGTTCGATCATGTTGACACCAAGCTCCGCCAGGTAATCGAGTTTTTCGCTCACACTGGCAAAAGTGCCGGAAACCGATGGGTCGGGGCGGTTGAAGGTGCCAACGTGCAGCTCCATGATTACCTGCTTATTGAAAGACGGCAGCTCGAACTTGTCGTCGCCCCAGTCAAAGCTTGGGTCGACAAGCACCGAGTTGCCCTGGTTGGTCGTAAGCTGGAGGCTGCGCGGGTCGTTGCGGAAGACCTCGCCGCTGTCGGTTGTAATAACGAATTTGTATTCTTGGCCAGGTTCTGCATGCTTGATCTCACCCGACCAATAACCGTTGTTTTCTGATTCAAGAGCATCGCGGCCCCAGTTATTGAAGGCGCCGCTGACCGCCACGCCTTTGGCAAAAGGCGCCCAAACACGGAAAGTTGCGCCTTTTCCATGCAGAAACGCACCGATGTCTTTATTGTGAGCCGGCATTAGTTAAATATTATGCTTAAGCTTAACTGATTGCACAACCCCTTAAGCTTAGCGGGATGAGCGGCGGCGGAACATCCAGGTGGTTAATGGTACTGATACCACGATAATTCCAATACACCAGATCACGGCCATCTGGGCGGAATTGCCCATCGGCGTGCCTACAAGCCAGGAACGCATGGCGTTGATGACGTGGGTAACCGGCTGATTCTCTGCGAATGCCTGAAGCACCGGCGGCATGGTATCGGTCGGCACGAAGGCGCTGGATATGAAAGTCAGCGGAAATATCAGGACAAAACCGATCCATTGGGCTGCTTCCAGGCTCTTGACCATCAGGCCCAAGATAGCCGACAGCCATGATATTGCCAGTGTGAACAGCAGGGCGAGGGCGATGACCATCAGCCACTCGGTGGCGCTGGCAGTTGGTCTGAATCCGACCGCGAAGCCGATGGCTACGATTATGGCGCCGGAGATTATGTTGCGCACCAGGTCGGCAAAGATGTGGCCGACAACCAGCGCGCTGGAGGCCATCGGGAGCGAACGGAAGCGGTCAACTATGCCTTCTTTCATGTCGACTGCGATGTTGATGGTGGTGTAGTTGGCGCCAAAAGCCAGCGTCTGTACCAAAATGCCGGCAAAAAGATAGTTGGCGTAAGTTACGTCGCCGGTGTTTATGGCGCCGCCCAAAACATAGCGGTTGAGAAGCATGAACATGATAGGGAACATGATCAGAGACATCACCTGGTCGAGGCTGCGTATGATGTGGGTGATGCTGCGCTTGGCCATCAGCCAAGAATCAGAGAATATCCAGAACAGGCTGGATTTTTTGACGGTTACGGGGTTCATTTCTTGGCCTCCTCATCTTCTTTTTTGGTTTCGCGTCCGGTTAGGCTCAGGAACACATCGTCCAAGGTAGGGCGGTGCAAACTGATGTTCTCAACGTCTACCTTGGCGGCCTCGAGCTTCTGCAAGGACGATTTGAGCGTGGTTACGCCGTCTTTGGTGGCAAGGCTGATGGTGCGGTTTTCGGCGTCGGTCTTCATGTCACGAGCCTTGACCGCGGCTACGGCTTTGTCAAAGCTGCTCTTCTTGCCGATTGTCAGCTCCAGCCGGTCCGAACCGACCTTTGATTTGAGCTGGTCGGCCGTGCCTTCGGCTATGACTTTGCCTTGGTCGATAACCACGATGTTGTCGGCCAGCTGGTCGGCTTCTTCCATGTATTGGGTGGTCAGCAGGATCGTCGTGCCGGCATCGGTCAGCTGCTTGATCATGTTCCACATGACGTTCCGGCTTCTAGGGTCCAAGCCGGTGGTAGGTTCATCCAGAAATATTATCGGCGGCTGAGCTATCAGGCTCATCGCCAAGTCTAAGCGGCGTTTCATGCCGCCCGAATATGTCTTGACCGGGCGATCCGAGGCGTCTGCCAGGTCGAACTGCTTGATGAGTTCGGTGGCGCGCTGGCTGGCGTCGTCGCGGCCAAGCCGGTAGAGGCGGCCGATGAGCTCCAGGTTCTCGTGTCCGGTCAGGTATTCGTCGACGGCCGAGTACTGGCCAGTCAGGCCTATACTGGCCCTTACGTCTGCTTCTTCTTTGTCGACATCATGGCCGTTGATCCGGGCGTTGCCGCCATCGGCCTTCAGAAGCGTGCTAAGAATCTTGATGGTGGTGGTTTTGCCGGCGCCGTTAGGGCCCAGCAAAGCCAGGATGGTACCACGCTTTACATCGAAACTGACACCGCGCAGAACCTTTAGTTTGCCGTAGGATTTTTGCAGATTTTTGACCGCAATGGCATCTGCAGCGTGAGCTTTTTTTGACGTCACTTCTTAGTTACTCCTTCAATATTAGATTTAACTTTAAGGCTTTTTACTGTCATCTGACAAGCCGATTATTCACTCTTAGCTCTATCTCTGTTCCAGCCCTGTTTGCTCATAGGAGATAAAAGAGGTACGATTACCTTAACGTTCCTTGACAACCAACCATATGACGGGAGGTCATAATGTCAATGCATGACACGACTCCCGTTAGGGAGCCGAAACCTTTCCAACCCCTATACAACCTTTGGCTCAGGTCTATGATCTGGGCTTGGGCAATGCCCTCGAACACCCTTGACAGAACCAAAAACCGTTTCAAGCGCAAGCTTGTAAATGTACCCCCCTGGGCAGTCCGATACATGCTCTTCATTCTCATCATGACGCTATTGGGGCATATCGGTACCCTGATGTACGCCACAAGGCTGGATTTTCCGCTGGCTATGGTCAGCGTGCGCGCCGACCTGTTCACCATCAGATTCGCCGCCCGGCGGGCTGACCTGGTCTTTGTGATCATCTGCGCCTCGGCGCGGATGCTGCTGACAGATCCGATCTGGTACAAGTTCGGCTGGCGCGGCTCAGACTGGATCCTGGACCGGGCCCGTCCTGCTCTAAGGCCGCGCAAGTGGCTGCTGATGCGGGGCATCGCCAGGATCAGGTACTGGCTGGCTACGTTCAGCTACGGCTTCCTGAAGCATATCAGCTCGCTTCGTACCGCCCACCAAAACGGTGATTCGAAGATGAAGCAAAAGCTTTGGGCCGCATGGCGTCTCATCATGCTCTCGGTCGTCTACTTCCTCGTCTTCGTATGGGGAAGCGGCTACGCTTGCTGTACCGCTGGGATACTTCGCCTGAACAGGGTAGCAGTAGCCTGTCTGGCGGTCTCCGGCACGGTATTAAAGGTGTATGCGATTGCCGAGATGGGCTGGTGGCTCTTCTTGTAGGGTCAAGGGATGTCGCCGGGGAGGCTTGGTCTGCGAAATTCGCAGAACTTGTCTTCCCGGCCATTCCCATACGTAAAACAAACCATTTATTATTTATCGTTGCCGGGTTTTAAAAATCCGCGATGACAAGCTTTTTCATTTTCATCATCCGGGCGAAGGCACCGGGCTTTTTAAGAAGCTCCTCGGTATTTTCCGGTGCGATCTGCCAGGACAGGCCGTACTTGTCCTTCAGCCAGCCGCAAACGCTTTCTTCGCCGCCCCCATTCGTAAGCTTTTCCCAGTAGTAGTCAATCTCTTCCTGGTCTTTGCAGGCGACCATAAACGACACTGACTCATTGAACTTGAACTCCGGACCGGCGTTGATAGCTGTAAATCTTTGGCCGAACAGTTCGAAATCGACAGTAAGCACCTTTCCGGCCAGATTCTGCTGAAAGTCAGCCAGGCCCTCTTCCTTTGATTTAGGGTAGTAAGAGGTGGCGACGACTTTGGCTTCCTTGAATACGGAAACATAAAAGTCAACCGCTTCCTCTGCATTGCCGTCGTACCATAAATTCGGTGTTATTTTTTGCATTTTATTCTCCTTCTTTCATTAAGGCGTCAAGCCGGTTGAGCTGGCTGGAGAAGCCTTCTACCATACCCATCTTTATCAGCTGTTCGATCTGGTCGGCGCTATCCGCGAAGCTGGTGCTTACTATCTTGGTCCTACCGTTTTCTTCAATCAATTCGTTAGTGACTTTGAGAGCTGGCATTTCCTGGTTCAGGGTGCCATTCTCATCCGAGAAATAGTCAGTGTAAGTGAACCGTTCCGGCTCGTCGACTGTCTCGATGTCCATCAGGCCCCAGGAATGCTGATCAAACCATTCGCCCTGGTTCTTATCGATGCAGTGCATGTCGTAGTGGACGCGGCCGCCGGGCTTAAAATCGAATTCCTTTGCGGTGGTTTGCCAGCCTTCCGGTCCCCACCATTTTTCGAACCAGTCCTTCTCGGCGTAAGCGCGCCAGACTTTTTCCTTGGGAGCATTGACTTCGTATTCGATGACCAGCTTTTTATTTTCCAAATCCTTAGTTACTTTGACTTCTGCCATATTTAAATTTCCTCTTCGTTTAATAATGATTCGAGCTTTTCGTATCGGCTTTGCCAGCGTGCCCGGTATTGTTCCAAGTACTCATCTGCGCTTTTTAGCGCGTTCGGCGCTAAAGATACCATCTGCTGTTTTCCCCTCCTTCTCTTGATTATTAACTTGGCCGATTCCAATATTTTGATGTGCTTGCTGACCGCCGCCAGGGACATGTCGTAGGGCAGGGCTATGTCGCTTACCGTAAGCTCCGTATCGGAAACCCGCTGCAGTATATCCCGCCGGGTCGGATCAGCCAGGCAGCTGAAGACATCATCGAGTGCAAAAGTATATTCAACCATATGGTTTAATGATAGGCGAGTATCACTATCTAGTCAAGCGGGAAATCTTACAAAGTCGGGTAAAAAATCCTTTCTTTTTACGCGTTCCAAAGCCTCGTCAACCCTATTCATAACACCTTTAATTATAGTCTCTGAGGGCAAAGGACTACTATAATCAAGGTTATGGAAATCATTCGGGGCCGGTACAACGTCCGGCAGGCTAGTTCCAAACGGCGCGGGCTCAAGTGGCTCTGGCTGCTGTTGCCGCTGCTATTGATCTTTTCCTCGAGCGGATACACCTACGCCGCCTTCCAAAAGCCCTTGCCAGCACCGCGCTTAGCGGCCAACACGCTGGAGGCCAAGCCGGCGGAGGTTGTCAGCCTGGCCTGGCCGGCCGCCGCCCAAGCCGCCGTAGGCAGCCTGGAAGACGGTGTGCTTGCCAGTTCAAGCCAGGCGGAGCAAGCCAAGCCTATCGCCAGCATGACCAAAGTCGTCACGGCATTAGCGGTGCTTAAAAAGACACCACTTAAACCAGGCGAGAGCGGTCCCAGCTACAAGTTCGAGCAAGCCGATATTGACAGTTACGCATCATACATAAGCCGGCAAGGCTCGGTTGTTCCTGTTAACTTAGGACAAAGCATAACTCAACGCCAGGCTCTGGAAGCCTTATTGATTGTATCGGCCAACAATATCGCCGACAGTCTGGTGCGCTGGAACTTCGGTTCCATGGAAGATTTTTTAGTCTATGCCAACGGGCTACTGAAAGAATACGGGCTGGACAAGACCACGCTTACCGATGCCAGCGGCTTTTCGCCGGCCAGCGTCAGCACACCCTCGGACATGATCATATTGGGCCAGAAGCTCCTAAGCGAGCCCGTATTGGCCGAAATCGTCGGCTTAAAGCGTATAGATTGGCCGGGCTGGGGAAATATCAATAATACCAACCCCCTGATCTCGGACGCTGATGTTGTCGGCATCAAGACCGGTACCACCGACGAGGCCGGCCGCTGCCTGTTGTTCGCGCTAAAGCATCAGATAGACGCCGCCCATTCAACCACGATAATTGGCGTGATAATGGGCGAACCCAGTTATGCGGCATTGGTTAATGACGCGAGAGGCTTGGCCGCCAGCACACGCAAAGGTTTTGGAGCAGTGGAGGTACTGCCGGCCAATAGCCAGATAGGTATGCTGACAACAGAGTGGAACCAATCCGTACAGATAGTTACGGCGGAATCCCTTACCGTCTACGGCTGGAAAGGCAAAAGCTATCTGGCGGAAGTTTCGCTAACCGAAGCTAAGACCATACCCGAAAGCGGGCTTGATGTCGGCGACATCAGCCTGGAAGGCTCCAAAAAAAGCGTGGACGCGGTCACGGACGCGGCAGTCACGCCGCCCGATAGCCTGTGGCGCCTGACAAATTATTTCTAGGGTCATTTGAAAAGCCGTGAACGGGCCAGGCTCTTGGGCAGATGCGATCGGACCTCATGCTGGCGGAGGGCGCGGGAACGGCGCAAACGCAAAGCGCGGGCTTTGGAACGCCAAGCGGCATCAGATACGGAGCTCTTTCCCGGCGCAATCGGGCCGGTGATCGGGGCCAATACGTAGTCTGTCATTGCTTTTCCTCCCTCTTACATAACTATTAATAGCAATTATTCGGTTTTAGTACTTTGATTTTTGTCGCCGCAACGCAGTGATTTTCGTCACATGCCCTAAACCCCCGTTTGACTTATCCAAGACGCTTATGTTTTCATTAGGTCAATAATGGCAAAATCAAAAATCCCAAAACAGACTCCCAAGCATCTGCTGGTCCGGCTTTGCCGGCTGCACTTCGTGTATATCGGCATTTACGCCCTGTCGGTAGTTATTTTTGATTCATGGAATCTTTTGGCGCACGAGGACGTGGCCCGGCGCTGGTCGCTGGTAACGGCGCTCCTGATCGTAAACACCGTGCTTTGGTACTTGAGCCGGCGGCAATTCAAGAATCAGAACGTCTATACGGTGCTCATAATCACGCTTTTGGTGGCTGATATCGTCTTTGCCGGCTTGAATGTCTACTGGCAGCGGGGTATGGCCAGCAAGGCTGTCATGCTGTTCGCCGTTCCGATAATAGCGGCCGGATTGTCCCGCAGCCGCAGCCTGCTGCTGGCAACCACTTCGCTTTCGACTGCTGCTTACAGCCTGGCGGCCGTCAAATATTTTTATGAATATTACGGCGAAGGCTTTCGGGTAGAACTTTACGGCGAAGTCTTTCTTTACTCGGCGCTATTCTTCGTTCTGGCCGGGCTGATGCTGATAGGTTTCAGACCAGCCAAAGATTAAAAGACGCTCCGGTTGAAGAGCGTCTTTTAATGCAAGTTTATTATTCTTAGTTTTGGTATTGCTGCATGGCGGCTTCAAGCTGGGCCTGCGTTTCGGCGTCTAACTCCGCGTCTAAAGCGGGAGCTGCCTTGACTGGCGAAGGCTCGGTAATATTGACGCTTTCGTAGAAGATTTCCATCGAACCGTTTTGCTCGTCGTTCTTGAAGGTCAGGCGGCGCAGCTTGTATTCCTGATCATCGAACCAGATGAACATCTCATCGGCCGGTTTGGTCGGATCGATGACCTGGTATTTGAAGCAGGTGTGCTCGCCGCAGGCTTCTTTGCCAAGAGCCTTGTACTGGGTGCGCTCGGCCTCAGGCTTGTCCTCCTCGAAATCGAATGTCGAGTCAAAATCATCAAGCGGATCGTAATTGTCTTCTTGATCGCCTGCGTATTTGGTCCAGCTGCCGTCGCCCGGATTCTGAACGTAGGTGGCATTGTTGTAGTGGACGAAGCCGCCGACGGTCTGGCCGTTGGACGTGGTTACGAACCGGGAATTGCCTTGGCCGTCGCTCTCTATGGTGATTGTACCCGTCTGGCCGTCAGCCGTAGTAGAGGTGATCACCGAACGCGTCTGTCCGCTCATGCTCCAATTGCCGGCTAATTTGCAGATGTTTTCGTCGGAAACGACGCTCTTGCACTCGGCTTCGGCCGCTTGTTGTTCGGGGGTTTGCGAGGCACTGGAGCCGTCTTTGTCTTTCTGCTGCGTATAGACGTAGTAACCGGCGCCGCCGATGCCTAGCAAGGCCACGACAACCAAGATTATCAGTGGCGCGCCCAGGCCGGCCTGGTTAAGTTTTAGTTTCAGCGACATGAACACCCCCTTAATTCGTTTAAGCTTAGGTTAATTATTGCTGAGCCGGAACCAAAGTCAACAGACAAAACTTGCACTTTTGAACAGGGTTACGGTAAAATTTAAAGCGCTTAACAATCTAAACCATATCAAGAGCGTGGCGAGGGATCTGACCCGATGACCCACCGACAACCTGTCTTTAAAGCAAGACAAGGTGCCAAGTTCAGCCCGTCGCATTGGGAAGATATAGGATATTGCAACTCCTTTACTTGCTCATTTGACGGGGCAGATGAAAGGAGTTTTTTCATGTCTGCAGCCAAAAAATCAATATACAAGACTGCCGAGTCCGTAAGCCCGAAGCACCCCGACAAGCTCTGCGACCGGATATCGGACGCAGTACTGGACGCTTATTTGGAGAAAGATCCGAATGCCCGCGTGGCGGTAGAGACGGTCGGCGGCCATGGCAAAGTCTTTGTGGTCGGCGAAGTTACCTCAAGCACCAGTGTCGAAGTCGAGCCGATAGTCCGCCGTATCGCCGGTGACATTGATGTGGAGGTGCGAATCGTCGCCCAAAGCCCCGAAATCGCCCATGGCGTCGATACCGGCGGTGCCGGCGACCAAGGCATCATGGTGGGCTACGCCTGTGATGCCACGCCGCAGCTGCTGCCGCTCGAGGTTATCTTAAGCCGTGGCCTGAACCAGTATCTTTACGAGCGCTGGCCGGCCGATGGCAAGACCCAGGTAACTTTGAAGGACGGCGAAGTGGTCGCCGTGGTGGCCAGTTTTCAGTCGGCGCCTAAAGACGCGCTTAAGGCCAGCGTAAAACAGTGGATTGAAGTCGAACCGTTGGTCAAAGCCGTCAAAGACGTGAAACTGCACATCAATCCTGCCGGAGATTGGCAGCAGGGCGGCTTTGACGCCGATACCGGACTGACCGGCCGCAAGCTGGTGGTTGATAATTACGGCCCGGCCGTACCGATCGGCGGCGGGTGCTTCAGCGGCAAGGATCCGAGCAAGGTGGACCGCTCGGCCGCCTACGCCGCCCGCAAGATTGCCGTGGACTATCTTCACAAGCGCAAGGCCAAGGAGGTATTTTGTCATCTGGCCTACGCTATCGGCTACGATCAGCCGCTGGAAGCCACCGTAACGGTTGACGGCGTACAGGAAACGGTAGAGGGCTACGACTTGTCGCCAAAAGGCATAATCAAGCTACTTAACTTAAAGCGGCCGATCTATGAGCAGACGGCCGCTTACGGTCACTTCGGTCACGAGGGCTTTCCATGGGAGCTTGAAGCACATTTAGTGTAAGCTAGACGGGTGATAGATGTTTCGGACGAGCGCTACAACGATCTGATGGCCGAGGCTTTGGATGAGCTGCCCAAGAAGTACACCTCAAAGCTGAACAATGTGCTGATCACCTACGAAGACGATCCTACGCCCGAGCAACGCTCCAAATTAAGGCTGCACCACAATCATCTGCTGTTCGGTCTTTACGAAGGCATTCCGATGACCAACCGCGGTTCCGGCTACCAACTGGTACTGCCGGACCGCATCACCCTCTTCAAGCGTCCCATGTTGGAAACTTCGGTCGATGAATCGGCGCTGAAGGCCCAGATCAAACACACCCTTTGGCATGAGATCGCCCATTACTTCGGGCTCGACCACTCCCGCATCCATGCTATTGAACGAGAGTGGAAATTCTAGACTTGCGCGGCGAATGGTAGCGGGCGGCCCTAAGTTGTTCCAGGTGGCGTTGGCTGGCGGTCTGAATGACCTGGTGGTTCTTCACGAATGATCTGTGCAGGTTTTCGCCCAAAGTCCAAAGTACGGAAGCGATGCCTATCAGGAAATATCCGGTAAAAATCGTCACAGCGGTAATCAGCAGGCTGAATTGCACGCCGATGATTAAGAATTCTCCCTCCATTTTCTAAACCCTCCTATGGTTTTTCAATGCTAGACCCGATGGCTCATAGCGCGGTAAACGGCTAGCAAGATGACTGCTCCGCCGACTGCTACGAGCAGGCTGTACAGGCTGAAGCCGTCGACGCCTGATGCGCCGAACATCTGCATGACGAAGCCGCCGATAACGGCACCGACGATGCCGACGATTATATTAGCGAACGCGCCTTGTTCGGCGTCAGTCTTCATAATGATAGAAGCTATCCAGCCGGCTAAGGCTCCAAGAACGATCCAAGCTAAAAGACCCATAATTTATTCCTCCCTTACAGGTTGTTTACGAAACACATCGAGCAGGCGGACTATGCCTAAGCCGATCAATGTGTAGATGATGATTGCTACTAAAGTCTCAACTTCAAACCGGGCTGCACCGGAGCTGATTTCTACTCCGAACAAACCCCTGAACGGTGCAACTAACGGATCGGTTATGGTGTCGATCAGGCTGACAAAACCGTTGAACGGATTTGCACCAAACAGGACAAGCAAGAACCGGATCAGCAGCAGGCCGCTGATAAGGCCCACTAAGTATTGGATTACAAGCTGAGTTCTGGTAATGCCTGGGTTATCGTCGACGTCCCGGGTAAGAGTCTCTTCGGTTACCACTTTGTCTGATGCGTGGTCCGAAGCTTGAGTTCCCACGTGGTGGTGACGATTTACTTGATATGTATGAGCCATAATCTACTCCTTTCCGTTTCGCTAAAAATTAGCGGCTCAGGCTTTTGGCTATGGCCGTGAGCTCAGGAAACTTCTTGGTCTTGCGATCCAAGAACTGGTCGATACGCTCCTCAACGTTGGTAACTCGTTTTGCCATTCTTTACCGGACTCCTTTCCCGGGGCTTATTTGGTGCCACCGTACCTTAATGTTATCCGTATAAAGACCTTAAATCTGTGAGCTTAGGGACACACCTTTTGTAAAATCTCTTACAAAACTCTAAAATACAATGGTCATGAGTGATTTGCCGGGGTTTGCCAAGAGAACCAGAGTCAAGCGTTACCCTCGGGGTAGCCTAGTGCTTTTCCAGGCGGAAGTGCCTAGATACGGCTTTTTGGTGCTGTCCGGCAGCCTCAAGCTCTACGCCATCGATAACGACGGCAACGAGAGGGTGGTGGGCTTCTGTTCCGAGGGCGACATCTTTCCGATGGACTGGCTGCTCGGCGCCAGCAGCTCGGCACTTTTTTATTATGAGACTTTAACCGAGGCGCAGATGGTGCCTCTTAGCCGCGAAGACCTGAACAACAGCAAAGACGCCAGCGAACAGGTCAAGAAAAATCTGGTCCGCGAGGCCGCCAGCGGGCTGCTTAGGAACCTGGCGCTGCAGCAATCGAACGCGGCCAACAAAATACTATATCTGTTCTTTTATCTGGCGGTGCGGCATGGCAAAGAGGTGGGAACCGGACTTTATAACCTGGGCCTGCCGCTGACCCATCAGCTGATCGCCGATAACCTTGGTTTGACCCGCGAAACAGTGGCCTCGGAGATGAGCAAGCTCAGAAAAGCCGGCGTAGTAGTTTACCGGCGCAAGCAGTACGTTGTCGACAAAGGCCTGTTGATCAGGACCGTCGGCAAAGAGATAACCAGCAACTTCACCTAAAGATAATTAAGACTTGCTGGTCTTTTTGGCAGGACTGGCTTTGCTCATGTCGTCGACGATCTTAAGCAGGTCCTTGGGGGAAGCCCAGGCTTTGAGGACATACTTGTCGGCGCCAAGCGCAAAAGCTTCGTCGATTTCCTTCTGCAGATCGTAGTTGCTGAAAAGCACGATCTTGCTGCGTTTCTTGGGCTTCAGCTGCTCGTAAGCGCGCAGGAAACCCAGGCCGTCAAGGTTCGGCATTTTAAGATCAAGCAGAATGATATCTGGCTCAAAGGTTTCGAGCGTCGACAAAGCTTCGTTGCCGTCATAGGCGGCAACTACGGTATGGCCGGTCTTCTCCAGGATCATCTGGTACGCGCTGTTGAGGGCTTTCTCATCTTCGACAACGAGTATTTTTAATTTTCGCTTTGCCATGGTTGATAAATTAAAACCTTTCTCTGATTGACTCAGTCAAATTTTTTACATAACGCCTGGGAAAGCTGGCCGTGAAAGTAGAGCCTATGCCAAGCTCAGATTCAACTTCGATAGTACCATGATTAGCTTTGGCGAGGTAGTTGGACAGGAAAAGTCCGATGCCGCTGCCCGGACTGTTGGTGCTAAGCGAGTTCGGTATGCGCGAGAACTGCCGGAAAAGCCTCGAAAAATCCTTGCGGGCTATGCCTACGCCGTTATCGGACACGATTACCAAGGCGTGCCGGCCGCGCTGCTTGAGCGTGACGGTGATGTTGCCGCCCGGCGGCGTGTATTTGATGGCGTTGCTGATCAGGTTCTCGATTATCATCCGGGCCGAATGCATGTCGGCCACGCAGACCAGCTTGTCGGCGTTGTGCTTTAGCTTCAGGGTGTGGCCGGCCTCGTTTATCTCCTGCGTCATGTCTTCGGTGATCTGCTTCGTGAAGTTTATCAGGTCGAATCTTTGGGGTGTCAGGATGATACGGTCGGCGTCGGCTTTAGCAAGGTACAGAAACTCGTTGATGATCCTCAGCTGCCTCTCGTTGCTGTCGTAGGCGCGTTTTAGGATATCGCGCTGCTCCTTGTTTATCTTGCCGGCAAAACCCTCCAGTACCATGCCTACGTACTGCTTGACGCCCGTAGCCGGCGTGCGCAGCTGGTGCGAGGCCAGACTCAGCATATTGTCCTTGGCGCGCTGTATGTCGCGGTCACGGCGTTCCTTAAGCGTCCGGCCTCGTCTTTGCAACAGCAGATAAACCAAGGCACAGACAATGAAACCGAAGATGATGCTGCCGCTGATTACGCTTCTCGGCCGTCTCCGGATAGACTCCGGTACCAGCTCCGGCTTGACCCCGTAACGGAATGTCAGCACCTCGCCATCGATATTTATCTCATCAGACCGCACCCATTCAAATCCTTCCTCGGGGAAATGGGCGTATAAGAGCTTGTTCGGGTCGGTGCCGGATCCGTCATAGATCTGCAGATTGAAATTCGGATCACCGCCAATCAGCAGTTCTTCGAAGAATTCAGGTTCGGACAGGACATCTTCGCTGCTCTGGGGCTGATTGGTGCGGTGGCTGTGTACGTGCTGCCGGACGGTATTTTCAGCCAACGTAGCCCTTCTGTCTACGAATTCCTGGCGGGTCTGGTTGATCTCCTGCTGGGCCTGCCGGTAGCTGTAAGTGCCCAATACCAGAAGGGCACCACCTACTATGAGTACAGGAATGAAATGCAGGGACAATACATCCAACCTGTTCTCTCTGTTGCGGTCTCTTGCCATCAGGTTTAATTAAGACCCTCTTAATAAGCTTAAACTGTAAGATATATTACATATTTAGCTTTAGCGGCCGAACAGGCCGAGCAGGCTGCCGCGGAAGAAGTAGATGGCGGTCAAGGCTATAGCAGCCAGCAGCAGCCAGCTGGCATTATTGCTGGGTTGTCCCACTCCACTGAACGGCGCGATTTCTTCTATGGGCACATTGGCTGCGGCGGTGTCGGCCGGCGGCGTGATCTCGCTGGCTGTAGCGGCCATGATCTGGCCCTCCTCGTCTTCTGTCGTAGTGATGCCGTAGACTCTTACCACGGATTCTCTGGCCTTGGCTGCGGCCGCTGCTCGGCCAAGGGTCGAGGCTGGAGCCGAATGCGACTGCGCCGTCTGTACGGCAGGCGTATTTGTGATAGCCGGCGCCGGATCGCCGAACAGCGTGTCAACACCGAAGCTGCCAAACCAGTCACCGAGGATATTGATGAACAGCAGGCCGAACCAGCCACTAAGGCTGAAGTTGCTGTTGATGACGTTCGAAACGTTGGCTGCCGCGTCGGCGTCGCCGCTGGTAGCGTCGCCGCCGTGAGTGTTCATGCTGACCCTTGCGTCGCCGCTATGGGCCGCGACGTTGACGTTGTTGTTGATGGTGGCATTGGTATCTACGTCATATTCGGCGTTGCCGCCAAGCGAATTCTGAGTGATGTCGCCGCCATACATGGCGGCCGTGGTACCGCTGGGCGCGTCAACCAAGAAGCCGACCCACTCGCCCAAGACATTGACGAATACCAGGAGCGCATTGCTGCCAACGATGGTGCGGCCGGTAACGTTGAAGACCGTCACGCTGGTCTGGGCATTGCCGCTGGTGGCATTGCCGGCAGTGGTGTTGTTGGCCACCGTCGCATCGCCGCTGCTGGCGGTGGTGTTGATAGTATTACGGACAGTCTGGTTATCTTCGAAGTCTGCCAGTACGTCGCAGTCGCAAAGCGACAGCTCGGTAGTGGGTACGTTAGCGGCCAGCAACTCGTCGATCACATCCTGGGCTACCAGCACGTCGCCGTTCAGGTTGCCGCTGATGTTCAGAACGCCTAGGAAGGATTGGCCGGAAACTATCGAACTGTTGATCAGGTTGACGATGTTAGCCAGTGCCGTCGCATCGCCGGTGCGGGCATCGCCGGCGGTAGTATTGCCGTTGACGGTAGCGTCGCCGCTTTGGGCCAGGAGGTTGACGTTGTTATTGATGGTGGCGTCTACGGAGGCATTGACATCCAGGTCGCAACCGCAGCCGGGGCTGGTAGCGCCGCTCAGCAACGACGGGTCAATCATGATATCGCCGAAATAATCCCCCTGGATGGTGGCGGTGTAAAGATCGGGCAGGTTGCCGCCCAGTCCCCAGGTCGATTGCAGCATGTTGAGGATGTTGGCCATGGCCAGGGCATCGCCGGTCGTGGCATCGCCGCCAAGGGTGTTCTGCAGAACTGAAGCGTCACCGCTTTTGGCCGTCGAATCAACATCATTGTTTACCGTCATGTCGACATCCAGGTCTATATCGGCCTGCGAGCCGTCGGGATCGGAATCAATCGTGTTCAGGCTGTCCGGGCCGGTGTTGTTAATCGTGCCGCTGGATTCGTTTATGGTGTTGGTGCTGTTTGGGCCGGTATTCTGGATGCTGCCGTTCGAGTTGGTCATAGTATTGGTGCTGTCCGGTCCGGTGTTATCAATCGTGGCAGATTGAGTTTCGGCAGCCGGTTCTGGAGCCGGCGCGTAAGTGGCCGTAACCCTCAGTTCATAGCTGTTGCTGGGCGGAATGAACAGCCATTCGCGCACCTCCCAGAGCCCGCGGGCTTCATTGAAAGTATGCTGTGGCGCAAATTTCGGAGTTGCTACAGAGGTATTCGGATTCCAGGTGTAGTAGGCATTTTCAAACAACAACGTGTCGCAGTTCCAGGTGTAGGTTTGGGCCGCAGATCCGGTCGGCTGGTTGATACCAGATGGCATCACGCAGGGTGCCGGCTCGGTTGTTTCTTGGGCGTGCAGGATCGGCGCCGTCATCCCGAACAGCTGCAAAGCGGCAATGAGATAAATCATAAAAGCCTTGAATAGGCTGCTCCTTGTCCGCTTCATAATCAAACCTCCTAAATTTGCTTAAGAATAATTGCTTAATGACCCCGCCCGAGCAAGAGTGAGGGGGCTGGCCCTATTAGCTCACTCTTGCTTAAGGCATTGCTTTTAACATTCGTGCCTTTGGAGTCTAGAAGTGTGGGGCTAGAATCCGCGTTGGCTCAAACGTTCAAAGCTGAAAGTACGACGCTTAGTTGGTTACGGTAAGCGTGAATACCGTGCTGCTGCTGTTGGAAGCTCCGCCCGAAGTAGCGCTACCGCCGGTAGTGTTGTACTCGACAGTTGCATCGCCGCTGTCAGCGTCTTGATCGACATCGCTGTCAAAATCAACATCAGTGTCGTTGTCTACGTCGACATCGTGGCTGTTGCTGAAGATGATGCGGTTGTCTGAGCGAGGACCGGTGTTGCTGATAGAACCATCGTCACCGCCACCGCTGCCGCAGGCGCAAGCCAAAGCTGCACCAGACGAACCGCTGTTGTCGATGGACAGGTCGGCTTCAACACTGCTCTCGTTCATGGCGTCGCCGCTGGTTGCGTCACCACCGGTCGTGTTGAAAGCGACATCTGCGTCCCCAGAATCGGCGTCCTGATCGGTATCGACCCTGGCGTCGACGTCCGTGTCGTTATCTAAATCTACGTCCGATTCGTTATCAAAACGAATCGTGTTGGTCGAGTCCGGCCCGGTTGTATCGAGCGAACCCGTAGCGGCGGCTGCCAATCCGCTGGTAAGCCCCACGCTCACCAGAACTGCGGCCAGCAGCTTAAGTAACTTTTTCATAAGCTACCTCCTCTTGTTATTAATTAGTTACTTCGGACACCTCGTCCGATCGAAGCCAGCTGGCCCTGTGTAACTGGCTTCGATCGGATGATGTTTGATGTTTCTTTCGCAGCTGTCTCCTTAATTGCTTACGTTTACCTTAAAATCGGTGGAAGAATCACTGTCTGCTCTTACCCGTATGCGCACGGTCGAATCGTCGTCACGGATGGTTTGGTTCAGCCGTCCATTTTCGGGTATGTCTATTGTCTGGCCGTCGACCTTGACTTCCGGTTCGCTACTGACGATTTGGCCGTCCTCGGTTGTAGTAACGGTGGATTTTATGGACATATTTATAGAAGCCGAACCTTGCTGATCGGTTTTCTGTTTTGCTTCCGCCGCCTCATCGCCTGATTCTGAACCGTTCGGTTCCGCGGCCGGCGCGGCTTCTTCTTTCATGCTGCTATCGGAACTTAAGGCTGATTGATCGGACGGCTCAGAAATCGTTTGAGAGGTCTGATTGGCAACCGGCTTGACGGTGGCAAACAGCATCAGCGTACCGCCGCCGATTACAACAAAAGCGGGTACGAGGTACTTAAGATTAGAATGGTGTTTGCTGCCTTTGGTCTGATTGACATGAGAGTTTTTATGTAGTTTTTTCAGGTTTTGTTTGTGCAGACCTTCGACTTCTTCGAAGCCCATAGCAACCCCTTTGCTGAAAATCTAAAACTACGTTGATATGCCTTGTAGCCTCCTAAACATAAGGCTCACGGGATAATATTGAGCTCGAAACCAAAAAATGTATGTAAAAATTTTCACAAGGCTTATGTTTAAGATGTAAACAAAAGTAAAATTTGGTACTGAAGCGCTTCGGAACGGTTGCTATGTTCTAAGCAGGGCACACGCCCTGCTAATTCAATAAGGAGGTAAGAATGAATCGTTACGGACCCAAAGCCAGCGCCAAGATCAAAGAAGTCATGAAAGAATACTCGCGCGGCCGGCTCAAAAGCAGCTCAGGCGAGATCGTAAAATCACGCGACCAGGCTCTAGCGATTGGAATAAGCGAAGCCCGTGAGGCTGGTTACAAGACGCCGCCCGAGAAACAAAAGAAGCGTTAAGCTTTGGCGCACTGCGGACATAGGCCGCTGATTTCCAAAGAATGTTTTTCCGGCACGAAACCGTGCTTGGCGGAGATTTCGTCGATCATGGCTTCTAGCTGCGCGGGTTCGTCAAAGCTGATGACCCGGCGGCAGTTTGTACAGGTAAGGTGGTGATGGTGGGGTAGGAAATCGTCGCTCAGTTCCAACCGGTACTTCCAGCCGTGCTGGATACGGCTGATTATGCCAAGTTCTTCGAACAGCGCTACCGTACGATAGACTGAAGCCCGATCTATAACGCCGTCTACCGACTCTACCAGCTCGCGCATAGTCTTCGGTTTCGGCCCCTGCAGGGCCCCAAAAACAGTCAAGCGCGGCTTAGTTTCGGAATAGCCGGCTTTTTTTAGCTCTTCCCTGAGTTTCTCCAGCATACGTGGCAATTATATCGTAAATTGCGACAAATTTGCAATTTAAACCGGAGCGGATTTATGCTGTGGGACGAAAGGAAAAACAATGGCAGATTTTTGGCAGGTGGTATTTTTTTCATTGGTCGGCGGCATCGTGTCTCTAGTAGGAGGTGTCTTTCTGATCAATAGCCGGCGGGCTACCACGACGCTTATCAAGTACAGCATGCCGTTCGCGGCCGGCGCGCTTTTAGGCGCGGCGTTCTTTGGTCTGCTCCCGGAAGCCATAGAACAGACGGCTCAAGGCGCTGCTTCGCGCTGGGTGCTGGCGGGAATCGTGCTGTTCTTCTTGCTTGAGCATTTTTTGCACTGGTTCCATCATCACACGGGACATGTCGACGACCACTTGGTGTCGGCCGCTCCGCTGATAGTCATAGGCGACACGCTGCATAACTTCATCGACGGCGTGGCTATCGGTGCTGCCTTCCTGCTTAACGCGCCAACGGGAATGGTTACCGCGTTAGCTGTCGCCGCCCATGAGATCCCGCAGGAAATCGGCGACTTCGGCCTGCTGTTAAAGGCGGGCTATTCCAAGCGGAAAGTCCTGACTATCAACGCTCTTAGTGCATTGGCGACCACGGTTGGCGCCGTAATTGTTTTCTGGCTGGGCAGTCAAGTAGAACTGCCGGTCGGCGAGTTGTTGGCGGTTACCGCCGGGCTGTTCATATATATTGCTGCCAGCGATCTTATCCCGGCCATCCATGCCGAGTCGAAGCTGCGTTTCGGCCGGCTGTCGGCAGTGCTGCTTATCCTGGGCATCCTAGTAGTGGGTGTAGCGACAGAAGCAGCGCATGAATATATCGATACGCACACCGGAACCGAAGCCACTATTCCTTCCGAGCACCATCACGACTAATCCGCTACAATAGAAGCATGAACATCGGAGAAATTTTAGTTACCGTACTGCTGATATCGGCTGTGCTATTGGTCGTAGTTTATATATTCGGCCAAAAATTCCTCCTGACGCTGATGAACAGCCACGAATCGGCCCGCAAAGGCAATAAGGAAGAGATCGAATCCGGCGTTAACAGCCTGCTTAAGAACAACCAGCAGTCCATCGAGCAGATAGTTACCAACGTCGAGAAACAGCTCAAAGAAAACCGCCGCGAAATGACCGACTTAAGAGGCCAGAACTCCGCCATCCGCGAGCAACTGGCCAACACCGCCAAGATCACCGAGGGCTTGCAGGTTTCCACTGAAGGTCTGAAGAACCTGCTGGCCAACAATCGCCTGCGGGGCGAATGGGGAGAGCAAGTGGCCGAGGATCTGCTGATGGCGGCCGGTTTCGTTGAAAAGCTTAATTACGTCAAACAGACCAGCAGCGGCAGCGGCCGGCCGGACTTCACCATCCTGCTGCCCGACGGCTCCAAGCTGAATGTCGACGCTAAGTTTCCGTTCGACGACCTGATCGGCTACCAGGAAGCCGCCACCGAGATCGAGCGCAAGCGGGCGCTTGCCAGCTTTCGCACATCCGTAAAGACCAAGATTAAAGACATTACCACCAAGGATTATATAAATCCAGAGAACCAGACTCTTGATTTCGTCATCATGTTCATCCCGAACGAGATGATATTCAGCTTCATCTATGAAAAACTGCCCGACATCAACGAATACTGCAATGAGCGCAAAGTCATTCTTGCCGGTCCGTTCGGCTTTACTGCAGTGCTGAGGCTGGTTTTGCAGGCCTACAAGAACTTCCGTTATGAAAAAGACCTGCAGCAGATTTTGGGACTAATCTCCAAATTCCAGGACGAATACGCCAAGTTTGGCGAAAGTATGGAACGCCTGGGCAAGCAGCTTGATACTACGCAAAGAACTTATCAGGAAGTAGAAGGCACGCGTTCCCGGCAGCTGACGCGCGTCATCGACCAGATCGGCAAGCATTCGCACCACAAACTGCCCAAGCAGACCGACCTGCTGGACGAGTAGCTTAATTCAATAAATCTATGGTCAGAGCGGCTGTCCAGGAGAAATTGGCGGCGCCCAGGCCCCGGCCGTCGATCGGGCTGAAGTATTCGTAAGGTCCGGCCTTGCTTACCATGTCTATGGTTAAGCCGCGCAAAGTCTCGGCTTCGGCAATGAAGCCGTAGCGCCGCAGTCCGTCAATGATCATCCAGTTGGTATTTACCCAAGATGGGCCTTGCCAATAACGATCGTCGTCAAAAAAGTGCGAATCTAGCGGTACTGTCGGCACTGGGTGGTGCAGCCAGTACTTGCGGTGGTTCATCAGCAATGCAACCAATTCACGAGCGCGCGCCTTGCTGATGGTGCCGGAATAGAGCGGCATGAAGGTGCCGATGCTCGGCTCCAATATCAATTTGTTGGTTATGAAGTCGCGCGAATAATACTGTTTGGAGGCCTCGTCGTACAGCTTGTCCAGTGCTTCTTCGGTAGCCTTGAATTTTAGGACCAGCTCATGCGGCAGCTTGCGGCGTATGTAGCTGGCGATGTGCTGCAGGCGGTCGTTGTTGCGGATCAAGACGCTATTGAACGTGATGTCCTGGGTACAGAACAGCGAACGGTGCAGGATTTTTTCTATGTCGTAGCGCTTGCGTTTCATACGTCGGATAACGTCCCAGAGCAGCAGTGCTTCCAGGGAACTGATGCGCTGGCCGGGATTGACTTTGCGGGTGTCGCGGCGCAGGAAATTTATGACCTTCTGCAGGCGCAGCTTTTCGATGGCGGCGATCCACCAGGGGCGCGAATGCTCGTACAGCTGCAGCACCCACGGCGGCGAATTGTCCAAACCGACTTCGTAGGGGTGGATCTGCAGCATCAGGCCCTCGGCGTGCGGATCGCGTTCGGCATAGATCCACTCATGGTACTTAAGCAGGGGTTCGTACATGAAGCTATAGAATTCGCGCCGCTCATGCGCTGGTAGTTTTTCTCCGACCTTATATACCGCGTCGGCCAGCACTGGTGGCTGGGTTATACCGCTGGTCCGGACTTTGTCGGGGGCGTAAGGACTGAGCCAGCTGCTCCAGGCGTCGCGTTCCCAGCGGTATTCGCGGCCCTCTGCGAAGATCATGTGCGGCAGCATGCCGTTGGCCCACTGGCCGCGGACCAGGCTTACCAGCTCCAGGGCTGCCCGTTCCGGGTCTATGTGCCGCAGGCCGATAGCCGTGAAGGCGCTGTCCCAGAGCCATTGATGAGGATAGAATTCGGCCGGGCTGGTATAGTTGCCGCGGTCGTTGGCTTTTAAGATAGCCGCCATCTGTTCTATGAAATCGGTTTTAGGCACGGTTTGTGCGTCGGACTCTTTTGACATTTAACCTTAAGTATATAGCTTCACGCCAGGAAATCTATTTCATAAGCGGAATGATTTCTTGGGCTCGGCATATAATCTCGCTGACCGCTCGATTATAACCTTTAGCGGAAATTGGTAAAAGACAGCGGAAAGTCAAAGTCGGCTGCGCGGAGCAGCTGCATGACGGCCTGAAGCTCGTCTTTACTGCCGCTTTGAACCCTGACTTCCTGGCCCTGTATCTGGGTTTTTACCTTAGGAAGTTTATCGCGGATAAGAGAGGTTATCTTCTTGGCCTTTTCCTGGTCCAGGCCT
>CAMLHD010000005.1 GCA_946479835.1 uncultured Candidatus Saccharibacteria bacterium | reverse complement strand
GCGGAACTGAATTCATCAAGAAAAACCAGAAGAATCAAGTAAGGAGAACGAGATGGCAACAGCAACCAAGCAAAAAACTGGGAACGGCACGATCAGCCAAGTCGTCGGCGTGGTCGTGGATGTCGAGTTTTCCGAAGGCAACCTGCCAGCGATTTATAACGCGCTAGAAGTCGAATTGAACGGCCAGAAACTGCTGTTCGAGGTCGCTCAGCATCTTGACGAAGCCAATGTCCGCGCCGTAGCCCTTGGTTCTACCGACGGCTTGGAACGCGGCGCGGCAGTGGTTGATACCGGTTCGCCGATCTCAGTGCCGATCGGCGAAGAAACCTTAGGCCGCATGTTCGATGTCAAAGGCCAGCCGATCGACGGCATCAAAAGCGGCGATTTCAAGACCCGGGCTCCGATCCACCGCACGCCGCCGGCGTTCGTAGAGCAATCCGGCGCGGTAGAAATACTTGAGACAGGAATCAAAGTCATCGACCTTATCTCGCCCATCACTAAGGGCGGTAAGGTCGGGTTGTTCGGCGGTGCTGGCGTCGGCAAAACGGTCCTGATCCAGGAGCTTATAAACAACATTGCCAAATTCCATAGCGGCTACTCGGTCTTTGCCGGCGTCGGCGAGCGTACCCGCGAAGGCAATGATCTGTACAACGAAATGAAAGAGTCGGGCGTGATTGACAAAACCAGCTTGGTGTTCGGGCAGATGAACGAACCGCCGGGTGCACGTTTGCGTGTGGCTCTAAGCGGCCTGACCATCGCCGAAGGCTTCCGCGACAAAGGTTCCGACGTACTTTTGTTTGTCGACAACATCTTCCGCTTCACTCAGGCCGGCGCCGAAGTCTCGGCCCTGCTTGGCCGCTTGCCTTCCGCCGTCGGTTATCAGCCTAACCTGGCCACCGAGATGGGTGCTTTGCAAGAACGTATTACTTCTACGCGCAAGGGCTCAATTACGTCCGTGCAGGCTGTGTTCGTGCCGGCCGACGACCTTACCGACCCGGCGCCGGCTACAACGTTCGCCCACCTTGACTCCACCATCGTGCTGTCCCGCGCATTGACTGAGCTCGGTCTCTATCCGGCCGTCGATCCGCTTGATTCCAGCTCTACCATCCTTGATCCCGAAATCGTCGGCGAAGAGCATTATCAGGTCGCGCGTGAAGTCCAGCGCGTACTGCAGCGGTACAAGGACTTGCAGGATATCATCGCGATCCTGGGCATGGAAGAGTTAAGCGACGAAGACAAGCTGACCGTCGCCCGCGCCCGCCGCATTCAGCGCTTCCTTACCCAGCCGTTCTTCGTGGCCGAACAGTTCGTGGGTAAGCCCGGCAAATATGTCAGTTTAAGCGACTGCATCGCCGGTTTTCGCGAAATCCTGGACGGCAAGCACGACGACAAGCCGGAAAGCGCCTTCTATATGAAGGGTGATATTTCAGAAGTCAAAGAGGAAAAGTAATGGCCGAACTGCAGCCGCCAGCGCCTGATTATCCGGAGCCGGTTGGCCGTCTGATTCCCTCGGTCCGGTTGATTGAAGTGGAGCTACCCGCATCGGCCGATGATTCGCAGATCACCGATAAGGACGAAACCGCTCAATGATTCATTTTGAACTTGTAAGCCTGGACGGCATCAAATTCTCGGAAGACGTTTACGAAATCATCCTGCCGACCATGGACGGCGAAATCGGCGTGATGCCCGGCCATATGCCGTTGGTATCAGTCGCCAAACCGGGCGTGATATTAGTGCGCCGAAGCGCAGCCGACCGTGATGACAGCCGAGATGTATTTGCCATTTCCGGCGGTGCCATAGAAGTTTCGGGCGATACCCTGCGCGTGCTGGTTGATGAAGCCGACAACTCCGACGAAATCAGCGAGGAAGAAGCACAGGAAGCGTTTGAACGCGCTAAGAAACTAAAGAGCGAAGCCAAAGACCAAGTATCATTGAGCCAGGCCCAGAGCCTGATGGACCGTTCAGCCGTGCGCCTTCAGGTTGCCGGCCTGAAGCGTCGCCGGCCGCGCGGTTAAGCGGCTTGCGGTGGGGCTTCCAACGGCACGTATCGGAACTCGGATTCGGCCGCCCGCAGTAGCAACGCGCCAAAATAAGTTTCGTGGCCTTTTGGATCGCCCGGCGCAATATCAGCCGCGGTATCGGCCAAAATGCGGTACAAAGCTGGATTTTGTTCTATCAATTGCCGCTGCAAATCCCGCAGCAGTTCTTTATCGCGTAAGTTTAATTCAAACCAGTCTAAGAGCGCTTCATTTTCTGAATCGGGGTTGGTGCTACCGGGCCACGGCTCAACGCTCATTGCAGGCTCCTATAGTAATTTAATCCTATCATTGCTATGCGGAATCAAGTGTGACAATACGCACATGCCAAGCCCCATCTACCCTTCAAATTAGAAACAAAAAGTAGTAGAGTGGTACAGGATTTTATTAACCTAGCAAGTTTTAAGGTGCTCTATTTTAATGGAAAGAATTAGTATGCAAGAAACTAGAAACCTGGAGGGAGAAATTATCATGCCTGCACAAATTACAGTAACTTCGGAAATCGGCGTTGGTTTCGGGGGCATTACGGCACCGGAATTTACCCAAGCTGAGGCCGAAGCCGAAGCTAGCGAGGCAGATCAGTTCCGCGTAAATATTGATTGGCGTAATCCCGCCGTATGCCTAGATGGCCGAACATTGGCTGAAGTTGCTCAGGCCTTAGGGCTTGGTGCGCACTTGGCCGGCGGCGCGGAAAGCCTTCTGGTTGCCGCCAAAGCTGCGGGCCTGCAACTGCAGGGCGCAGAACTTTTGGCCAAGGCAAAGGAGCGTGGATTTACGCTTGGCGCGCACGTTGACTCGACTAACCGGGCCGAAGGTTTTGCTAATGGTACCGGCTGTGGCGCGAATGACAAGATCACCACTATCAGCGACTTGTTCACGCAGCATAAGGGCGGGCTGGAACCCACGGTGCAGTCGCTCATGGGCAGTGATTTCAACGCCGGAACTTACCAAGACGTTACGATTGCGCCGGTCAATGATGATAAGAACTTTCTTAAAGATACCGTGGGCGAAGATCTCACCGAAACATTGTTGGACGACCATGAAGGCGTTCACGGCCACCGCGAACAAATGGTCATATTCAACTATGTTGAGAACACTACCATTGACCGGGACGCGTACTTTAAGGCTACTGGCAAACAAGTTTTTGTGGTTGACGTTTGGTACATTAAGAAGCTTGCCAATGCTATGGCGGAAGGCGTTGATGCCGAAGCCCAAGCTTCGATGTTGTTCCATACAATGATGGCCTACCAGGTCGCGACCTACATTGCGCTTTGCGACGGTAAGCACCGTGCTGCGGTCCTGACGCCGGAACAAGTTGCTGTGGCAGCTTAATAGCGGGACAACAGCTATAACACACCCTAAACTATTTGCATTTATGTGAAAAAACATTTATTGTTATTGCATAAATAAATGGAGGGTTATCCTGCGATGACAGTGCGATCAAGGATCGCGATGTTAGCAGCGGAGTTTCTGGGTACTGCCGTACTCGCCACTGTCGCTATTAACGTTTCGCGTTCACAAATCGGCATCAGCTACTTTGTAGCGATTGCCGTAGGCGCAACGCTGGCCTTATTGGTCCTGGCGGTTGGCGCTACTTCCGGTGGGCATTTCAACCCGGCAGTGACCATTGGCTTATGGACACTGCGCAAAATACAAACCATCCAGGCAATCGCCTACCTAGCCGTGCAGATGCTCGGTGGTCTGGCAGCCTGGCAGCTGGCCAACTACTTCGTTGGCGATGAGTTGCGCAGCATTGCTGGCAACGCGTTTGATTGGAAGGTGCTGGTAGCCGAGGCTGTCGGTGCGTTGGTATTCACCTTCGCAATCGCTGCAGCTGTTTACGAGCGCTACGAAGCCGGACGAGCAGCCGTTCTGATGGGCGGAGGTCTGTTCATGGGCGTTATCGTAGCTTCATTAGCTTCCAATGCCATTTTGAACCCAGCCATTGCGCTGGCGAACCAGTCTTGGAGCCGGGCCTACATCTTCGGCCCTATTATCGGTAGCGTAGTCGGTATGAACCTTTATGTTCTGCTGTTCGCTCCACTTAATTCATTGGTATCGTCTTCACGCGCACGCGTGGTCAGTACTAGCGAGAGCAAAACAACCACTTCGGCTCGTGGCAAAAAGACAACCACTAGCACCAAGCGCAAAACTACGGCTCGCCGCCGCAGGTAAGCAAAACAAAATCATAAAAAGAGCTCTTAAATTAAGGGCTTTTTTTATGTCAGCAAATCAGTGATGAATTTTCGCATACCGGAAGCTCCGCTGCCGTAACCGGAAATATCGGGTAAGTCTAAAGCTTGGATGTGCTGCCAGACGCTAGCCACCAGCCGCTTGAACTCGCCGTATTCTTTTTCGTTGAATGGCAGTACCAGCGGCGGTGCGGGCTCACCGTTCGTCAGCGGCTCGATAAACTCCAACTGAGCGGCCTCGACACGGTAGCCGCGGTATGTACTGGAGGTTTCGAGCAGCAAGGTATAAAAATACAGCTGGTGCTTGTAATTGATGTGTTTCGGGCTGCTGCCCCACTTCGTTGAGGCCTTGCCGCTTTTATAATCTATGATGGTCAGCTTCTTGTTGGACTTGTCTACTTCCAGGCGGTCGATCTTGCCGGTCAGCACCGCATCGCCCAAACTACAGCCCTCGCGCCGAAAATCGGCCTCGATCTCAGCATGCGCTAGCAGGCGCTTGGCATTTTTCTTCAGATAAATTCTAAGTGCACGGGCACCGCGGTCAGCGTAAATAGCCTTGTCGGCTGGCGTAAGATAGCCCCTGTCCAGTTGTTCTTCAAAACTTTTTACGGCTTGCTCGATTGACCAGCCTTTGCCGCCCTGGCCTGATTTCTGAAAACGCTCTAGTGCTCGGTGCAGGGCGTCGCCGTAAACGCTGTCTGCAGACGGCGCCATAGGGAACCGGAGTAGCGTATTGAGCAGAAAATCGAACGGTCCGGCATACTCGATATTTGTGAAATTATTAAGATGTGTCGGGCTCATGACATAGTGGCTGAGCCGGTTCTTTAGCAGGCTTTTTAGTGACGGCGTAAAGGCAGTGTGGCGGCTGTGCCACAATGTGTCCACATCCAGCATTAGCTGCTCGGTGGGCCTTTCTGTACGCATGACCTGCTGGTATGCAGGTGGCAGAATAGCGCTGACGCGCTCTTCATCGCCGGATTCGTGCATGTATTTTACCGGCAAGTTCTGTTTGCCTGTCTCTTTTTGGGCATGGCTGGTGGCGATCAAGCCGTGCTTGGCACGGGTTATGGCTACGAACAAAAGCCGGCGGTAAGAATCGTCGCTGGTGGAGTCGTGACGGATGAATTTTAGATTCTTTGGCAGCGATATCTTGTTATAAGATCCGGTAGCAGTGCCGCCCCACACATCGTCGTGCATAAACGGCAAAAAGACGTATTCGTATTCCAAACCCTTGGCCTTATAAACCGTCTGCAGTTGAACCGCCGATTCGGCTTGGGCGATGGGATGGCTGTTAATGAGCGGCTGCTCGGCTTCGAGGTAGGTTTCGTACAGTTCCAGCAGACCGTCTATCGTCAGTCGTTGGTCTGCCCTGACCTGCTGGTCGCGCAGTTGGGCGCGGATGACGCTTAAGTGCGAGATCGCTTCGTAGAACTTTACCGGCGAAGCTTCGGCCGCGGCATTGGAAAAATAATAGCTTTTCAAAGGTGAGGCATAGCCTTCCAGCGAATCGGCACCGGTAATGAAATCCAATGTCTGTTCCAAACCTAAGATGTTGGTCTTGGAACCTAAGGTCAGCAGGAACTCGACATGGTCTTTGGTGTCAGTGTGCTTCAAGGCCCGCTGTACCCACGTCTGGCCGTCTTTACTGTGCTGATCATGATGCTCCCAATTGAGCTGCCAAATGGTACTGACCGGCACCTGCCAAAAATCCAAACTCAGCACTCTTGGCAGCAGTTCGTCCATCGGTTCGATTTGATTATGTTCGGCGGCCCGCAGGAATTCGCAGACCAAAATAATGGCGCGCACGATTTCGGTCTCAAAGATATTTTCACGCTTCTCATATGCTACCGGCAGATTCTTTTTATTCAGGAAAGGCACCAGAGTTTCCAAAATCACGTGCTTGGGCGCTAGAACGGCAATCTCGGCCGGATCGGTACCGGCTTTGATGAGCTCGGCGATGCTGTCGGCCACCCATCCGTACTCGGCGGCCTGCGAATTAAACTCGTGGCGGGCTATGGTTGCCTTTGCTGGCAGGCTCAAAGACGCGGCTTCGATGTCTTTACTGATGTTTTTAAGATTATGGTGCAGCCGCGATTCTATCTGCTCGGCAATATTGTGGGCGACATGCAGGATGTCGGTGTGCGAACGATAATTTTTGATGAGGTTAATGACTTCGACATCGCGGAATGCCGCCAAAAACTGTACCATGTTGCCGATATCGGCGCCCTGGAAAGCAAAGATGCCCTGATCGTCGTCGCCGACCGCCATGATGTTGGGCCTGCCCTCGTGCACGGGGTGTTCTGCCAGGTTTCGTACTAACTCGAACTGGACGGCATTAGTGTCCTGGAACTCGTCCAGCAGGATGTACTGGTAGCGTTCCTGCAAGTTGAACTTAAGCTCCGGCTTTTCATTCATGGCCTTGATGGTGGTCAATATCATATCGTTGAAGTCGTACTGGCTGGTGTCTTTCAGTACCTTCTGGTAGCGCTCAAAGATGGTTGCCAAAGACAGCATTTTTTCGGTGGTTTCGGGATTTCCGAACATCCAGTTGTCACCAGAGTCTTTTTGCAGCCAGTCGTTCTTCCAGGCGGTCAAAGGTTTGGTGGAATTTTCTGCTTCCGCGTCTTCGAGCGCTTGTTTTAACGCTTCCGCACCAGATTTCGCCAGGCTGCCTTTGCCTTTCTCCGTTTGGCTTAAGACAGCTTCGAACAATTCGATGGCCGCGGCTGCTTTCCGGGGCATGGTGCCGCCGGCTTTGCTCATCAATTCATTGATAGGCACTGACAGCTTTTGACTGTCTTCGGCGTTGGACTTGGCGATTTCTCTTAATTCATCAGGATTTATATTTGCCTGTTTGAGATCCGATATAGTTGAGACAACACTTCGTAGATAATAACGGGCGCTCCTAAGTGGATCGCTGAATGGCAGCTGATCGACGATTGACTTTATGACTTCCAGCTGTCCGAGCTCGTTGATTGGCCGCTCTAAACGCGAATCTTCGCCCGTAGCAAGATCAACGGTCTCAAAAAAATCCGGGTAGGCCTTGATGATCTCGGCAGCAAAGCTGTGGTAGGTGTTGATGTGCACGTCATAGGCTGCTTCGCCGATCATGGTGCCCAGGCGCTCGCGCATATTAAGCGCTGCGGCATCTGTAAACGTCAGGCACAGAATGTTTTCGGGCCTAGTGTCGGTCAGGCGCAGAATATTGGCAACCCGGGCGCTCAAAAGCTGGGTCTTGCCGGTGCCGGGCCCGGCCAGCACCAGCAGCGGTCCGTCAATAGCATCGACAGCCCGTTTCTGCTCGTCGTTCAAGCGATTATAAACGTCTTCAAAACTCATCGTTATTATTGTAACTTTTCTATCCGCAGTTAGGCGAACAGGTCATGATAAAACCATTTAATAATTTACGCAAGAGTTAAATAACTGATAACATAGCTGACTAGTGAAAGACGACTTGTATACTTTTGATTTGCCTGATGAACTGATAGCCCAGGCGCCGGCCTACCCGCGCGATCACGCCCGGCTTTTGGTCTACAGCCTTAAGGACGGCCGTTTGCAGGATGATTTTTTCTATAACCTGGATAAATATCTGCAGCCCAAAACCACATTGGCTGTGAACAACAGCAAAGTTGAGAATTGCCGCTGGCTCTTCAACGAGGGCAAAACCGAAGTCTTCGTGCTTGAAAAACTTGATGCCAGGACGATCCGGGCGTTGGTACGGCCAGGGCGCAAGTTCAAGCCTGGTGCTAAAACGGAGCTTACGGATTGGTTGCATGCGGAAGTTGCAGAAATCGATTCGGAGGGCATCCGCACCTTAAGGCTGAATACGCCCCATGATGACGAACGCCTCAAAGCATATGAGCACATTCCCTTGCCACCTTATATTGCGCAGAACGACAAGCTGGCAAGCGAATACCAGACGGTTTATGCCGATGCTTCCGGCAGCTTAGCCGCACCGACAGCAGGACTGCATTTTACGAACGAGCTGATTGAAAAACTCAAGGCCAAGCACGATTTTGCGGAAATGACCCTGCATGTTGGCCTTGGCACTTTCGCCAGCGTCACGGATGAAAATCTGCGCACCGGCCGCCTGCACGGTGAAGATTATGCCATAAGTTCCCGGGCGGCGCATATCTTAAACCAGGCTTCGCACCTTACGGCGGTAGGAACTACCAGCGTGCGCATGCTGGAGAGCGCCCGTAAAGACAGGCCTGAATTCAAGGCCGAGGACGGCACTACGTTTATATTTATCAGGCCCGGATATAAGTTCAAGGCCGTTGACAGCCTGATCACGAACTTTCATCTGCCCGGCACCAGCCTGCTGATGCTGGTAGCCGCTTTTATAGCCAATAAGCGGTCTTTGGATGAGGACCAGGCCGCTGCTGAACTCATGCGAATCTATAAGCATGCAATCAAGCAAAAATATCGCTTCTACAGCTTCGGCGATGCGATGCTGCTGACTTAGAATTTTCAAGTAACTATTGAAAATAGGCGGCTCGGAAGCGTATGCTTAAACCAAGATATTTTAAGGAGGTAACCCTGTGAAAGCATTACTTAATAAAGCCGAAAATAGTTTGGCCGACCTCTTTAAAGGCGCGCCAAAACTTTCGGACAGCAGCAAGGAAACACTGGTCAAGCTTTGGCCTTGGCTGGCCTTGATCGGCGGCGTATTGCAGTTGCTGGCTGCCTGGTGGCTCTACCGCTGGGCAAATGCGGCCGATGACTTATTGGATTCCGCCAATGAATTTTACCGCTCCATCGGGGCATCGCCGGTTTTGGAAGAGCGCCTAACGGTATGGGTGTGGGTAGGCTTAGCAGTGCTGCTGGTCCAAGGCGTCCTGCTTTTGATGGCTTATCCTAAGCTCAAGAACCGCCAGCGATCTGGTTGGGACCTGCTCTTCCTGGTAGGCCTGATCAACGTGGTTTACGCTGTCGTCAGCCTGTTCATCGAAGGCCGCGGCGGCTTCTTCAGTCTGATTTGGAACCTGCTTATATCTGCGGTCGTATTCTGGCTGTTATTCGCGATCCGTGACAAGTATCATGGTGACAAGCTTGTAAAATAAATAATTTCAATAATTAAAAAGCTCCTGATTTACAGGAGCTTTTTAATGTTCCTAATCTACGGCGGCCACGCGGGTAGCGCAGACCAGACAGTTATCCTGTCTATCATCGTCTGCCAGCAGCCTGCTAGTAGCCTTCCACCATGGTTCGATGTCGCGGTAACCGATCCAGTCGGCGGCCCGGCGCAGAATCCAGCCCAAATAGCCGTAAAAATGCATGCGTCCCCAAACCACAACTGCCCAGTTCTTGCCTACCGGGGTAACGTAGATCGGTTTCTTGGGTTTGTAGGCGAACGGCCGTTTGCCGGCGGCGTGGCGCTTAAGATTATGGGTCACGAAATTGGCGTCGCGCAGCACGGTCTGCGCCATGCCGCTGTACGGCGTATCGGCATTATCGCCGATTACGAACACGCCCGGCCAAGCCTGCAGCAGCTGGTCGACCTGCACTTTGCCGTTCGGAGACAGTTGGAAGTGATTCTTGGCAAAGAATGGATTGTTGGCTACGCCGGCCGTCCAAATTACGGTATGCGAGCGTATAGGTTGGCCGTCCAATAGCAGCGTGTCGGCGGTTTCGGCCTGTACGGGCCGGCCGAAATACAATTTGACGCCAAGCTTGCGGAGGCGCCGGGCAATGATCCGGGAAACATCTTTCGGCATGCGCGGCATCACTCTTGGCGCAGCTTCGATCAGATCAACATGAATCTTCTTTTTAGACCGGACACCATGCATCTTGCGCAGGTATTTGACGTAGCCGGGTAAAGCACCAGCGATTTCCACGCCTGTCGGCCCGCCGCCGATGATTACGTAGTGAGCGTCAATATCCAGCTTGTTGGTCATCTGCTCATGCAGATGCGCCTTTAGAGCCTCGGTATCACGCAGGCTTTTAATTCCGAACGAGTATTTTTCCATGCCCGGGATGTTGAAATAATTGGTCACGTTGCCGAGCGACAAAATCAGGATGTCATATTCCAGTTTGGTGCCGCTTTTTAAATTAAGGATCTTCTTTTGACGATTGATCTTGGCAGCCGTGTCAATCAAGATTGAAATCCGTTTATCCTCAAATATTTCGCCTAGCGTGATGCTGGAAACTATCCGGCTGCCGCCGGTAGCGGTGTGGTACATCATCGGAAAGTATTCGAAGAAAGGCTTGTTGGCGACCAGCGTGACATTGAAGCTGTTATGGCCGGCCAGCTCAAGAGCTGCTTTGACGCCGCCAAAGCCGCCCCCGACAATTGCTACTTGCAGTTTTTTCATATCTTAATGACGAGTATAGCAAAAACCATAAGTGTATTGCCACCTTGGACCTAAACCGCTAAGCTGTTATTAAGTCATGCAGAAACTAGTCGAAAAACTGCGCTCCGCAGGTTTTAAGGGTGAGGTCGACGATTCAGCGGCCGCAAAAGATACCTACAGCCACGACGCTTCACTTTTTGAAATCCGGCCTGAGCTGGTCGTTTTTCCGAAGAACAGCGACGATGTCCAGGCATTGGTGCGGATGATAAGCAAACATAAAGCTACCAACCCATCTTTAAGCGTAACTGCGCGTTCGGCTGGCACCGACATGTCGGGCGGCGCCATCAATGATTCGATCATCGCTGACTTTAAAAGGCACTTCAAAGATATCAAAGCGTTGACGGCCACGGCCGCAACCGTGCAGCCCGGCGTTTATTACCGTGATTTTGAAAAGCAGAGCCTGAAGAAAAACGCGCTGCTGCCGCCCTATCCGGCGTCGAGGGATCTATGCACCATCGGTGGCATGGTCAACAACAATTCCGGTGGCGAAAAATCGCTGGAGTATGGCAAGACCGACAATTTTGTTACCGAACTAAAAATGGTCCTAAGCGACGGCAATGAATACGTAATCAAGCCGCTGACCAGAAAAGAACTCGATGCCAAGATGAAGCGCAAGAACTTCGAGGGCGATCTGTACCGCAAGACCTTTCACCTACTGGAAGAAAATTACGAAGCCCTGCAAGCGGCACGGCCGAAAGTCAGTAAGGATTCGACCGGTTATCATCTTTGGAACATCTGGAACCGCGAAACCGGCATATTTGATCTGACTAAGCTGTTCGTGGGCGCTCAGGGAACATTAGGCCTGACGACCGAGATGAAGTTCCGGCTAGTGCCAGCACCGAAACATTCCGGCACACTGGTGATCTTTTTACGAGACCTCAAGCCCTTAGGCAAGATGATCAACAAGGTTATGACCCATAATCCTTCCGCCTTTGAAGGCTTCGATAACTACACGCTGATGCTGAGCTTCAAGCTGTTCTTTAATTTCCATAAGCTGATCGGTTGGCCGGCAACCATCAAGCTGGCCGCGCAGCTGATACCTAACGCCGCCATGCTGATGCGAGGTATTCCCAAGATGGTGCTGCTGGTAGAGTTCGACGGCGATTCTCCGGAAGTTATCGCCGACAAAGTCAGCGCCTTGCGCCAAGACCTTAAGGAATTCAAGCACAAGTCGTTGTTCGAAGAAGACGAGACCGAGGCCAAGAGCCGCAAATTCTGGATCATGCGCCGGGCCAGCTTTCAGCTGCTTAGAAGCAAAGTCAAAGATAAGCACACTGCCCCGTTCATCGATGACCTTGTGGTCAATCCCGAACACCTGCCGGTATTTCTGCCAAAGCTGCGCAAAATTATTAAGAAGTATAAATTGTTAGCCACCATTGCCGGCCACATGGGGGACGGCAACTTCCATATTATTCCGCTGATGAAGCTGGAAGACCCGCGCGAGCGCGCCAAGCTTGAGCCGGCTATGCGCGAAGTCAATGAGCTGATATTGAAATTCGGCGGTTCTTTAAGCGGCGAACATAACGACGGTCTGGTGCGCGGTCCTTGGCTTGAGGAAATGTACGGCCGCAAGGTCGTCAAACTCTTCCGTGAAATCAAAGAAATCTATGATCCGCAGAACATATTCAATCCACACAAAAAGGCAGATGCGACATGGGAGTACTCATTCTCCCGTGTAAGAGACCATTTTTAACGCCACGCTCACTTCGTTCGCTTGCTCATGAGAGGGGAAGAAGTTCCCCTCTCATCGCGCGGGGCGCGGAATAAATCCGGCGCTCCGGCTACTCTCCCCTGATAAACGAGATATCAATCTTCCTGGGTTGCCAGGCGCTTGCGGGCGGTTTCGTTGAGCATGGAGACGATGCCAAAGAATGCTATGCCGGTCAAGCATGTGCGAAGGACGCTGGCGTTATTGACAATTATCAAAAGTACGCCGGAAGCTAGGGTGCCTACGGCTAACATATAACTTGACTTAAGCTTGCCCGCACTGGGCATGAAATTTGCGGCTACAGAAAGCGCGATTGCACTTAGAGCCAACATCACATGGACAAAAATAAGCATAAGCCTACTTTATGGCAAATATGGGTTAAGCGCAATAACCGCGCAGAATACCACTAAGATTACCAAAGCATAGCGGAAATTTCGGCGCGACCAAGACACGGTGTCGTCCGTTAGCTGGCCCTCGGCTGCCAGATGCAGCCATCGCATGCCCAGTATCAGCATGACTACCCAATAGGTCCAGCTGGTCAGAGGGCTGACGGCCAAAGCCAGCATGCTGGCCAAAGTCAGTATGGTATAGAAAAATATTTGGCGGATGGTTGCCGGTACGCCGCGGATAATCGAGCTGACCGGCACGCCGGCTTTGGCATACTCGCGCTCCCGAAATATAGAAATGCTATAGAATTCCGGCATCTGCCAGAAAAAGATGGCGGCAAAAAGCACCGCTGCAGTCCAGTCCAACCCCGGATAAACCGCCACATAGCCGGCCAGTATCGGCGCCGCGCCGCTAAGCGAGCCGACCAGCGTGCCATGCACGCTCAAGCGCTTGCCCAGCGCTCCATAAAAAAGCACGTAGACTATCCAGCCAAAAATACCGACGCCTACCACCCACCAGTTGGTGAACAAAGCCAGGAGGACTGTTCCGCCTAAACCCAGCAGTGCGCCGAATAGTACTGCTTGCTGCCCGCTAACCTCGCCAGTTATCAATGGCCGGTTGCGGGTGCGCTCCATCTTTGAGTCTATGTCTTGGTCCAGGAAATTGTTTATGACGCACGCGCTGGCAATCACGGCCCATGTGCCGACAGTAAGAGATAAGAAAACACCCCAGTCTATATGGCCGTCGGAAGCGAACAGGAACGCCGCGATGGTAGTAATGAGATTGCCGTAGGTAACACCCGGCTTGGTCAGCCGGTAGAGGGCCCCGAAGTTCATGTCATCAGTCTATCATAAGGTGTTAGACGGTATTTCAACCCCGAAGCCCACATGCTATAGTAGGAGTAATACTTAAGCTTAAAGGGTTAATGACAAAAAGCGTAAAAAACAAGCGTGGCAAGCCGATATGGCTGACTGTTTTAGGGTTGCTTAGCCTCAGCCTGCTTGTTGCTGTGTTGCTCAGAGGCCACGACTTGATCCTATTCAATCCCAAAGGGCTGATAGCCGACCAGCAGCATCAGCTGATGGTGGTCTCGACATTGATTATGGTGGGGTTCGCTGCCCCGATCTTGTTCGCGCTCTATTTCTTTGCATGGAAGTACCGCGAGTCCAATGATAAATCGCACTTTCGTCATGATGCCGGCCGGAGCAAAGCGTTGGTAGTCACGGCCTGGGTATCCCCATTGCTGGTCGCAATTGTGCTCGCCGCGCTGATGCTGCCCGCCACCCAAAAACTTGAGCCTAAAGATCCGATTGAAAACGGTAAAGAACCGCTGACAATCCAAGTAGTCGCTATGCGCTGGAAGTGGTTGTTCGTTTACCCCAAGCAGAACATTGCCACCGTCAATTATGTGCAGATCCCGGTAGATACTCCGGTTAGATTTGAGCTAACGGCTGACGAGACGCCTATGAGTTCGTTCTGGATTCCCCACCTGGCAGGGATGCTTTACGCCATGACTGAGCATGTCAACACGCTGAACCTGATAGCCGATACGGTCGGAGATTATGAAGGCGGCGCGGCCGAGATTAACGGCCGAGGGTTTGCCGACATGAGGTTCGTTACCCGCGTTAGCACGCAGGCTGATTTTGACAAGTGGGTTGGCCATACCCTGCAATCGCCATTCGAGCTGACCGATCTGGAATATGCCAAGCTGCTAACGCCAAGCGAGGACAACCCGCCCGCCTTTTATTCCAATCCGGGCGCAGAATTATACGGTAATATACTTAGTAAGTACGGTGGATCTCACGGTGGCTCTCATGGCCACCAGGCTGAGGTGGTTGAATATGGGGAGCACGAGGGACACTGATGAGAGAATTCCTACTCGGTAAATTAAGCGGCGAGGCATTGCCTCATGAATGGCACACCATTGCCGGTTCTATCGGCTTCGGCCTGATGCTGCTGGCCACAATCGGCTTTATTACCTACAAAAAGCGCTGGACCTGGCTATGGAAAGAATGGCTGACATCGGTCGATCCGAAGAAGATCGGCATCATGTATTTCTGGGTCGGTGGTTTTATGCTGTTGCGCGGCGGACTGGACGCCATCATGCTATGGCTGCAGCAGGCACTGGCCAGCGGCGGATCAACAGGTTATTTGTCGGCGCAGCATTTCCAGGAGATATTCACCGCCCATGGCAATATCATGGTGTTCTTCGTGGCTATGGCGCTGATCTTCGGCTTTATCAACTATATCGTTCCGTTGCAGATAGGCGCCCGCGACCTGGCCTCGCCGTTCATGAATACCTTGGGCTTCTGGCTTTATGTCGGCGGTGTAATTATGATCAACATGTTCTTCTTCTTAGGCGGCGAGTATGCGGCTACTGGCTGGCTGGCGGTGGCGCCTTTATCGGGTCCGGAGTTCAGTCCGGGAGTCGGTATGGATTATTGGATATGGAGCCTTCAGATATCCGGTATCGGTACTACCCTGGGTGCCATAAACTTCATAATGACTATCTTAAAAATGCGTGCTCCGGGCATGACCTTGCTGAAGATGCCGTTGTTCACCTGGGGAAGTTTGTGCAGCATGATCATGGCTATCAGTGTCTTTCCCCTGCTGACCATGACCATATTCCTGCTGTTTTTTGATCGTTATCTTGGCACGCACTTCTTTACTACCACCGGCGGTGGCAACCCGATGATGTACACCAACCTGATCTGGATGTGGGGCCACCCGGAGGTATATATCATTATGCTGCCCAGCTTCGGCATATTCTCAGAAGTAGTCTCGACCTTCAGCCGCAAACCGGTAGCTTTTTATAAATCCGCCGTAGCCGGAATCATAGGCGTGGCGACGGTTTCGTTGGCGGTCTGGCTGCACCACTTCTTCACGATGGGCGCCGGCGCCAATGTCAACTCGGCCTTTGGAGTAGCGACCATGATCATCGCCATACCGACGACGGTGCTGATGTTCAACTGGATCGCCACCATGTACAAAGGCAGTATCCGTTTTACGACGCCGATGCTCTGGTTCCTCGGCTTCGTCGGCATATTCGCACTGGGCGGTATTTCCGGCATCCTGCTGGCCATTCCACCAGTAGATTTTCAGCTGCACAATAGCTTGTTCCTGGTGGCCCACTTCCATTCCACGGCCGTCGGCGGCGTGCTGTTCGGCATCTTCGCCGGACTGAACTTCTGGTTCCCGAAGATAGCTGGCTTCAGATTGAACGAACGCATCGGCCGCTACGCTGTTTGGAGCTGGATCATAGGTTTCTTCATGGCCTTTACGCCGCTTTACATCCTTGGCCTGATGGGGGCTACCAGGCGGCTTGACCGCTACGACGGCTCGCACGGCTGGCAGCCGTTCTTCATCATGGCGTTTATCGGCGGCCTGATAATAGCTCTCGGCGTCGCGCTTCAGATAGTGCAGATCATTGCCAGCTTCATGCAGAAGAAACACCTCAAGGACACTACCGGCGACCCGTGGGACGGCCGCACACTGGAGTGGTCGACTTCCTCGCCGCCGCCGCACTACAACTACGCTCACATTCCCGATGCACCGGAACGCGATATCTTCTGGAAATTCAAGAACGAGGGGATGCCAAAGCCTCGCTTTGAAGACATCCATATGCCCAAGAACACCGCCACCGGCATCTATATATCGATCTTTGCGTTCCTAGTCGGCTTCGGCTTTACGTGGCATATGGTATGGCTTGTAGTCCTATCTATCCTCGCCATTATCATTATTCTAATAGGACGTACTTTCCGGGAGGATTCCGAATACGTGATTCCGGCCTCTGAGATCAAGGAACTTGAGAAATCCCGGCAGCCTAGGCAGATCGGCCACCATGCTTCCAAACTCAATGATGAAGACGATATGGGCCTGATCGAATTCGTTAAGACCGCACCCGGATGGGCCTGGGGCCTGGTAAGGAATAAAAAATGAGCAAGCATGAGCTGGCAATAGAAAAAGAACACGAAGCGGCCGCAAACGACCGTTCGATGTTTGGCTTCTGGGTCTATCTGATGACCGACCTGCTGATGTTCGCCGTCCTGTTCGCGGTCTATGCGGTACAGCGGAACCAAACCGCCGGCGGCCCGGGCGGCCATGACCTGTTCAACATGAACCTTGCATTGGCAGAAACGCTGATCCTGCTGACCAGCAGCTTCACGGCCGGCCTTGGCATGATAGCCGCTAGGCGCGGTATAAAAAGCCAAACATTGTGGTGGTTCGGCGTTACTTTCCTGCTTGGCTTAGCCTTTTTGGGCATTGAGCTGTACGAATTCGCTGAATTCATCCATGAGGGCCATACAATGCAGGCTAGCGCGTTCCTGTCGGCTTTCTTTGTGTTAGTCGGTACGCACGGTTTCCATATCACCTCTGGCCTGTTATGGCTGGCCACTATACTGGTTTTCGTGGTGCTTAAGGGTCTGACCAAATCCAATGTCCGCAAGCTTGCCTTGCTCAGCCTGTTCTGGCACTTCCTTGATATCGTCTGGATATTTATCTTCACCGTAGTTTATCTAATGGCATTTGTATGAGCGAAAAATTATACCCGCACAAGACAGCAAAAAGCGCGCACGGATCAACCGGTTCGTATATCGTCGGCTTTATCTTGTCCTTGGTCTTTACCATCATTCCCTACTATCTGGTCGTAAACAAGATACTGACCGGTAACGTGCTGCTGGCGGCTATCCTTGGCTTTGGAGTGATCCAAATGTTTATACAGATTTTCTTCTTCTTACACCTGGGGCGCGGACCGAAGCCGCTTTACAATATCGTCTTCTTCTTCGGAACGGCCGGCCTGATAATCGTGGTGATCGGCGCTTCAATATTTATCATGAGCAACCTGTACCACAACATGACGCCTGAAGAATTTATAAGGAAGCAGGCCCAGGAAGAAAATATCGCCCAGGTAAGCGGCGAGCAGACCGGCGCCTGCACTGAGCTGCATGATAACCACATCGTTATAATCCGAGGCAGCAGTGTTAGCCCCGCTCATCTTAATGCCGAACGGTGCGATACGCTTACTTTCATAAATGCCGACGGTGCGGATAGGATGATAACGTTCGGCTCGCACGACCAGCATGAAAGCTATGGTGGAGAGTTCGAGGTTGTGCTTGACGACGGCCGCCCCGAAACCATCACGCTTAATCAGGCCGGTGATTTTGGATTCCACGACGATCTGAACCTGGATACGTCCGGCAGCATCTCGGTAGAGCCCTGAATAATTTTTAAGGCAACACTGGTATTATTAGCTTAATGAGCGCTCATGATTTTGGAGTAAAAGGACTTCGCGGCTACCTTGATTCGGTAGACGAAAAGATAAGGCAGCAGGCTTCGGCGCATATCGGCGGGGTGCGGCGCCTGCTTGAAGCCAGCGGCAAAAGATGGCGGCCCAGTCTGGTGATCGCCGTCGTCTGCCACAGCGGCAAAAAAATTGATGAAGATGCGATAAACGCTGCGGCAGCGGTGGAGCTGATCCATCTGTCATCCTTGGTGCACGACGATATCATGGATGGCGGAACCTTCCGCCACGGCATACCGACGATCAATGCCGAAGAAGGCGAGGACTCAGCTATCTTGGCGGGAGATTATCTGCTAGCCAAGGGATGTTCGCTGGCGGCCAGTGTCAGCGGCGAAGCCGGCCGGGTCTTATCCGAAACCGTTGCCGACCTATGCGACGGCCAAGCCAAGGAGTTATCCGACCAATTCAATGTTAAGCGCACCACCGAATCGCTGTTGGGCGCCATCAGGGGTAAAACGTCATCCATGTTCATAGTCTCACTCACTTTAGGCGGGCTTGTTTCGGGACTGGACGCCCGCCAGCTTAAAGCGCTTTCGGATTTCGGCCTGAACTACGGCATCGCATATCAGTATGCGGATGATGTCAAAGATTTTGCCGGCTCGTTCGAGTCCACCGGCAAATCGGTGGGCAACGATATTCTGGAGGGTAACTACACCTTCCCTGTCATCCTGTCCTTAAAAGGCCCAAACGGACTAGCGCTAAAGAAACTGCTCGGCAGCAAAGAAGTTTCGGCGCAGAAAGTATATGAAATTCTAAAACAAGATGGATCGCTGGAACTTGCACTCAAAGAAGCCGAAGGCTACAAGCAAAAAGCTATCGCATCACTAGCTAGTCTAGACAACGCTGAGCTCGCTAAAGCGCTGGAACAATCAGCTAATTATTTCTAACATCTTAAAAATCCACGGAATTTAATGCTGTGGATGACGCTGTTTCAAAACGCAAGATTTATGTTGACATACTTAACGCTTAAGCTACACTTAACTTAAATTAACCATAATACATATAAAGAGAGACGAACTAATGAAAAAAATTGACAGATGGTTCAGGCTGGCAGCTGCATTGGTGGTGTCCGCAGTACCTCTGGTAGTTGGAGGAAGAGCATTCGCGGCTACGACCGGAACGGTTGCCGCAACCGTAACGCCTCAGAATATATCGGTTTCTGTCTCTGATGGCACAGTTGCTTATGGCACGCTTGATTTAAGTGATTCTCAAGATACAACCACAGGTGGAGTTAATGATTCACAGACTGCGACTAATGACGGTAATGTCAACGAAGACTTCAATATCACAAGCACACATGCTACCGGCGGCACTCAGTGGTCATTAGCAGCTACAATAGGCGCCAATCAATACAAACATTCGTTCTGTACTGCCACATGTGATTCTTCCCCTACATGGACGGCTATTACCACAGCCGGCAGCTATCAAGCCCTTGCTGGTACAGTTACGCCAAGCGGTACTTCTGTGTTCGACCTCATGATTGAAACGCCATCGTCTACTAGCGATTACGTGCAAAAGTCCATAACAGTTACAGTCCAAGCCGTAATTGACTAGCGCTGTTTAACGGCTTGCTTAAAACTACTAGGGTGAAACTATGAAAAGAGCTTTGGTCGCGTGGGCACTGTTCGTCTTCGTGCTGTGCATGCCGGCTGCCGTGTTTGCTCGGGTTGGAGTGGGGGTCGGTACCGGACGAATTGAGATCTCAGAAGATATTAGATCGGGTAGCATTTACACACTGCCGCCGATCACAGTCTTCAACACCGGTGACGAAACTGCTACTTACCAGATGCTGGTTACACTTAACGAAACCCAGGATGAGCTTAAGCCTAATCCTGATTGGTTCAGCTTTGAGCCCTCAAGCTTCGTGCTGGAACCGGGCGGAGCGCAGTCCGTGACCCCGACTTTTCATCCGCCTATTCGTACGCAGCCAGGTAACTACTTCGCATATCTTGAAGCGCGGCCATCTGAGACAGTCGAACAAGGCACGGCCGTGGTCGGCGTGGCTGCGGCAACTAAGCTCAGCTTCCGGGTTGTGCCCTCCAGCCTGTTTGATGGCATCTACTACCGCCTTAAGGCCCTTTATGAGCAGTACAGGCCATTAAGTACAATATTAACTTATGCAGTACCTGCGGCTATTCTCCTGTTAATACTGAACAGGTTCGTCAATCTGCGGGCCGCACTTAGAGGAGCTTGGAAAGCCGGCCGGACTAGAGAATCCATTGAAAAACCTGCCAAGGCCCCTAGCGGCACCAAAGTAAAAACAGTCAAAATAAGAGTCAAAGACAAATCTGACTAAGGAACTACGGCCTGAATCGTAACATTCACGGACTGCTGGCCAGATGCTGTAGTTGCGGTTGGTGTCGTTAACCTAAGATCAAATCTTGCGTTACCACTGGCTGCAACATTTGTTGCCAGGGATTGATAAGAAGTCGTCAAAGCTGTCCAGGTAGGTGAAGCATCGCACGGATCAGGTGAGCCGCTTCCGGTTCTGCAGAAGGCGTGTACATATTGCTCGGTGCCTGCTGTGCCGGCTAATGTCCAGTTAACTCCATTTTCACCGCGTATATTGAAATTTTGAGTGGAATCCCCATTATTTGTAGCAACCTGAGTGTTGTTTATGCCGGAAGCTGTGGTATCTTTGCTTGTGCCTAGGTTAACGGTTCCATACGCTACCGATCCGTTAGTAACGGTGACTGATACGATCGCATAAGTTATCCTTATCTGCCCTCTTGCACCACCTCCGCCAGAACGGTTACCGCTGGTTCTTTTTGCTCCAGACCCTCCTCCCCCAGCCGCTGTCCCTGCGGCGCCATCAGCGTTGGTTACTCCTGCACCCCCTGTGCCGCCGCCATCAGTGGTGCCTGTCCCTGCCGTGCCGTTAGTAGCGTTGCCGCCCGCACCGTTTGAGCCTGCTCCGCCTCCGCCCCCGCCTGATATTGTGCTGATTGCATTAGCGCCATTACCGCCAGCATTACGTACAGTTCCTACCGAGTTGGCTACTGTACCACCGGCTCCACCGGTGGTTGTACCTAGCCCGCCCGTTCCACCGGCCGCCCTGACAGCAGCGCCGCTTTCCCATTGAGACAAATTGCCGTTGGCCCCGTTGCCGGTTGAGCCACTAACAGCCGCACCTACCGTATAATTATAGGTCTGCAAAGGAGTTACCGTAATTGTAGAGCGGGCATAGGCGCCGCCTCCGCCCCCACCTGACTGTCCAGTAGAGCTGCCTCGCCCGCCACCGGCTCCTCCCCCTCCCCAGGCTTCAACCGTTACGGCAGTTACGTCTGCTGGTGCCTGCCAGCTGCCGCTGGTAGTGAAGGTCTGGGTAGCAGCCTCCACCTTGGTTTTGGTTATCGGCATCAGACGTCCAAAGACAGGGGGCCAGCCGGAAAGTACTATTAGGCTGGCCATAAAAAGCGCATTGAATAAAAGGCTGCGCTTATGTAGCTTCATATACGATAATTAAACCACTGAACGTTTGTTTTGGACAATTGGTCGGAATCTGAGCCATAAGCCACCCTAAGATCCGATAATATCGGGACCAGTTTTTTGATCTGAGTTTCTTTGGCATACTGCTTTTGATTATTTGTTTTCTCTGGATCTGGCTTTTCGGGGGGTCTCTTTATCTCTATCGCAGACTTGACGGAAAGCAGTGCCAGCGGATTTTTTGCATCATCCGTTATCTTTGTACTTAAGGCTGGTTTTTCTTCCACGGGCTTGCGTATCTGAACCGTAATCGCTACTGTATTTCCGGCTGCGCTGACATGATTAACCATGCCTGAAGCCAGGAAAAAAACGAACATCAAAACTCCCAGTAAGAATTTCAGTCTCACTATATATATTTTGGTATCTTAGACCTCAAAACGCAAATAGATAGTGGCCAGTGCCTAAACGTAGGTTAGTGTGCCGATCGAGGAATATTCTTCATTCAGGTCCATCATGGCATCCATCTCGCGAGCGGAAAGCTCAAAGTCGAAGACATCGATATTCTCTTTCAGGTGCTTGAGTTGGTTGGCTTTGACTAGCGGCACGGTACCCAGCTGAAGATTCCAGCGGATCATTACCTGAGCCGGCGTCTTGCCGTGATGCTCGGCAATCTCTTCTATCAGTTCATCGTCCAGCCGCTTACCGTGGGTCAGCGCACTGTAAGCCATGATGACGATGCGGTTGGCGCGACAGAAATCAAGCATATCTTCTGAGTAGCCAAACGGACTCCATTCGATCTGGTTTACAACCGGCAATTCGCCGGTGGCATCAGCCAGCGTTTCAATTTGCTCTTCAGTGTAGTTACTGACACCGATATCCATGGTCAGGCCGGCCTTTTTGGCGTCCATAAGACCCTTCCATAGCTCGATTCCGGCACTGCCGTTGGCTGGCGGCCGGTGAATCAGCATCAGGTCGGCAAAGTCTATGCTTAGTTTTTCCAGGTTCTTGACGGTGGAATCATAAGAGTCCTCGTCTTCTTCAACCTTGGTAACTAAATAGTATTGATGACGTCCAATCTCACCCTTTTTGAAGGCTTCCCCAATTCCGGGCTCGGTGCCGTAATCGCCCGACGTGTCGATCATGCGGTAGCCGGCGCTCAAAGCCTTAAGCACGGTCTCAGCCGTGTGTTCCTTTAACTTCCAGGTGCCCAAGCCCATAACAGGCATTGGCCGCCCGGTTCGCAACATAACTTCTGATGTCTTGTCCATAATTAGCCTCCTGTACTTAGGCATACTAAAGCAATGGAAAATTTATACAGTTAATAAATTCACACTTGAATATTATTAAGGCTTACACCTTTTCTTCGGACGATACTTTCCCTAACTTGTCGAGGTCATCTGCTAGTTCTCTGGACGACAGAGCTGAAGAGTCCACTCCTTCGCGCCGTGCGATCATATAGCCTTGTACGATCCGCTTGATCTTAAGGGCGTCGGCACGCCATAAGTGATCCAAGGTGTAGGGTTTGCCAGGATCGAAGAACCGGGTGGCTATGCTGATCGAGCCGAAAAACGGGCCGACATTCGCGGTGATATTCAGGATGTCTTCTATCCGGATGCTTATGACCTCGGCTACCTTGAATAAGTCGCGGCGAGCAATCGTCAGCTTGGTGCGGTCAACTGTGATCGTATCTTGTATGAGAGTCAGCGGGAACACAGTCTTGGCTCTTACCAGCACGTCGTGCGAATCACCGATGGCTTGTACGAGCTCTTCCTCGGCCTTCTGCTTTGCCGGAGCTTTCCGAGCGGTCAATGCCCCGCCTGATGAAGTGTAAGGATAGTGATATTGCCTGTTGTTCATTGCTTACCTCCCTCCTGTGGCTACCAGTATAGAAGAATCGGAAACTAAAGCAGTGACACAGGTCACAGCAGTCAGTAGTTACAGATAAGATAAGCTAATAATCGTAAGAAATGTTACCAAAAGTGGTACGGGATTGATTGCTGATTTCTTGGCTGGGACGGATAGATAGGACCATCAATATCTGGTTTCTGGCTGGGACGGAGGGATTCGAACCCCCGAATGCCAGGACCAAAACCTGGTGCCTTACCACTTGGCGACGTCCCATTACCGACGTACATTGTAACTTAATTCTACCAAGAGGTCGAACCCCTGGAGTTAGCAGCTCAATACACCATTTTTGGGAAATATAAAACCACAAGAATTAATACTTGACAATACCAAAATACAGTATCAAAATGAGCCTTATCATCTATCCCAGGTGATGCACATCCACGGAGGTGGTCAATGACACAACCATCAGCCCTACAACCAACCGATGTCAGGCAGCCCGACACGGTGCCCGACGTACCAACCCGTGCCGCCGTCATCCTCGCGATCATCGTCGAGACCGACTGCTCGGAGGAGGACGCGAACGTCTTCTACGACTGGTGGACCGACGAGGTCATGCCCGCACTGCGAGCCAGCTCGGAACAGCGCTACTTCCTGCCCCAGGACGCGCTCGACGACCCGCGCAAGCACGGCATCCTCGACTCCATCGCACCCGACGGCACGTCCAGCTCGCCCGGCAGCGCGATGTCGGCGGTCGAGCAGTCGACCCTCAACTTCGAGGGCGGTGAGCTCGGCATCCTGCACGGCAAGGCGACGGTGTTCTCGCAGACCTACTGCCAGGTCACGGTTCGCACCGTCGGCTTCACCGTCTGATCGTCGCCGGCAAGCGGTACAACTGGGGGTGACTCACAGACTCGTTCTGAGGGTCAACCATTCATCGCTAACCGGCGCCTGAGTGGCGGCAACACCGGGGGGTGGCTCAACGGACTCGTTCCAAGAGTCACCCCCCTCGCCGCCGCACTATTGTCATTACCACCTCCAAAACCTACCTCGAAATCACAAATTACTTTTATAAACAAAACTTAATTATCGCTTACGTTTAGCGTGCTAGACTAAATGCGAAAGGTTATCTCATGATCTTCCGGCATTTAAAGCGCGCCTATCTTATACTTTCGCTTCTGCTGATTGCCGCCCTGCTGGTTCTGGTGCCGCAGGCCGATTCTTTGGGCAAGAGCTTCGAAGCTATCAAAAGCGCCGATCTTGACCTGATCGCCTTCGCCCTGCTGCTGGTATTCGCTACATACTTAGCGGCGGCTTTCACGTTAATTTCGGTCGCTTTGAAACCACTTGCCTTTAAGCGCACGCTAATAGTGCAGCTGGCCAGCGGATTTGCGACCAAATTAGTACCGGCCGGCATCGGTGGCATAGCCTTGAATATGCGCTATTTGCTCAAGCACCAGCACACAGGCTTGCAGGCCGGATCGGTGATGGCGCTTAACAGCCTGCTGGGATTTGCCGGCCATGTCAGCATTATCATTCTGAGCCTGATCTTAAGCAGTCATACTTTAAGTGAAATCTGGGTAGCATTGCCGGAGTGGGTCGGCAATGCCCTGCTTGCTCTGCTGTTCGTCTTCAGCTTGATCTTCATAGCTTGGGTGAAGGCCCGGCTGGTTGTTATAAAGCTACTGTTTAATACGCTGAATGTGCTGAGGACTTATTTCTTAAAGCCGGCCAAGCTGCTGTATGGTTTCCTGGGTGCTTCGGCCGTTACCCTGCTGTTTGCCAGCTGCCTGTTCTTATGCGCTCTTTCCTTAGGCATTTACCTGTCGCCGCTGGAAGTACTGTGGACGCTGACTATCGGCCTGTTCGGCGCCAGCATAACCCCTACTCCGGGCGGCATTGGCGGCGCTGAGGCGGCTCTGACTGGCGGATTAATGGCCACAGGCTTGAGTTTTGATGAGGCCCTGCCGGTGGCGCTTACCTACCGGCTGATATCTTACTGGCTGCCGATACTGCCGGGCTTTTTATTCTTTAGATTGTCTCTAAAACGAAAGTTTATTTGATTGTTGTATATAACACTCATGCTTAGTGTTATACTGCGCTAAAGCTAAACAGGTACCGTACAGGTATGGAAAAAGAAACCGAAAACGAGCAGCAAAAATCAGAAAAGATCGAGGTAAAAGTTAAAACAGATGAAGAAAAGGTAGAAAACGACCAGCCGGTGGCGACTGGTCCGGCAAAGGTCGGGCGCGGAGGAATACTTACCAGGTTACTAGCTATGTTCAACCGCAAGCGGCTGTTGGCCGCAGCGGTTATATTAGTCCTGCTTTTAGGCGTTGGCGGCTACTTTATGTTTATGGGTGAAGACAAATCAGCCGATAACGCGCCTTTACAGGATCAGCGGGCTTCATTGGGCCTGGTGGTGTCGTTGATTGACGGCACGGCCAAATACAGCCATGACGGCGTGGATTGGCATAGCCTTACCACAGAGACCAACCTGGCTCAGGGCGACTCGGTGCAGACCGATGTCGGCTCTCGAGTCATCCTGACCTTCGATGACGGCAGCATCGTGCGCCTGAACGAATCAAGCACCGCTCAGCTCACCAGCCTTTACGCAGATGAAGTACGAGTAGATAACATTAGCGGCGAAGTCTACAGCCGCGTAGTGGCTTCGGAGCGTTCATTTACGGTTAGCGTTGACGACGCCGACTACACTGCCCTAGGCACCGCTTACAGCACCGTCAACAGTGATACTAACAAGGGTGTCCTGGTGCTGCAAAGTTCAGTGTCGGTCAAAGATACTGAGACTAAAGTTGACGAAGGCAAGCAGTTCTTCAAAGATCATGCCAACGCCGAGCTCAAAGACAAAGTCACTGATATATCAGTCGATGACCTTAAGAGCAGCAGCTTCATGGTCTGGAACCTGGATCAGGACAAAAAGACCAATGAATTCAAGGACAAGCTAGGCTTCTTGACTAAGATCGAAGAGCAGGCTCCAGCGCCCGCTCCGGTCCCGGCAGGTGCAAGCGTTAAGCTGTCTGGCAGCGCTGTAGCGAAGGGCCTCAAATTTACCTGGACGGTTAGCAATATCGGCAGCAGTCATGACGGCTTCAAGCTGGTTCGTAGCAAAACATCGACTACTCCCACATATGGCAAGGATGACGCCACATTCGTATCCGGCGCCGGTACCCGCTCATATACTTGGGAGGATACTTTCGGCAAGACCTATCATTACCGGATCTGCGTCTACACTGACGGTAGCTGCAATACTTACAGCAATACCGTGACCCTGACATCTCCTTATGTGCCGCCTGAGCCTCCGACCGGAACAGTCAGCTTAAGCTTGTCCGGTAACTCGGCGAGCTGGACGCAAACCGGCACGGCTCCGTACGGCTACAGGCTTTATATTTCGCCTACTCCGGGGGCGGAGCCAACCACCAAGATATACAAGGGCGATGGCGCGCAGCACACCGTTGATACCTCGGGCCTGGCTTCGGGTAGCTATCGGCTCTTGCTCTGCAAGACTACATATGATGGCGCTTGTCCCATATCAGATGAGGAAACGCTAATTGTTCCTTAATTATTTAAATTTAATAAATAAAGGAGCTATATGAAAAGAGCATTAGCAATCTTGGCCGTCCTTCTGGCGACGCTGAGCCTTAGTGCGCCGTTGTCGGCCCAGGCAAACCCTGACCGGGTTAATGAAATCCGGGACGAGGCCCGTCAGGCGGCCGAATCACGGCGCGAGGCCAAAGATGCCCGCATAGCCGAAATCAGAGCCGAAGCTGAAGCCCGCAAGCTGACCATGCAAAAGGAACGCTGTGAGGCCCGCGAGGCCAAGCTGCAAGCTTTGGTGCCGAAACTGTCCAACAGCGCCACTCGCTTAAAAGGAGTGATAGACAAAGTTTACGAACGTGTCACTGGTTTTTACGCTTCCGGCCAGCTGACAGTCCAGAATTACGAGGAACTGGTTGAGGCCATCGAACTGGCCAAAGCCAACTCAGAAAGCTCGCTGGAGGCTTTGGGAAGCTATGAATTCGAATTCGATTGTGAAACAGCCGGCGTCGGCCAACAGCTGGATGCTTATCGGACGGCCGTTAAGGAAACGCGCGAAAGCCTGAGGGCTTATCACAAATCCGTCGTAGACCTGATCAGCAGCTTGCAATCAGAACATTCAAGGGCTAATCGCACAGACGACAGCGGCGATGAGACCGAAAACGAAGGCGAAGAAAACGAAGGAACGGAGACAGAAAATGAAACTGAATAAGAACCACTACGGCTTCGGCGCCGTCGAAGTAATACTGATCCTGGCCGTACTCGGCCTGGTCGGATTCCTGGGTTGGCGCCTATACGAGGCCAACAAAGCTCCTGAAGTAGAAACCGCTAATTCCACTACTTCAGACGATGTGCCGGCCATTGAAAAAGCCGAGGATCTGGACGCGGCCGCCGATACCATGCACAACCAGAAGATCGACGAAGCGCTTGATACGTCCGAGATGGACGAAGCTCTCGGCCAATAATCATACAAAAAGAAAAACAGCTCACTAACGTGATCTGGCCTACAAAAGTGCCATCAGAAGCGAGCTGCTTTACAGGATAAGGTGCTATTTATTGGGCGCCGTCGTCGACACCATCCGGACCAGTATCGACCCCTTCTTCGACCGCGTCGGTCGCGTCTTGGGCTTCGTCTCCGGCTTCAGGAGCGTTCTCTTCTATCTCCTGGGTCGCGTTGTCGACCGCATCAGCCGCCGAATCTTCCAGGTCCTTGCCTGTCCGGTTATAGGCTATCCAAGCCAGCGTGAGTGCGATGATGCTTAGTATCAACGCTACCCAGCCTACCCAGTTGCCTCTTTCCTCCCGGTATACTGTGTCTGCCATTCGCCTCCTCCTTATGACGTAAGACCAGCATAAATGAGCATGAGGTTTAATACTGTGCAAAATAATACAGGCGGCGTGTAATAATAGTCACTTTCATAAGCTTTATATTTAAGGTGTTATAATCCTATCAGAGTGGCAAAAAAGAAAAAGTCCAGACAAACCATCAAAAACGCGCCCGAATATTCCCTGACCTACGGCCGGCGGACGGTTCATTTCATCGCCGACAAGGTGCTGATATTCAGATTCCTGCGCAAACTTCACGGCCGTTTCTGGGGTCTGGCCGCCGCGCTGATAATGCTTTTCGGCTTTGCATTGTGCTTTATGATTACACCCGAGATACTTAAGTGGTCGACCGCTTTAAGCGACTTTGGCCGTGATGTACGTACCGCTCCATACTTAGCAGGTGCCCTGTTCTTTGGCGCTTACGGGCTGTGGCGCTGGCGCAATTACCTGCGCCGTACGCTTAAGCATTCGCGCCCGGTAACCAGCTTGGTAACCTTGACCGTGCTTGGCCTTTACATCGCCGCCCTTATGCCGGTCGCCTTGGAACCGATTCCCTATCATATCCATATCTTCGGCGTTGCCTTGTCAGGCATCAGTATGGCTGCCACGGTGGTGCTTGATACCCTGCTTACTCGGGTACGCCGCGGCCGGTCTCATTTTTGGTGGCGGTCTTTAAGGGTACTGTCTTTCTTCCTGATCGTAATCGGCGGCTACATTACTTTCGGCTCTACTCAAATAATCAACAAGTTTCAGCTTGCGCTTTTGGGCGAAGCGGCTATGTTCGCAGGTTATTTCCTATGGATATTCGACAAGACTTACCGCGGCGAAGGTTCGCGCTCGCAGCTATCAAAGCTGCTGCGCGGACTGGTGTTGATCGATTAAGGTATACTAACTATCAAAGAAAGGCGGAACATCATGGCATTGGAACTAAAAGCCGACAATCTACAGCAGACTAAGCAGGCCAAGGCCAAAGTAGAAGGGCCAAGCGTGTCCGGCAATCTGCTGCTGAGCGAATATGAAGCAGACGGCGCCAAATACGTCCATGTCCGCCTGGAAGTAGAGGGCGACCCTGGGGTCTTAAAGCCTGGCGTGCACGCCGTTCACTTCCACGAAAAAGCTGCTTGCGACTGCGAAGGCTTCAAATGCGCCGGCGGCCACTTTGATCCCGGACCGTCCGGCAATACAGACCCCGACGCCAACCACGGCTATCATGCAGGCGATCTCCCAAGCATCGCCATTGACGAATCCGGCAAAGGTGTCCTGGAAGCTATCACTACGCGCGTTACCTTGTCGGACGGACCAGTATCGCTATTGGGTAAGGATTCGGCGCCCGAGGGTACTTCTATTATGATTCATGCCAACCCCGACCCGCATGCTCCCGGCGAGTCCGGCTCAGGTTACAGCGGCGGTCCGCGACTGGCCTGCGGCACCATCGAACCGGCCTAGATTTTATCCGGTAAATCTTGTAAAATAAGGTTTAATGCAACACAAGTTCCCGCACATACCGGCCGAGTATGTCGTGCCGCTGAATATGAATGGCTTAAAAGGCCGGCTGCTGCGCATGCCGCCGCCCAAGAACAAAAAACGCGAAGTTTTACTGATCTACGGCCACCATTCATCCTTGGAGCGCATGTATACCATCGCTGAGGTAGTCAATGATTACGCCGGCGTGACCATGCCGGACCTGCCTGGTTTCGGTGGAATGGACAGTTTTTATAAGATAGGCGAAAAGCCGGATCTCAACACCATGGCCGATTATCTGGCTTCGGTAGTTAAGCTGCGCTTTCGGAACCGACGTATCACGATTATCGGCATCTCTTACGGCTTTATCATCGTGACCAGGATGCTTCAGCGCTACCCGGATATTGCCAAGAAAGTTAACCTACTTATTAGCGTCGTCGGATTTGCCCATCATCAGGATTTTGTCTTTTCCCGCAACCGTTTTTTGTCTTACCGCGCGGCCTCCAGGTTGCTCTCATACCGTTTGGCTGCGCCGCTGTTTAGGAACTTGGCATTGCATCCCGCCGTACTGCGGTCGGTTTATCACAAGACCCATAACGCCAAGCATAAATTCGCCGATCTTAGCCCGGAAGAGGCCGCACTGCTGACCGAATTCGAGATCGTGTTGTGGCGCCAGAACGATCTTAGGACCCACATGGCAACATCACACGACATGCTTACTGTAGACAATTGCAAGGTCCAAGTCGATCTGCCGGTGTGGCATGTTGGCGTGGATGTAGACAATTACTTCGATAACCAGCTGGTTGAGCAGCACATGAGGGTCATATTCAACGATTACAACTACGTACGCGCTCGGCTCAGCAAACATGTGCCCAACGTACTGGCTGGAAAGTCCGAATCTGTAAAACTGCTACCCTACAAGATCCGACAGCTGTTAAATAAGAAAGACTAGCATAATTCTGTCCGTGATAAAATGGAACATATGAAAATCGGCCTAGTCTGCCCGTATGACTTCTTCCGCCACGGTGCCGTACAAAAACTAGTAGCTCTATTGGACCAAGACCTGACGGCCCGCGGCCACGATGTCCGCATCATTACGCCTAGGCCCAGAGCTTACGAGGGCGATCCGCCGGAACGGACTATCTTTATCGGCCGGTCCGCTAAATGGAATACGCCCCTCAACACCACGCTTGAGATCGGCGCCAGCTTCGAACCCAGTGACCTGGAAGAAATGCTGTTCGCCGAACAGTTCGATCTGATCCATGTGCACGAGCCGGAAATTCCGGTACTGGGCGCTCAGATCGCCTCCAGAGCCACCTGCCCGATTATTGCTACCTTCCATGCCACAATGCCGGAAACAACCATGGGCCGCACCATTGAGCTGTTTAGAATACCTTACTCCCGGTCGATCTTCCGTAATCTTGCCGGCATGACGGCCGTATCGGACAGCGCCGCCCGCTTTGTCCGCGAGTGGTCCGGCCAAGAGGTGTCGATTGTCCCAAACTACATCGACCTGCATTTGTACAAGCCTAAAAAGCGCGAAAAGCGCGATGAAAACACGATTTTATACATCGGCCGCCTGGAAAAACGCAAAGGCGTGAGATATCTGCTTTCAGCTTTCGCCGAATTGTCCGAACGCGACCGCCATGTCAAACTGGTGATCGCCGGCGACGGCCCAGAACGTGACCGTCTGGAAGATTGGGTTGACGAGCACGAGGTGCCAAGGGTCAAGTTCTTAGGCGCTGTAACCGAAGAAGAAAAGATCAAGCTTATGCAAAACGCCACTGTGTTCTGTTCGCCCGCCATATTCGGCGAATCCTTCGGCGTGGTGTTGCTGGAAGCCATGGCCGCCGGCACTCCTACGGTTGCCGGCGATAATTCCGGCTATACCTGCGTCATGAAAGACCGCGGCCTGTTGTCGCTCGTAAATCCACGCGATACCACCGACTTTTCCCGCCGGTTGGAGCTTTTCCTGCGCGACGAAGGCATACGCAAAGCCTGGTTGGAATGGTCAAAGGACTACGTCAAGCAGTTCGACAGCGTCAAGGTCATCGACCAGTATGAAAATATTTATAAGCAGGTAGTCAAATCGCACCGCAAGGCGGCCGTCCGGTGAAAATAGGCATTGTGCTAGATGATACGCTCGACAAGCCGGACGGCGTTCAGCAGCATGTACTGACAGTTGGCAATTGGCTGAGGCGCGAGGGCCATGTGGTACATTATCTTGTTGCCAATACTACCCGCACCGACATCCCTAACGTCCATAGCCTGGGAAGGTTCGTTAAGACCCGCTTCAATAAGAACCAGGTGCGCACGCCCCTGCCGACTTCGCGCCGTAAGATAAAGAAGCTGCTCGCAAGCGAACAGTTTGATGTATTGCATGTACAGTTGCCCTACAGTCCATTTTTAGCTAAGCAAGTCATCCGTTACGCTGGGCCGAATACTGCCGTTATCGGCACCTTCCATATCCTGCCAGCGTCGCGCCTGCATGGTTATTCCAACCAGCTTTTAAGAGCTGCTTTAGGCAAAAGCATTAAGCGGTTTGATAAGATATTCGCGGTCTCAGAGCCGGCCGTGCACTTTGCCAGGCAAGCTTATGGCATAAGTTCGGATTACCTGCCCAACCCGATCGATGTGGCCTCATTCCGCACGGGAAAACGCATGGGCAAGTTCGACAAGCGCAAGTTGAACATCCTTTTCTTAGGTCGTCTGGTCCGCCGCAAGGGTGTCTTGGAGCTGATTGACGCCTACAACGCGCTGGATGACGAACTGGCTAAGAAGACCCGGCTTATAGTCTGCGGCAAAGGCCCCTTAAAAACCAAGGCCCGGGATCGCTCAAGAGTGGACCGGGATGTAATATTCACCGGCTTCGTACCCGAAAAGGACAAGCCGGACTATCTGGCAACGGCCGACATCGCCGTCTTCCCTTCCATTGGCGGCGAGTCGTTCGGCATCGTACTGGTGGAAGCCATGGCAGCCGGTTCCAAAGTGGTGATCGGCGGCAACAATGCCGGCTATCGCAGCATACTCGGCCAGCAGCCATATCTGTTATTCGATCCTAAGGACCGGGCGGCTTTTGTTGAACACCTGACTCTTTTTATCAACGATGACAAGATGCGCGCCAAGATGTTTGATTGGCAGCAGCAGGCCGTCGGCCAGTACGACATCAATGTGGTCGGACCCAAACTAGTCAAAGCTTATGAAGAAGTGTTGTTTCGTCGCACAAACATGAGATAATGACGCTATGCTGTTCTTTTCTAAAAATAAAGATAAATCATTCGAAATCACTGTTTCCAATCGCACCGTCGTTCGCGTGCTGATAATTGTCATCGCCTCGGTACTTCTGCTTGGCATGATGCGTAAAGCAAGCCACGCACTGACTCTGATTTTTGTCGCCTTTTTCCTGGCGCTGGCTTTGAACGCACCGGTACATTGGATCGCCCAGCGTTTGCCCGGCCGCAAGCGCGGCAGCCGCTCAGTAGCCACAGGCGTATCATTTCTAATCGTCGTCCTTATATTGATCGGATTCTTGATGAGTATCCTGCCGCCCCTTATACGGCAGACCAGTTCTTTCATCTCTGCTGCGCCGGTGCTGGTAGAGGACTTCAGGGATGAAAATACCTCAGTCGGTTCTTTCGTGCACCGCAACAATCTGGAGCATCAGATAGACAAATTGTCGGCACAGGTTTCGGATTGGGCAGATTCCCTGACCGGTGGTACGGCTGTCAATACCGTGACGCGCATCACCGGCAACCTGGTATCGATCCTTACCGTGCTGGTATTGACCTACATGATGCTGATAGAAGGCCCGCGTTGGCTACACCTCGGCCGCCGCCTAATTTCTGACGAAAAACAAGAATGGGCCGAAAAAATGACCCGGGATATGTACAAAGTCATCAAAGGCTATGTCAACGGCCAGGTATTCTTGGCCGCGACGGCAGCCGTTCTGATAGCCCCGGCTCTGTTTATCTTAAATATCAGCTACCCCGTTGCTTTGATAGTGGTGGTCTTTATCTGTGGTTTGATTCCGTTAGTCGGCCATACCATCGGCGCTATTATCGTCAGTGCCGTCGCTCTGTTCACGAGCCCTTGGGCAGCGCTGATAATTCTGGCCTACTACATCACGTATCAACAGATCGAGAATTATGCTATCCAGCCCAAGATCCAAGCTAATGCAACAGACATGTCGCCGCTGCTGGTATTTGCGTCGGTCGTCATCGGCGCCAGCCTTAATGGCCTCTTAGGCGGTTTATTGGCTATACCGATAGCCGGTTGCCTGCGGATCTTCGTACTAGATTATCTGACCCGTAAGAAATACTTGGCTCCAAAAGAAGTCGTACAGGCTTAAAACCTAGACCAAACCGTGCCTTGCGGCGTGTCCTTGACCTCGATACTTTGCTCTTTTAACTTGTCGCGCAGCTCATCCGATTTTGCCCAATCTTGGC
>CAMLHD010000004.1 GCA_946479835.1 uncultured Candidatus Saccharibacteria bacterium | reverse complement strand
TTCCGCGCGATGAATTATTGCGTAGAATTGGCGCTCAGCTGGGCGCCGTGGAAGATGTCATAGATTGGGCGCCTAAGTTCAAAGGCGCGGTTATAGTAAAGGTTGTTGAGTGCGGCAAGCACCCCGATGCCGACAAGCTGAGCGTGTGCCAGATAGACGACGGCAGCGGCAAATCCGTTCAGGTAGTCTGCGGTGCGCCGAACGTGCGGGCTGGCATGTACGCCGTTTGGTTGCCAGTGGGCACGACCGTGCCGAATTCGCTCGACACCGACCCGTTCGTGCTTGAGGCCCGGCCGATCCGCGGCATTGTGTCAAACGGCATGCTGGCCAGCGCCCACGAACTTGGCATATCCGACGACCACACCGGTATCGTGGAGATTACGGCTGAAGATGGTGGCCGCGAACCGGTGCCCGGCGAACCGCTGACCAGCTACTGCGGCCTGGACGATCTGGTAATCGACTGCGAGAACAAGATGTTCACCCACCGGCCCGATTGCTTCGGTAACTTAGGCGTAGCTAGGGAGCTGGCCGGAATCAACGGGCTAAGGTTCAAATCACCCGAATGGTATTTAAATGAGCCAAAGATCGAATCAGGCAGCGGCCTGCCGCTGGAAGTCAAAAATGAAACCGGTGAACTGGTGCCGAGGTTCATGGCTGTTGCCATGCAGGGCGTCATGGTAAGGCCGAGCCCGCTGTGGCTGCAGGCCGTTCTGGCCCGGGTTGGCATCAAACCTATAAATAATGTGGTGGACGTGACCAACTTCGTCATGCAACTTACCGGCCAGCCGCTGCACGCCTTTGATTACGACAAGCTTAAAGAACGCTCCGGCAACACCAGCCTGATGCCGCGCCAGAGCAAAAAGGGTGAAAAGCTGACCCTGCTAGGCGGCAAGGAAATTGAGCTTACCGGCGAAGAAATCGTCATTTCTACAGATCGCCAAGCGGTAGCATTAGCCGGCATCATGGGCGGCGCCGAAACTGAAGTAGATGATTCTACCAAGCGCATCGTTATCGAATGCGCTACATTCGACATGTATGCGGTCCGGCGCACATCCATGCGCTACGGCCTGTTCACCGAAGCCGTGACCCGCTTCACAAAAGGCCAAAGTCCGCGCCAGAACGCCAGGGTGCTGGCCTTCGCCATGGAGCAAATGGCTAGGCTAGCCGGAGCCGCGGCCGCCAGTCAGGCTTTTGACATCGGTAATTACCCGAAGGACCAAAAGCCGGTCAAGATCAGCGCTGCTTTTATAAATGAGCGCCTGGGTTCCAAGCTTAGCGCCAACGACATCGCTGTACTGCTTCGGAACGTAGAATTCGATATCGAGTCCGACGGCGACCTTAAAGTTACGGCGCCGTTCTGGCGGATGGATATCGAGCAGCCCGAAGACGTAGTGGAAGAAATCGGCCGCCTGTACGGTTACGACAAGCTGCCGGTGAGCCTGCCGGCCCGCAGCGCTCGGCCGGTTTCCCTTAACGGGCTTGCGCGTTTCAAACAGGAGCTTCGAGCCGAGCTATCGGCGGCCGGAGCCAACGAGGTACTGACCTATAGCTTCGTGCATGGCGATCTGCTTAGGAACACCGGCACCGATCCGGACAAATGGGCTTATCACCTCAGAAACGCCATCAGTCCCGACCTGCAATATTACCGTACCAGCTTGTTGCCGAGCCTGCTTAACAAAGTGCATCAGAACATCAAAGCCCAGGCCGGTGACGACCACAACCGCTTCGTGCTGTTTGAAATTGGCAAGGCACATATCAAAGGCCATGAAGACAGGGACAAACTGCCGGCGCAGAACGAGCGTTTGGCGCTGGTGGTCGCAGCCGACGACAAGACCGCCAAGCTGCGGCAATCCGGCGCGGCTTTTTACCAGGCCAAAAGATATCTAGAAGCCCTGGCCAAAGGCCAGGCTGTCTATGCGCCGCTCGACAAGCATGATTATCCGATCAGCTCGGTTTACCAAAAGGGCCGTAGCGCAGCCGTGAGTATTAACGGCGAGGTTTTGGGCGTGATCGGCGAATTCAAGCCGGTGATAGCAAAGGCCTTGAAGCTGCCGGACTACAGCGCCGGTTTCGAGCTGGATGTCGAACTATTGATGGAAAAACTCAAGGCCCCGACATATCAGCCGCTGCCGGAGTTTCCGGGTGTAAATGTTGATCTGACCTTGGAAGTTAGTGCTGGCCAAAGCTTTGCTTCGGTGCATGACCTGCTTAATAAGACCCTGGCAAACGTCAGCAAGCAGCACAGCTACGGCTTTGATGTCAGGCCTGGGGATATCTATCAGCCGGAATCTTCCAATCAAAAGCGGTTGACGTTCGCTATTTCGCTGAGGCACCCTGATCGAACCCTGAAAGGCGAGGAGGCCAACTCGGTCATCGGCTTGCTCGCGGATGCTGCCAAGCAGCTTAACGCCAGACAGGCCTAAGGTGAAAAAGCTAGCGGTACTGCTCTTGGTGCCTCTGCTACTATTGTTATCCGGGAACGCGGCGGCTGATGTCAATGATTTTGAAATCGACGACTTCACAGCCGATTATTACTTAAGCAATGATGACAGGCAGGGCAGCCTGGAGGTGGTAGAAAGGATCGCCCTGACCTTTACGGACAACAACCACGGCATCTTAAGAGCCGTACCCAACGAATACAAGGGCCAGAGCCTGCAGACGCAGGTGCTGGAAGTCAGCTCGGCTTCAGGCGCACCGGCCCAGTATACGACTTATGAAGAGAACGACAATCTGGTAATAAAGATCGGCGACCCAAACCGGACCGTCACTGGCAGCCAGAGCTACAACATCAGGTATCGCATGAATAACGTAATGTCATTCTATGATTCGCACGATGAATTATATTGGGATATAAACGGTGACGACTGGGAGCAGCCGTTCGAATCGGTCAGCGTCAATTTGCATCTGCCCGAGGGGCTGGAAACAACCGGCGCGCTGGCCTGCTACGCAGGCGTTTACGGATCGACCGATACTGGCTGCGTCATCAGCCAAAGCGGCCGAACCATCAGTTCGCGGACACTTCAACCGATGGGCGTCAATGAGTCGCTAACCATAGTTGCAGGTTTTAATAAGGGCTACTTTGCGCCGGTTACCGGGCAGGAACGTTTGAAGGACAATCTTGGCAGCATATTGAAGCTCATTTTGCCGCCGCTGCTGATCGGCGGCTATGCCTTCCGCCGCTGGCTTAAGCACGGCCGCGATGCCAAAGGGAAGGGCGCGATCGTGCCGCAGTATGAAGCGCCCGACAAGATGCGGCCGGCCGAGGTTGGCGTACTGGCTGACTTCAGGGCGGATCAGAAGGACATAACGGCCACTATCATCGATCTGGCAGTGCGCGGCTACGTCAAGATCATCGAAGAAAAGAAAGTTAAGAAACTGCGCAAGGACACTCTCGAATATTCTCTGGAGCTGGTCAGAAACGATTTTACGCAGCTGGAGCCTTATGAGTTCGAGCTGATCCGCGGCATATTCGGCGACAAAGAGGCTTACGAGACCGGTCAGGTGGTTGAGTTGAAATCGCTCAAAAACAAGTTCTATACCAATGTCGCCGACGCCCAGAAACAAGTGGTGGAAAAAGTCGCCAAAGACGGCTATTTTGCAAGCAATCCCCTGAAAAGCGCCGGCCGCTTGTGGGTGTTGGCCGGGATCCTGTTCTTCGGATTCTTCATCGGCGGCGGCTTTGGCGGCTGGTTAATTTTAGGACTGGCGATCGCACTGGCGGTTACGCTGGCCTGCGCCTTCGCCATGCCGGCCAGAACCGCTAAAGGCGCGGTGGCCAAGGAGTACGCACTAGGTCTCAAGCTTTATCTGGAAACCGCCGAAAAGGACCGCCTGGCCATGATGCAGAGCCCCGACGCGCCGTACAATCAGTCTCCGGAACCGAGAAAAACCGTCAAATTGTATGAAGAGCTGCTGCCCTATGCCGTCGTATTCGGCGTTGAAAAGCAATGGTCGGAACAATTCAGAGACATTTATTCTTCATCCCCCAGTTGGTATCAGGGCACTAGCCCGCACTTCAGTTCGCTGTATGTGGCCAGCGCCTTGAGCGGTAGCATGGGGTCGGCGCTTACTACCTCATTTGCCTCGCCACGCAGTTCTGGCGGCTCCGGCTTTTCGGGCGGCGGCGGTTTCTCCGGCGGAGGCGGCGGAGGCGGCGGAGGCGGCGGCTGGTAATTTTCATTTCGCTCAAGGCGCAATAGTGCTACAGTGTCAATTGAGGGGTTGCTAATGGCACGAAAAAAGACCTCAAGACAAACCAGTAAATGGACGGACGATCTGAAGTCCAAGGTCTTGATTGTGCTGTTGCCGATATTCTTTTTATTAGCGCAAAGCGCTTTTTGGCTGAACCACACCATATTCAATCAGCAGTCATTTACAGATAAGACGACTGACGTATTGACATCGCAATCCAGCCGCGATGCCGTGGCCAACGGCATAGTGACCAGGGCGTTCGCCGATAAGCCGGTAGCACAAAGGGTGCTGGGCGAACGGGCAACGTCGCTTATTAGCGGCCTGCTTGATACCGATCTTAGCCACAACGCTATAAACAAGGTCGCCACCAAGTTCTATAGTTATTCGACCAGCAGCGACCGTGAAGATGTGGCGATCGACCTGACGGCTATAAAGACGCCGATAACGGCGGTAGTTGCGGTGGCCGAAAACCAGGGCCGTGAAGTGCAGTTCGACCCGGCCGCCATACCGGATGAGGTGGTGCTGATTGAGAGCGAAGAATTCCCGGATTTCTCTAAGAGCGTGCAGGCTGCCCTGTGGCTGGCGCCGCTGTTTTGGCTAGGTACTTTGCTGACGCTCGGACTTTATATTTACTTCGGCCAGGATAATTATGCTAAGAGAGTGTACGTCGCCGGTTTCGTACTTATCGGCGCGTGTTTGCTGGCGCTTCTGACGGGCCCGTTCATGCCGCCGGCCATCGCTTCGCTGGTTTCCGGTATTGGTGCACGTACCATTGTGCAGGATCTGGCCGAGGCGTTTCTGAGCCCCTTCGTATCGCAGCTGCTGATTGCGCTGACAACCATCGTGATCGCTTTGATAATCTTCAACCAGCGTTTCAATATCCTGAGCTTGGCCAACCGCACCGTACAGCGGGTGCGTAAGTAAGCCTTAAGCCCCAGACCATTGCTTCGATTGCAAGGCAGTGGTATAATACATTTCGCTCTTGAGGTTGAGTTAAGGCTCCTTCAAAAGCACTTTAACAGGTATGAATTTGGACAAAGTTACACGACCAAGACAAGGTTCAGGTGACTGCTTTTGCTCGGGCATCCCGTGCAGCAGCAGTTACCTGAATCATCAAACATATTGAATACATAAAAAAACTTGGTCATCCCTTTTTGCCGGAATAGCATAGCAGCAGCCGCTGCCGGACCTGTCAAAAAGGGAATTTCGTGGAGGTTCTTGGCCTCAACAGGGCAATTCGCGGGGACAACGCGGATTTGGACCTCCACGAGGTCGCTGAAGGTCACGGAGTTGACCCGAAGCGCGCATCAGGGAGAAGGACGAGGCCATCCCTCGGCTTGGTTGCTCGTTGGCATCCGCCGCCACGTGCGATCGCGCGAGTGCGCTCCCCCCGCCGGAGCGGCTGCGCCGTCCCTCCCTGGTGCGAAATCGCTGGCTCTACAGCCTGCGTGAACCGGTGTCCCGACGCGTTTGGAGCCTAGCTTCAAATCCTTTCCCCCTTTGGATAGGGCCGCGTCGGGACACCGTAAGGTTTGATCGCTCAAAGTGATCGAACAAAGAGTCGTTGAGATTTAAAAAGTCGAGCCATTACCGCTCCTTTCTTCTCCGACCCCTCAATAACTTCACCACATCCTTAATTCATACCTGCTTCCCCCGAGATCGTGAGCTACCGCTCGTGGCATCAGGCGAAGCCGAACTGCTATACTCATCGTATGAAAACCGGAGCCCGGGCAGTAATTATTAAGGACGGCAAGCTTCTGCTGATGAAGCGCTTCAAGCTGGACCGCGAATACTACACCTTGCCGGGCGGCGACGTCGAGAAGGGCGAGACGCCCGACCAGACCGTTATCCGGGAAATCAAAGAAGAAACTTCGATTGAATGCGGCAACCCCAAGCTGGTTTTCGTCGAAGACGCCGGCAGCGTATTCGGCGTGCAGCATGTATTTACCTGCGATTATAAGGCCGGCGAGCCGCTCCTGCCGCCCGAATCAGAAGAAGCCTTCTGGTCAACCCCTGGCAAGAATACCTATGAACCGATGTGGTTCCCGATGGATAAATTAAACGATATTCCATTCGTTTCGCCGCTTTTGAAACAAGCGCTGCTTATGGCGTTCAGCTCCGGATTTCCGACCGAACCGTATCACTTTTCATCCCGGCATGCCGAAAGGCTAAGCTAGTAGTAAATTGCACAATTCGCTTGCCGGGCCCACCTAATCGTGGGTTATACTAAGGCGACTAGCTAAGAAAGAGGTGTTTTAAAGTGTCGCGTAATTTCGTTGCCCGCTTCGGCTCGCTGATGATGGCTTTTATATTTCTGATAACTTCCGTCGGCTTTACGGCCTTGTTGCTGTGGCAGAGCGGCCGGGATGATTCGCCGGCAGAGAATATTGATATCCAACAAGAAGATTTAACTAACCCACAACCGGAGGGAGATATGCTCGAGGGCACGCAATTAGCAAACTTTACGCCGACCACTGCGCCGGTAACAGAACTGCAGATTATTGACACCGAAGTCGGCACTGGCGAGGAAGTGAAGCCAGGCGCCAAGGTAACAGCGCACTATACCGGCGCTGTCGCCAGCACCGGCACCATTTTTCAGAGCTCGCACGATTTCGGCGAACCGGTACCTTTTGGGCTGAATGAAGTTATTAAGGGCTGGACCGACGGCGTACCCGGCATGAAGGTCGGAGGCAAGCGCCGCTTGGTCATCCCTTACACTCAAGCTTATGGCGAAGCCGGCAACCCCCCCACTATCCCCGCAAAAGCCGATCTGGTCTTCGATATAGAACTGGTAGCGGTGGAGCAATAAACACAACATATGGTGTATTGACGACCCACATAAGCGCTATATAATGGGTATCAGAACCAAAAAAATCAAATAAGAGGAGCAACAAATGGCCAAAAAAATCACAGTCTATACCACTAACACCTGCGCTTACTGCGTGATGGTAAAGAAATATCTCGACAACAAAGGCCATGAATACGAGGTGGTCAACCTGGACGAGCAGCCGCACCGCCAGCAGGAAGCCTTGGCCATTAGCGGTGCCCTGACCGTGCCTGTCACGGTGGTTGAAAAAGAAGACGAATCCAAAGAAGTAGTAATCGGCTTTAATCTTGCTCGTCTAGCCCCAGCTGTCGCTTAGACTTAAAGTCAGGTAAAATATTTTCAATGAGTGAAGTGGAGAATAGGGTCCATGACCTTGTGATTGTCGGAGCCGGTCCGGCCGCCTTGAGCGCGGCTATTTATACCACGCGCGAAGACATAGAAACAGTATTGTTCGAAAAAGCCGTGCCCGGCGGCCTGATCTCCACCACCGATTGGGTGGACAATTATCCCGGCTTCCCAGAAGGCATTGCCGGCTTGGAGCTTGGCGAAGCCATGCGCAAGCAGGCTGAGCGTTTCGGTGCCGTCATCGAAATGGGTGAAGTCATGAAGATCATTGACGAGGGTGAAGTCAAGAAGCTGGAAACCACCGAAGGCGACGTCCGTGCCAAAATCGTGCTGATAGCCACCGGTTCGGGTTATAAAAAAATTGGCGTGCCCGGCGAAGACGAATACTACGCCCGCGGCGTGCATTATTGCGCCACCTGCGACGGCGCCTTCTATCGCGACAAGCGCTTGATAGTGGTCGGCGGCGGCAACTCTGCAGTCCAGGAAGCCATGTTCCTGACTCGGTTCGCGAGCCACATAGATATGCTGGTACGCAGCGACTTCCGAGCCTCCGATGTCTTGGTCAAGGAACTGGAAGAGAATCACAAGGACAAAATTACCGTCCATAAAAACACGACCACTGATGAGATAGTAGGCGTAGACGGCAAAGTCACCAAGGTCATCGGTACCAAAGGCGGCAAAAAGACCGAGTTCGAGACCGACGGCGTATTCGTTTTTGTGGGCCTTAAGCCCAACACTGATTTCGTAGCCGCCAGCGGCATCGAGCTGGATCAGATCGGCCTGGTCAAATCAAACGACAATCTGGAAACAAGCATGCCGGGCGTGTTCGTGGTGGGCGACTGCCGCAGCGGAGCGACCATGCAAATCGCTACTGCCGTGGGTGAAGGCGCTACTGCGGCGCTCCGTATACGTGAATACCTAGAGAACAAGAAACTAGGCATTACCACACTGTACTAATCCTTAACTATTCTTTTATCGCGTAGTTATCCAAGAACTTTTGCGGCTCGTCGGTAACACAGCCGTACAGGCCAGCCTTGGCCCAGCGGCGGGCCTTTTTAGGATTATTTATGGTGTAGGCCGAAAGCTTGTAGCCGCTTTTATGGGCGGCATGGATAAAACCTATCCATAGCCAGCGCTGATTCATCATGATACGCAGCGTGCCTAGGGCTTTCGCTCGGCGGCTAGCCCGCATCCCCGACCAGCGTTCGTTCACGGCCACCTGGATATTAGGAAACTTCTCATGCAGCTGCTTGAGGATATGGAAGTCGAACGAAGAAATTATAATGTCGCTCTCCAACCAGCTGGCATTTATCCTGGGTTCAATGGCTGCCGCTACCGGTTCGACATTCACGCCTGGCTTAATCTCGATTATCACATCGGTCCGGCGGTCTATGAAGTGCAGGGCGGCTTCCAGAGTCAGCAAGTCAGGCTTGGCGGCTTGCAGCTCGCCAAAATCGGTCTGGGCGATAAATAGTTTCTTATCCTCTTTGTCTTTGATGAACTCGTCGTGCATCAGAACTGCGATGCCGTCCTTGCTGACACGGACGTCCATTTCAATCATGGCGACATGAGCGTCTAAAGCTGCCTCCAAGCCGGCCATGGTGTTTTCTGGGGCTAATCCCCGAGCGCCGCGGTGCCCTATTATCAGCATTTGTAAGTAGTGTACAATACAACCGAAGAACAAGGAGAAAAAAGTGGCTGACTTCAACCAAATCTATGATGCCGGCGATGTCGACGGCGGCGTCATCATAACCGTCGTAGAAATCCCAAAATGGTCGACGCTCAAGATCGAATGGAACCGCGAAAAGGCGACGTTTGAGTTAGACCGGGTCGAACCGAGCATCTTTGCCAAGCCGACCAACTATGGCTTTATCCCCAAGACTCTCGATGAGGACGGCGACGAGCTGGACACGCTTCTGCTCACCAACGATCCGGTACCGACCGGCGTGGTTGTCAAGGCCAAAGTTTTAGGCGTACTTAATTTTGAGGACGACGGCGAAGCCGATCACAAGATTATCTGCGTGCCGGAAGACGATCGCAACACCGGCGATGCCGTCGGCAGCCTAGACGATTTGCACGGCCAATGGAAGCAGAAGATCGAGCATCACTTTACGCACTACAAAGATCTCAAGAAGCCAGGCAGCACCAAGGTGCTTGGCTGGGGCGATGCCGAGGCCGCCAAGGCCTGCATCCGCGAGTGCCAAGAACGTTGGTCTAACCAAAATTCTTGAAAGCATAAGAATAACCCCGTACAATAGCGCTAAAGCGTTTTAATCAAAGGGGAAACATGAAAACAAGGGTGGCAATCAATGGTTTCGGACGTATCGGCCGGAACGCTTTTAAAGTGGCGTTTGAACGTTCGGATATTGAAATCGTCGCCATCAATGACCTCACCGATACCAAGACCTTAGCCTATCTTCTGAAGCACGACAGCAACTACGGTACTTACGAACACGAGGTAAAACATGACGAGCACGGCATTACCGTCAAAGGCAAACACATTAAGGTTACGGCCGAGCGCGATCCCAGTTTGCTGCCCTGGCGAGACAATCATGTAGACGTAGTTATCGAATCGACCGGATTTTTCGTCGATCCCGCCAAAGCTAAGGCTCATATTGATGCCGGAGCTAAGAAAGTCGTCATCAGCGCACCGGCTAAAGGCGAGGGCGCGAACACAGTTGTCTTGGGCGTTAATGAGGACGATCTGGAAGGCGCTGGCGAAATCGTTTCCAACGCTTCCTGCACCACCAACTGCATCACGCCGGTGGCAGCTATCATCGAAAGTCACTTTGGTATTGAGAAAGCCATGATGACTACCGTACACAGCTACACGGCCAGCCAGGCTTTGCAGGACGGTCCGTCCAAAGATCTGCGCGAAGGCCGCAATGCGGCCGAAAACATTGTGCCCACAACTACGGGTGCATCCATAGCTGCTGGCCAGGCGTTACCGGCCTTGCAGGGTATTTTCGGGGGCTTGAGCGTACGCGTGCCTACGCCGGTCGTGTCGTTGAGCGACTTTGTTATCATCACCAAGAAAGAAGTCACGATCTCCGAAGTCAACGAGGTCTTCAAAAAAGCCGCCAAAGATCCCTATTACCAGGGCATTCTTGATGTAACCGAGGAAGAATTGGTATCGCGCGATTTTATCGGCAACAGCCATTCCGCCATCGTCGACCTCAATCTGACCGCTGTCATCGGCGGTAACATGCTGAAGGTAGTCGCCTGGTACGACAATGAGTGGGGCTATAGCAACCGTCTGGTCGAGAATGTCGCCGACGTCGGCCGCCTGCTGCATAAGAAAGGCAACCACAGCGCCCATCATCTCAGCGGCGCGCACGAACACTCCGATTAGCTATGAAGATATACATCGGCGCCGATCACGGCGGCTTCCATCTGAAGGAACTGGTCAAGCAGTACCTGGTCAAAGCCGGCCTTAATGTAGAAGACGAAGGCAACACGGTGCTTGATCCGGATGATGATTATCCGCAGTTCGCCGCCAAAGTCGCGGCTTCGGTTCTGTCTTCTGAGGACGAAGATCCACGAGGAATAATCGTCTGTACTGGAGCACAGGGGGTGGCGATTGCCGCCAACCGCTTCAAAGGCATTCGTGCAGCCGTTGTTTGGGATGCCCACGAGGCCCGTATGACACGAAACGACAACGACAGCAATGTACTGTGCTTAAGCGGGCGCCTGATGAACGACAATCCTGGCCTGTGGCAAGGCATCCTGGAAACCTGGCTGCACACGCCATTCAGCCGCGCCACACGGCATCATCGCCGCATCCGCGAGCTTGATAATCTTAACTAGAAGGCCTACAGTTTAACCTTAGTTAAGGAGAAACTGTGAACGCATTGGCGGAAAAACTGGCAAAATGGTTCGGCTCAGCACCATTTATAATTTTCCATATTATCTGGTTTGGTGCTTGGATCGTCGGCAACCTGCTATTCCAATTCGACCCGGAGTGGTCCGTTTTAACAATAATCGTCAGTCTGGAAGCCATTTTCCTGTCGCTGTTCATCCTAAGGGCCGAGAATGTGGCCTCCGAACGCCAAGAGAGGGAAATCAAAGAAGACATCAAACGTACCAAGCAGATCATCGATAGGCTGGACCGCCGCAAAAACAAGTAGTTCAAGTCTATTTACCGACGAAACCGAAACGTTTATGCTTTGATATATGGCTGTAATTTGTCCGACGGTTATGGGGCACGACTCGCGCGGTTATCAGGCGTCGATTGAGCGGATAAGCGAATTTGCCGAGCGTATCCATGTTGACTTTGCCGATGGCGTCTTCGCGCCGACCAAGCTTTTGCCGATAGAGGACGCCTGGTGGCCGGTGGGGCTGATGGTTGACTTCCATGTGATGTATCAGAAACCTATGGAATACATCGAAGACATCCTGGTCCACCAGCCGCATCTGGTTATAATCCATGCCGAAGCCGACGACCCCGAGAAGTTCCTGGACGAATTGGAGGGCCTGGGTATCAAGCGCGGCTTGGCGCTTCTAAAAGATACGCCTGTCGTCAAGATCAAACCGTTCATCGAAAAGATAGAGCACGCTTTGGTCTTCAGCGGCGACTTAGGATATTACGGCGGGCGGGTTGACTTTGATCTGCTTGAAAAGGTTGCCGAGCTGAAAAAGCTGAAGCCCGACATAGAAGTCGGTTGGGACGGGGGCGTCAATCTTGATACTGCTGGACGTTTGGCCGTCGGCGGCGTAGACGTGCTGAACGTCGGCGGCGCTATCCAAAGAGCCGATGATCCAGAGGCCGCTTATGATAAACTGTTATTAAGCCTAAAAACAAACAAACATGACAATCCAAGAGCTTGAACTAATCGCCAACGATATCCGTCAGGATCTGATAAAGATGCTGGAAGAAGCCGGCTCGGGCCACTCGGCCGGACCGCTTGGCTTGAGCGACATCTTCGCGGCGCTTTATTTTGAAGTTTTAAAACACAATCCCAAAGATCCGGACTGGAAAGACCGCGACATATTTCTTTTGAGCAACGGCCACTGCGTGCCGGTGCAGTATGTAGCCATGGCCCATGCCGGTTATTTTGAGCGTTCGGAACTGATGACGCTTAGAAAATACGGCAGTCGGCTGCAGGGTCACCCGGAGCGCACAAAATTGCCGGGACTCGAGAATACTAGCGGACCTTTAGGCTCCGGCTTGTCCCAGGCCTGCGGCATGGCCCTGGCAATGCGGATGAATCAGGAGCATCACCGCTGGATCTACGTAGTAATGGGCGATGGCGAACAGAACGAAGGCAATGTCTGGGAAGCCGCTATGCTGGCCAGCAAATACAAGCTCAACAACATCATTGCCATCACCGACCGCAACAACATCCAGATCGACGGACCGACCGAAACAGTCATGCCGCTCGAGAACCTGAAAGACAAGTGGGAAAGCTTTGGCTGGCACGTCATCGAGATCGACGGCAACAACATCGAAGATGTAATAGACGCTTGTTCGATGGGACGGGCCATCGTTGAAAAGCCAGTTATGATTTTGGCGCACACCGTGCCCGGCAAGGGCGTGCCCTATATGGAGTACGATTTTCACTGGCACGGCAATCCGCCCGGTACCCTTGAGCTGCCGGGTGATCCGGCCAAAGCCGACCAGGCCAAAGTCGCCCTGCATGAGCTAAGGACGCTTAGAGGCAAGATCCGGAGCGAACATGAGTAGGCCCGCTCGCTTATGCGCTTTCAAGAGCGCTCTACAGATGGCCTCTGGCCAGCCTGTGGCGCTTGCTCACCCTTTCAAGCCGCATAAGCTCGCTTTGCCAGGGGTAGAAAGATGAATATGCACTTAGTTGATTTGAACGGCGAGCTTGCCAGCGAGCCGATTCGCAAAGGTTTCGGCCGCGGGCTCAAAAAAGCCGGCGAGCTGGATGAAAACGTCGTGGCCGCCTGCGCCGATCTGACTGAATCAACTCAAATGCATCTGTTTCGCGAAGCTTTTCCGGACCGATTCGTCGAAATCGGCGTGGCCGAGCAGAACCTTGTAACGGTCGGGTCAGGGCTGGCTGCCATGGGCAAAGTTCCGTTCGTCAGCTCATACGCGGCCTTCAGTCCGGGGCGCAACTGGGAACAGATCCGTACCACAATCGCGCTCAACGATCGCCCCGTCAAGATTGTCGGCTCGCATGCCGGCGTGTCGGTCGGACCGGACGGAGCTACTCATCAGATGCTGGAAGACATTGCCTTAATGCGGGCACTGCCTAACATGGTGGTGCTTGCACCAGGCGATTCCGTCGAAGCCGAAAAAGCCACCCTGGCTATGGCCAAAGACAAGCGGCCGAATTACATGCGTTTGGCCCGCGAGGCTACGCCCATCTTTACTACTCCCGAAACGCCCTTTGAGATCGGCCAGGCCTACGTCTTGCGCGAAGGCCACGATGTTACATTGGTTGCTAGCGGCACCATGACCTACCAGGCGCTCGAAGCTGCCAACAAGCTGGAACAGGACGGCATCCACGCCGAAGTTGTTCATGTTCCAACCATAAAGCCTTTGGATAACGAGACGATTTTGAAAAGCGCCGAGAAGACCCGGGCGGTCGTGACAGCCGAAGAAGCCCAGATTACAGGGGGCTTAGGTGGCGCAGTTGCCGAGCTTTTGAGCGAAGAACTGCCGACCATCATGGCCCGCATCGGCGTCAAGGATCGGTTCGGCGAATCCGGCGCGCCGGCCGAGCTGCTGAAAGTCTTCGGTCTTACAGCCGATCATATCGCTATGTCGGCTCATCTGGTAGTAGACAAGAAGGTGCGTTAAAAGGAGCAATCATTAACACCGGCCCCAGGATTCATGATATTGTTAGCGTAAGCGTTAAACTTGGTGGGAACTGAATGTCGCAAAGCCTCGCCCGAATAAAACATAATACCCAAAAAGCCCGCGAACTGATGGCTCGCTCTCGAGCCGAGCATTTCGCCGTGGGCGCTTTCAATATAGACAACCAGGAAACGCTCATCGGCATCTGTAAGGCCGCTCAAAAAACTCATAGCCCGGTGATGGTAGAAGTTTCCGACGGCGAAGCCAAGGCCATCGGCGTCCAGAACCTGCGCTGCCTGGTAGACAACTACAAGTCTGAGTACGGACTTGAGATGTACATCAATCTTGATCACAGCCCAACTGTTGAGGCCTGCAAAGAGGCGATCGATGCCGGCTACGAGTTTATCCATATCGATATTTCGCAGGCCAACCACGAGGCTACGGAAGAGGAGATAATCAAACGAACCCGCGAAGTCGTGGAGTATGCCAAGTTTACCGGCGCTTTGGTAGAGAGCGAGCCGCATTATTTTGGCGGTTCGTCCAACAAACACGACGAAGCTTTTGACTATGAAGAAATCAAAAAGACTTTCAGTACACCCGAGGGTGCCCGCTCATTCGTGGAAGCCACCGGCATAGACACCTATGCGGCGGCCGTCGGCAACCTGCATGGCAGCTACCCGGTGCCCAAGACGCTGGACCTTGAACTTCTGCAGCAGGTGCGGAACGCGATTGATTGCCAAGTTTCACTGCACGGCGGCAGCGGCACGCCTGGCCACTTCTTTGAAGAGGCCGCCCGTATCGGCGTCAGCAAGGTCAATATCAATTCCGATATGCGCATCGCTTTCCGCGACACCCTGGAAAAAGTACTCAAGGCCAACCCGGACGAATACGCAGTCATGAAACTGATGCCGGAAGTCATCGACGCTATCGCTAAAGTGGTGGAAGAAAAAATAGGATTATTTGGTTCGGCCGGTAAAGCTGTGGTTTAACCATGCGTTGCATGGTTGAAACGCTTCCTCGCTCGGTAAAGTAATAGTATTGCTTGTACTCTCGCTGCGTCGCGTTATAATAAGCTTAATCATGATAAAGAGGGTGGGATGAGCACGGAGCCAGTCGAGGTCTTGAGTGTCGGTGATGTAGTATCCGATGCTTTTATAAAACTGCTAGACGACAAAGCCTGGTCCTATGTAGACGAGAACGGCACCAAAGTTTTGGCCATGGAATACGGCACCAAAGTGCCTTTTGAAAAAGCCGTGATCGTGGAAGGTGTCGGCAATGCCGCTAATGCGGCCGTCAGCCTGACGCGCTTGGGTCTTAAGTGTGGTTTTGTCACCAACGTCGGCGAAGACAAATACGGCCGCGGCATCATCGCCGCGCTGCATCATAACAAAGTCGATACCCGCTGGGTTACCGTTAATCCGGGCAAGATCAGCAATTACCACTACGTGCTTTGGTACAAAGAAGAGCGGACGATACTCATCAACCATGAACAATACGAGTACATCTGGCCGAACCTGCGCGCCAAGGAAGCGCCCAAGTGGATCTACTTCAGCTCGATTGCCGAAAACAGCCTGGAATTCCATGACGACATGGCCGATTGGCTTGACGAGAACCCGGAAGTTAAGCTGGCTTTCCAGCCTGGGACCTACCAGATGAAGTTCGGCGCCGAACGCATCAAGCGGTTTTATGAACATTCCGACGTCTTGGTTTTGAACCGGCAGGAAGCGGCGTTGGTTGGCGGCGGTAACGTTGAAGATGTCCATAATCTTTTCGACAGCCTGCATGGCCTCGGCGCCAAGACCGTATGCATTACCGACGGTCCGAACGGCGCCTATGCTAGCAACGGCGAGGGCCGCTGGTTCATGCCGATCTATCCGGATATCGCGCCGCCGTTCGAACGCACAGGTGCCGGTGATGCCTTTGCCAGCACCTTCACGGCCGCGCTTATCAAGGGCAAATCACTTGAAGAAGCGCTGATGTGGGGACCGATAAATTCTATGAACGTCGTCCAGCATGTCGGTGCCCAAGAAGGCCTTTTGGATGAAAAGCAGATCCAGGAATATCTGGACAAAGCGCCCGACTGGTACAAACCGAAGGCAATGTAAATTTAGCAACAATAATATCCAACCAACCACTGTAAATGGTGATATGCTGTTAAGCATAAGTGGGAACCGAGACAAGGCATGTCTAATCTTTTAAGCCAGTTGCTAGCGGCCGACGAGCCGTTGTTCACTATTAGTCTTCGCGAGTTGGAAGACGCCAGCGGCCGCACCGGACAGGACGCGCGCTTGATCAGCGACATCGTCCAAAAAGTCCGCGCCGCCACCAAAAGCCTGGGCCTCGATCCCAACGACACTACAGGCACCGAACTGTATCACGCGGTCATGGATAGGATCAGGATGCACGATGAAGTCGTGGTCAGGTGTTTGGGCGGGAATGATCCGGCCGACATCAGCGCGCTTAAGCCGCTGGTTAAGCAGGCGGCCGAAAACTCCAAACAGAACCGCAAGGTCTGGGTCGTGAAGCGCAGCGCCGCCAAGCGGTTGCTGCAAAATACGCCGCCGCCGAATCTCATGAAGCATCTCAATTACAGCTCGGTAGATTCTATGGTCAAGCGCGAAAATCTGACCGAGTTGTTCGGCGCCCTGAGATTCGTGGAGACTCCGGCTTGGCAGAAAAGATTCAGCCGGTCATACAAGAGCCTGACGCCTTCTGATTTTGAAGTACGCGACATCGAGATCGTTATTTTGGACAAAGAACGCTGGTGCGATCTGGCCGACAATTTCGTCAGGCAGCAGCGCCACACGGTACTTGCGCTAAAAGAACTGGGCGCGGTGCTGATGCTGCCTACCAAGCTGGAGCGGCAGCCGGGCTTCGCCATAACCACTCTTCCACTGGTCTGGCATTCTGTTAATGAGATCCGCATCTACAGCGCATTTTTCAAGCACCAGCAAATGAGGCCTGGATTCGGCAAGATCATTGCGGGTGTGCTTAACGACGAGGAACAACCGGCCGCGCGGCTGGGCAGCCACGATATACACTGGCGGGTGGTCCATAGGTTCTATGGCCAAACCGGCAAACAGGAGCATCCGGAAATCTTCGAGCCGCACATACAATTCGAAGATCTGATCTGGCATAAGGCCGAAGACCTATTGGCCGAGATGAGCTGGGAACTGGAATTCTGGAAAGACCTGGATTATATCGGCGTAGCCGATAAGGCTCGGCCGGTTAGCTTCAATCTGCTGGATAACGCCATCAATTACTCGACAGGCGCCGCTTACGAGCAGCGGGTTACCTGGCATCAGCAGGGAGCTTTATGGAACGAACTATTCAGCCGTTATATGGGTCACAAAGTCCTGGAAAATCAGGTCCTGGCACAGCTGCAGAACGGTGTCATTAAACCGGAAAAACTGGTGATTTAAGGTATAATGAAATAGCGCTTATGCAAAACAAAGACCAAAGCCACGAATGTATGCCGATGCGCTTTTCGATTTGCGTGTCGGGCGCGGCCGCCGGCGATACGGTGAATCAGTCAGCCCTGGAAGCCGAACGCCTCGGTGCCGCCATCGCTGAGTCCGGCCATGTGCTTGTTACCGGCGCTACCGTCGGACTGCCGTACCACGCCGCCAAAGGCGCCAAGAGCAAAGGCGGTATGAGCATCGGTTTCTCACCGGCTGGGTCATTGCGTGAACACCTGCGGAAATACCGTCTGCCGCACTGTCATTTTGATTTTATAAACTTTACCGGCATGAACTATGTCGGCCGTGACCAGTACCTGGTGCAATCGGCCGATGCGGTTATTACCGTCGGCGGCCGCTTCGGCAGCCTGCATGAATTCACGACCGCCCTGGAATCCGGCAAACCTTGCGGCATCCTGACCGGCAGCGGTGGCACGGCCGATATCGTGCCGCAGCTGATGGAAGCGCTCGAGCCGCCGCACAAAAGCCTGGTGATTTATGACAACAACCCCGAAAACCTGGTCAAGCGCATCGTTGAGATCCTGGAGCTGGAAGACAAAGACCTGATAGCAGAGATGAAGAAAAACGAACACTGGTATTTGGAACCAAGATCTTCACACAGCGGCTAAATTTTCGACTGCATCGCTGTGCTATGCTTTAATAAATTCAAACAGAGGGCCAAATCGGCATGAAGAGCAAACTTAAGAGCTTAAGCAAGCGCGAAATCGCCTTTATCTTAATAATCATTGTGGCGCTAGTCGGCGTCGGCGCTTACGCCTGGCGCATGGATAAGAACAAGGCCAAGATCGACAGCTTCGAAGCCTGTGTCAATGCCGGATATCCGGTTATGGAAACTTATCCGGAACAGTGCAGCGCTTTCGGCAAAAACTTCGTCAAAGAAACCGAAACTTACCGCGATAGCACCGGCCGCTTTGAAGTCACTTATCCAACTACTCTGGTGCTCGAGGAAGACACGGCCTGCTGCGAAGGTCCGGAACCGGATTGGAGCACTCAGACCAGGCCGTTCAGCCTCAAGCCCATGAATGCTTCTGCGAATGACAGTTCCTTGAATTTCTCGGCCGGTACTGCCGAAGCGATGCAGGCAGAGTACAAGAACAATTGGGAACAGAACGGCCACGCTATCGAGCCGGTCAAATTAAACGAAAACGATGCTGATTACGCCCACGTCGTGTTCGAGGGCGACGCGGAACGTTACGCCGACAGCAGCTGGCTCATATATCATTTCAATCTGGCGGTTTACGCGACTTACCGCGAATACCATCAGCACGAGATGTCAGGCACGGATTATGACGCCACTGAATATGCCGACGATTTCCAGCAAGCGGTCGGTTCGATACGCTTCCTCTAGATTGAAATTGCTCAAAATTGATACAATGGCTTGATGGCCAAGTTTCAACTCAAATCCGATTACAAGCCGATGGGCGACCAGCCTGCGGCTATCGCGCGGCTCAGCGAGCTTGTAAAAAGCGGCGAAAAAGAGCAGACATTGCTTGGTGTGACCGGTTCGGGCAAGACTTTCACCATGGCCAACGTCATTCAGGACCTGCAGCGGCCGACGCTGGTCTTAAGCCATAACAAGACATTGGCCGCCCAACTTTATTCCGAATTCAAAGGTTTTTTCCCGAACAACGCCGTGCACTACTTCGTCAGCTATTTTGATTACTACCAACCCGAGGCTTACATTCCGCGCAGCGATACTTACATAGAAAAAGATTCGCAGATCAACGAAGAAATCGATCGGCTGCGCCATGCCGCTACCGACGCGTTGCTGACCCGGCGCGACGTGATCATCGTGGCGTCCGTCAGTTGTATCTACGGCATCGGTTCGGTCGAGGATTATTCGGGACTTAGCGAAATCGTCAAAAAAGGCGAGCGCAAACTGCGCGACAAGTTCATCCGTCACCTGACAGACATTCAGTACCAGCGCAATGACATCGACTTTCATCGCAGCACCTTCCGGGTACGCGGCGATGTGGTGGATGTTTATCCGGCTGGTGAAGAAACCGCCTACCGGATAGAATTTTTCGGCGACGAAGTTGACCGCATAACCCAGATCGACCCGCTGACCGGCGAGATCCAAAAAAATCTTGATCAGATACAAATCTTTCCCGGATCCCACTATGTCACTCCCTACGACAAGCTCAAGGTGGCGCTCAAGCAAATCGAGGGCGAGCTTGAAGACCAGACAAACTTGTTTGAAAAGCAGGGCAAGCTGCTCGAGGCCCAGCGGCTTAAACAGCGGACAAAGTTTGATTTGGAAATGCTGGAAGAAACCGGCTTCGTTAAGGGCATCGAGAACTACTCACGCTATCTGACCAACCGCGAACCGGGCGAGCAGCCGGCCACGCTGCTTGATTATTACCCCGACGATTTTCTGATGTTCATAGATGAGTCGCATATGACAATTCCTCAGGTCAGGGGAATGTACAACGGCGACCGGGCGCGCAAGGAAGTGCTGGTGGAACATGGCTTTCGTCTTCCCAGCGCGCTTGACAACCGGCCGCTAAACTTCGCCGAATTCGAACGGCATGTCAACCAGGTAGTTTATGTGTCGGCTACTCCGGCGCAGTACGAACTGGAACGCAGCCCTGAGCCGGCCCAGCAGGTTATTCGCCCGACCGGATTATTGGATCCGCAGATCGATGTCAGAAAGATCGAAGGCCAGATAGACGATCTTATCGGCGAGATCCGCGATACGATATCCAAACGCCAGCGTGTTCTGGTGACGACGCTTACCAAACGCATGGCCGAAGACCTGACCGAATACCTGCAGGAAATCAACATCAAAGTCACTTATCTGCACTCTGACGTAGAAACGCTGGAGCGGACCGACATCCTGCGTGACCTTAGATTGGGCGTTTACGATGTCGTGGTCGGTATCAACCTGCTGCGCGAAGGCATAGACCTGCCGGAAGTATCGCTGGTTGCGATCATTGACGCCGACAAGGAGGGATTCTTAAGAAGCGAACAGGCCTTGGTGCAGACAATCGGCCGTGCTGCCCGTCATGTCGACGGCCGGGTCATCATGTACGCCGATAACATAACGGGCAGTATGAAACGGGCCATTGATGAAACCAACCGCCGGCGTGGCATACAGGAAGCTTATAACAAGGAACACGGCATTACGCCTAAAGGCATTGCTAAAGCCGTAGAAAAGGGCCTAAGGCCCGATCTGCCCGAGGAAGCCAAGAAAGCCAAGCTGGACCTTAAACGGATTCCGAAAGACGAATATAATCACCTCATCAAAGACCTGACCGCCCAAATGGAGCTGGCGGCCGCTAATCTTCAGTTCGAAAAAGCCGCTGAGCTGCGCGATATAATCGAAGAAGTCAAATCCAAGCTTTAAGCAAAACAGCACCACATTCGAGAATCTGCAAAAAACTGCAAAATCGTCCCTTCCGGAGCCGGCTGCTAAGGTGTTATAATATAGTCTCTAATGGCAAAACTGACGCGAGAAGACGTATTAAAATTGGCCCGGCTTAGCAGGCTTAAGCTGACCGACGCCGAAATCGAAGAATTCCGCGGCGAGATAAGCGAGATATTGGGCTACGTCGAAATGCTTCAGGATGCCGACGTGGAAGGGCTCAAACCCACCTATCAAGTCACTGGCCTGACAAATTCCGTGCGCGCTGATGTGGTTATCGATTATGGTGTTAGTCCTGAAGAGCTGCTTAAGAACGTACCATCCAAGGATGACGGCTACATCAAAGTCAAAAGGATGATCCAGTGAACGGCTGGCCGTCTATTACCGATTTGGCTTCGGATGTCAGGACCGGCAAAGCTTCGGCGACAGAGCTGGTGAACGAAGCTATCGGCCGTACCGAAAAGGCCGGGGAATACAATGCCATCATATCCCTAGCCAAAGAACGGGCGCTGGAACGGGCTGCTTTCATAGACGAGCAAGTCCGGGCGGGCAAAAACCCAGGCCGCTTAGCCGGTGTGCCTTTCATCGCTAAAGATAACTTTTTGACTTTCGGCTCTGAGACCACCGCTGCCAGCAATATTTTGAAAGGATTTGAAGCTCCGTACCAGTCCACGGTGATCGAGCGGTTGGAAGCCGAAGGAGCCGTGCTGATAGCCAAGGCCAACCTAGACGCTTTCGCGCATGGCAGCAGCACCGAGAATAGCGACTTTTTTACAACACTTAATCCACGCGATAAATCCAGAGTGCCGGGCGGCAGCTCAGGCGGCTCTGCAGCGTCCGTGGTTTTGGGCCTGGCTCCCTTTGCGCTGGGCAGCGACACTGGCGGCTCAATCCGCCTGCCGGCCAGCTTCTGCGGCGTAGTCGGCCTTAAGCCCACCTACGGCCTGACCAGCCGGAGCGGCGTCGTCGCCATGGGCAGTTCGCTTGATTGCATGGGACCGATCGCCGGCAGCATCGACGATGCGGCCTTGGTGCTGGACGTAATCGCCGGCCGTGACACGCTAGACAGCACTACTATCGAACGCGACGAAATCGCCTACACGAATTTGCAAGATGATGTCCGCGGCAAGATCGTCGGCGTCGTCAAAGAATACATGGGAGAAGGCTTATCAGAAGACGTCCGGGCTTCGATCAATTCAGCCGTTAGCGCGCTCGAGAACGCCGGCGCCATCATCAAAGAAGTCAGCCTACCGAGCCTGCCGCTGGCGTTGGCCGTTTATTACGTGATCTGTCCGGCCGAAGTCAGCAGCAACTTAAGCCGTTATGATGGCCAGCGTTTCGGCTACAGCTACAAGGAAGCCGATAACATAGACGAAAGTTACGAGGTTTCCAGGGAAAAGGGTTTTGGCAAAGAGGCCAAACGGCGCATCATGATCGGCACTTATGTGCTCAGCTCCGGTTACTACGACGCCTATTACAAGAAAGCCCAAACGGTGCGTACCAAGCTCGTCAAAGAGTTCGAAGCGGCATTTTCGGAAGTCGATTTCTTACTCGGGCCGACCTCGCCAAGTACCGCGTTCAAGATCGGCGAGAATGCCGATGATCCGCTCAAGATGTATCTGGCCGATATCATGACCGTGGCCGCCAACCTGGTCGGTATACCAGCGGTGTCGGTGCCGTGCGGCATCGACAGCCAAGGCTTACCGATCGGCCTGCAGCTGATGGCGCCGCAAAGGGCTGACCGGGCGCTGCTATCTTTGGCCAAACGCTACGAGGAGCTAAGGGTATGAGCACCGAGCTGCTGATAGCCGTAGTCGGCGGCGGCCTTGCGGTCTTAGGACTGATTACGTTTTTGGCGCGCCGTCCTAAAAAAGAGCTGAACCGCAAATACTTTCAGGCTAAATGGCGCGAGCTTCAGAAAGGCCTGCGCCAAAAAGAAGCTTGGCCGCTGGCCGTGATCCAGGCCGACAACCTGCTTGACGAAGCGCTGCGTCGCAGCCGCTACAAAGGCAAGACCATGGGTGAGCGTTTGGTTTCTGCCCAAAAGGCCCTAAGCGACAACGATGCCGCCTGGTTCGCCCATAAACTGCGCAACAAGCTGGTGCATGAAGTCGACGTACCGCTTAGTCAAAAGGAAGTGCAAAAAGCTCTGACGGGACTACGGCAAGCATTGAGGGATCTGGGAGCATTATGAGCTACAAAGCTACCATCGGCATCGAGTGCCACGTACAGCTGAAGACAGCTACCAAGCTGTTCGCGGCAGTCGGCAATGATGCCCGCCTGGCTGAGCCGAATACGCTTATAAGCCACATCTGCCTGGGCTTGCCTGGTGCCTTGCCGGTACTTAATGAGGCCGCCGTAGAGCTGGCGTCCAAAGCCGCCTTTGCGCTCGGTACCCGGCCGCAGGCTTTCTCGAAATTCGACCGCAAACATTATTTTTATCCCGATTTGCCGATGGGCTATCAAATCAGCCAGTATGACGAACCGATAGTCCTGGGCGGCCATGTGGACATAGAAGTCGAGGGCGAAAAGAAACGTATCAACATCACCCGCGCGCACTTAGAAGCCGACGCCGGCAAATCGACCCATCCGGACGGCAAGAATTACAGCCTGGTCGACCTTAACCGCGCCGGCACGCCATTGCTCGAAATCGTGTCCGAACCCGAGCTGCACAGTGCGGCCGAAGCCAAAGCTTATGCGCACGAGCTATACCTGCTCATGAAATACGCCGGTGTCAGCGATGTAGACTTATATCATGGCAACATGCGCTTTGACGTCAATGTCAGCGTAAGCAAGACCGACAAGATGGGTGTACGTTCCGAAACCAAGAACCTGAACTCGTTCCGCAGCGTCGAAAAAGCCGTAGAGTATGAGATCGGACGCCAGACCGACCTGCTGGAAGAGGGCCGCGAAGTCGCACAAGAAACCCGCGGCTGGGACGATGACAAGCAAAAGACCTTCTCGCAGCGCAGCAAGGAAGACGCGCACGATTACAGATATTTTCCGGATCCGGATCTCCCCCCGGTGGTCTTGGACGAAAAATTCATCGCCCGCGTTGAGGCCGAAATGCCGGAAATGCCACAAGTATTGCGCCGGCAGTTCGAAAAGCTGGATCTTAGCGGCTCACAGGCCGATAGTCTGCTGGAACAGCCGGAACTGGCTCACTTCGTGCGCGGCGTGGCCGATGGCCATGACATCAAGACCGCCCGGGTTATAGCCAATTGGCTGACCGGCGAAGTCATCCGCTGGGTAGCCGACGACGAAATCAGTTGGCAGGACGTAACCACTAAGACCGGCCAGCTGACCGATCTGGCCGCCATGCTGGACGGGGGCCTATTAAGCTCAAGCGCCGCCAAAGAAGTACTGCTGGAAGTCTTAAAGACCGGCGGTAATCCAAAAGACATTGCTGAGGCGCGCAATCTCATCCAGGAATCCGACGAAGCCGCACTTATAATGATCGTCGAGCAGGTTATCAGCGAAAACCAAAAAGCCGCCGAAGACGTAAGAAACGGCGAGATGAAAGCCATCGGCTTCTTGGTAGGACAGGTTATGAAAGCCAGCCAGGGCAAAGCCAATCCCGGCGTGGTCAGCGAACTTATTAAAAGGCAACTGGGAGCATAAATGGCAAAAGTACGAAAAGCCGTGATAGCCGCTGCAGGATTCGGCACGCGGTTCCTGCCGCAGACCAAAGCTATGCCTAAAGAGATGCTGCCGCTGATCGACAAGCCGATCATCCAGTACATCGTGGAAGAGCTGGTGAGCGCTGGCATCGAAGATATAGTCATAGTTACGGGTTATCACAAACGGTCGGTAGAAGATCATTTCGACCACATGAGCGCTGACTTACGCACCAACCTCAAGCAGGGAGACAAGCTTGATCTGCTGGAAGAAACCAAGAAGATTTCGGAACTGGCCAATTTTGCCTACATCCGCCAGAAAGGTCCTTACGGTAACGGCACACCACTTTTAAACGCCGAACATCTGGTCGGAGACGAACCCTTCATCTATACTTTCGCCGATGATTTCTTTGTGGCCAACCCAAGCCGGTTCAGCCAGATGATCAAGCTGCATGAAAAGACTGGTTCAAGCGTGCTGACTTGCATCAAAGTTGATAATGACGAAGACTACAAACGCTATGGCATCGTTGCCGGCGAGCCGTTCGAAGACGGCGTGCTGAAGGTCCGTACCATTGTCGAAAAACCCGGCAAAGACAAGGCGCCCAGCAACCTGGCGAGCGTCAGCAGCTATTTGTTTACTCCCGAGATTTTCGCATGCCTGCATGACATCAGGAAAGATCTGCCCGAAAAACAGGAGTTCAATGCTCAGCCGGCCATGCAGCAGATGATAGAGAACGGCCAACAGCTGCTGGCTATGGAAGTCAAGAACGGTAAATATTATGACACCGGCAACAAGCTGGAATATCTTAAAACCGTGGTAGATTTCGGCCTGCGCCATCCGGAACTCAAAGAGGATTTCAAATCCTACCTCAGCACCGTTCTTGACAAGCATGTATACTAGTACTCGTAACCAATAAGGGGTTACGGGAGAACTATGCAAGACGCAGAAACCATTCTGGTCATTATTTTGTCTGTAACGCTGAGCATCTTTTTGGGCGCGGCGATCGTATTCACGATTGCACTCATCAAGCTTGTCAAAACCTTGAACCAAGTGGCGCTCAAGGCAACGGAAGTCATAGACAATGTCGAAACCGCCGCCGCCACGCTTAGAAAAGCTGCCGGGCCGTTGGCCGCCGGCAAATTGCTCATGAACATTTTCAGTCTAGTAAATAAAACAAGGAAGGGCAGGTAATATGAGTAAGAACGCAGGCAAGTGGGCAGCCGGCGCGGTGCTGGCTGGCGTCGCCGGATATGTTGCCGGTGTATTAACGGCGCCAAAAAGCGGCAAGGAAACCAGGCAGGATATCAAGAACGCAGCCGGACGGGCTCGTTCCGAAGCAGAAAGAACGCTTAAGAACACTCTTCAGGAGCTTAACGTCAAATTGGCCGAAGCCAAAGCCAAAGGCAGCAAGCTTACCGGCAAAGCCAAGACCGAATACGACAGAGTATATGCCGGGGCCGTAAAGTCCAAAGATAAGGTCCGCGAAGTCTTGAGCGCGCTGCATGACGGTGATGCCGAGGATCCGGAACTGAAGCAGGCTCTGACTGATGCCAAAGAAGCTCTGAAGCATCTCAAGAAATATGCCAAGCAATAAGCCGGCTAAGCTCTCGGATAAACAATACGAGAGCTTGGGACGGGCGATGGCAGCGGTTTATGAAACCGGCTATCTTGATGCCAGCAAGAGCTACAAACAGGCGTTTATCAAAGGTTTATTCCAAGGATTGGGCGCAACATTAGGCGCCACTTTGATCGTGGCCGTCGTGCTTTGGGGGCTATCGCTATTTGAGGAAGTGCCGCTGCTGGGCGGCTTCATTGAACAGATAGTCACTATCGTCAATAAGCCCTAAATTTTCGTGATTATTACAACAAAACGCCTAAGGTAAGTTTCTTATAGTCTTTTGGCCCTCACCCTTACTCGCTTATGGAATGTAAGTTTTACTTACATTCCGCTCACTTCGTCAGGTTATAATAAGTAGGATAATGGCAAGCCAGGGAAAAAAACTCCTCCCGAGCGATTACGTTCATCTGCATAATCACTCGCATTACAGCCTGTTGGACGGATTATCAAAGATACCGGCCATGCTGGATTACGCCAAAGGATCCGGCATGGAATCGATTGCTTTGACCGATCACGGCACATTGTCCGGAAGCATCGAATTTTACAAGGAAGCCAAAGCCCGCGACATCCGGCCTATCATGGGCATCGAAACCTACGTTGCGGCCCGCTCGCTAAGCGACAAAGACGCCAGCAAAGACAAGCAGTATTACCATCTGATTCTGCTGGCAATGAACAATCAGGGCTATCAGAACCTGATGCGCCTCAGCACCATCGCTAACCTGGAAGGTTTTTATTACAAGCCACGGATCGATCGGAAAACCCTGAAGCAGTATTCCGACGGCATCATTGCGCTCAGCGCCTGTATCGGCGGCGAGGTCGGCGATGCGCTAAGGAACGGCCAGCATGAACAGGCCAAGAAGACTGCCGAATGGTACCAGTCGGTCTTTGGCGACCGCTATTATCTTGAGGTGCAGGATCACGGCCATCCCAAGCATCCGACAACCTGGATAGAACAGACAAGGGTCAACGACGAGATATTCAAGCTTGCCAAAGAACTCGATATTCCGTGCGTACTGACCTGCGACGCCCATTACCTTTCACACGCTGACCAAGAAGCCCACGAGATACTGCTTTGCGTCCAGACCGGCGCGTTCCTATCAGACGAAAACCGCATGAGCCTGGCCAATCTGGAACTCCACATCACCGATCCCAAGGAGCTGATTGACCGCTGGGGCAAAGAACATCCCGAAGTAATTGCCAATACTCGCAAGATTGCCGAGCGCTGCGATGTCGAACTGGAGCTCGGCAAGATATTGATCCCGAAATTTCCAACGCCACAAAAAGAGACCGAAAAGTCGTATCTGCACAAGCTGGTCTACCGCGGCTTGGCCTGGCGCTACGGCGGCGTCGGCGAAGCTGAAGCCAAAGAACTGACGATAGAAGCGGCCAAGAAAAAGCTCAAGCCTGAGATTGTCAAACGAGCCCAGTACGAGCTGGAAGTCATCGATCACATGGGCTTCAACGGCTACTTTTTGATCATCTGGGATTTTATCAATTGGGGCAAAGAGCAAGGCATCGTGTTCGGCCCAGGCCGCGGTTCGGCGGCCGGCTCGATAGTGTCTTATTCTTTGCGCATCACTGAGCTGGATCCGCTGGTATACGGCCTGCTGTTCGAGCGTTTCTTAAACCCGGATCGTATCAGCATGCCGGATATCGATATAGATATCCAAGACACCAGGCGGGGCGAAGTCATCCAGTACTGCATAGAAAAATACGGCTCCGACCGAGTGGCCAACATCGTTACCTTCGGTACCATGGCCGCTCGCAACGCCGTGCGTGACGTCGCCCGCGTGCTTCAAGTGCCGTATGCCGAGGCCGACCGCATTGCCAAGATGATTCCGCCGCCGGTCCAGGGCCGGCACATACCCTTGGCCAAATCATTGGTCGAGAACGCTGATCTTAAGGCAGAAAACGTGAATAACGAGCAGTCAGCAAGAGTGTTCGAGCTGGCTACCAAGCTGGAAGGCACTATCCGTTCACATGGCGTCCATGCCGCTGGCGTGGTTATCGCGCCGGACGATATCGTCAAATTCGTGCCTTTGGAAATGGCCCAGAAAGGCGTGGTCGCCACCCAGTACTCGATGGGCCCGATAGAGGACCTAGGGCTTTTGAAGATGGACTTCTTGGGCTTGAGCAACCTAACAATCATCAAGAATGCTCTGCGTATTATCAAGAAAGTTTATAAAAAAGACATAGACATCAATAACATTCCGTTGGATGACCCAAAAACTTTTGAGTTGTTCCAGCGCGGTGATACCACTGGCGTGTTCCAGCTGGAATCCTCGGGCATGAAGCGTTATCTGAAGGAACTAAAACCCACTGAATTCGAGGACATCGTCGCCATGGGGGCTCTGTATCGCCCGGGTCCGTTAACGGCCGGGCTGACCGATAAGTTCATCGCCCGCAAGAACGGCCTGGAACCGACTACCTTCGATCATCCGCTGATGGAACCGGCGCTCAAAGATACTTTCGGTGTAATGGTCTATCAGGAGCAATTCATGCGTATCGTCCGCGACATGTGCGGCTTTACCGGCGGCGAATCCGACACGCTCAGAAAAGCCGTGGGCAAGAAAAAACGCGACCTGATGGCCAAGATGAAAGATATGGTCATCGAAGGCGCCGAAAAGAAGGGCGTCAACAGATCAATAGCCGAGAAATTCTGGAAAGATTTGGAGGGCTTCGCCGACTACGCCTTCAATAAATCGCATGCCGCCTGCTATGGCATGATCGCCTACCAGACGGCTTACCTTAAGGCCCATTACCCGTCGGCCTTTATGGCGGCGCTGATGACCAGCGATTACGACGACACCGACCGTTTAAGCATCGAGATTGCCGAATGCCAGCATGTCGGCATCGATGTCCTGCCGCCGGACATCAACGAATCCTTCGTAGAATTTGCCGTCGTGCCTAATGGCGACCCACTGCATGATCCGATACGATTTGGGATGGCAGCGGTTAAGAATGTCGGTACCGGCGCCGTCGAAGAAATCCTGCGCGCCCGGGAGACCGGCAAGTTCGATAGGCTGGAAGACGTGTTCTCGCGCGTTAATCCCCGCGTGGTTAACCGCAAAGCGCTGGAAAGTCTGATCCGGTCCGGCGCATTCGACCGCTTTGCAGATCGAGGCCAGCTACTCAACAATGTGGACTTGCTTTTAGCTTATGCTAACCGCATACAAAAAGAGCAGGCCGCCGGCCAAGTCGGCCTGTTCGGCGACGATGACGAATCCGATCTCAGTATGCGTGCTCAGATCATCTTGGAAGGCAAGAGCGGCAGCGTGGATCGGCAGGAACAGCTTAAGTGGGAACGCGAGCTGCTGGGGCTGTATCTTTCCGAGCATCCGCTTAAATCTTATGAGCATTACTTGGCCGAGAGAGCGATGCCGATCAGCGAGCTAAAACCGGAAATGGACGGCAAACTGGCGGTAATCGGCGGCGCCATCACCTCGATGCGCGAAATAACCACCAAGAACGGGCAGAAGATGGCCTTTGTCAAAATTGCCGACTTATTGGGCGAAATCGAAGTGGTGCTGTTCCCAACGGCTTACCAATCCACGGCAGGGTTATGGGAACGGGATAAGATAGTCTTGGTGCGCGGCAAACTTAACGGTCGCGACCGCATGTCTGGCGAGGTGATGAGCGAGGTCAAGATCCTGGTTGATGAAGCCAGGGAGATTACCCACGAACAAGCGCAGGCCTATCAGCCGACCGGCAAATCGATGAAGCTGCCGGGAGCATCCAAGGCCAAGATTCAGTCGGTCGGCGCAAAGGCAGCCGAGCCGGCAGTCAAAGCGCAAAGGCTTTATATCCGTCTGAATGACAGCAGTGATGAACAGCAGCTGAAGAGCCTCAAATCATTGATTGACGCCAACCACGGATCTACCGACGTAGTCTTGGTACTGGGTGCGGCTGACAAGAAACAGGTCATAAAACTGCCCGGCGGCATAACCGCCGCCGACAGCGTATTGAGCGAGCTGAAAGAGCTGGTCGGCGAAAGCCATGTGGTGGTCAGCTAGCGCACATTGCCGACATGCGTCAGCAGAACGAATCCTAAGTAGACTATTGCCAGCACCGTAAAGTCCAGATGGACATGGCGGGCAACGAAATGTTCGCTGGCCAAAACATATCGGCGCAGATGAAATCCTTTATGGATCATCCAAAGCATGCCGGCACTTAATACCCCCATTATCACAGCCGTAGTACTCCAGGCGGCGTTACCGCCGGTTAGGATTTGAACGCGGCTGACATTAGCCGGCGCTGCCGGCGGTGGCAAATCTTTCTCAATATCGGCAACGGCTATCGGCTCGGCCTCAGGCTCCGGTTCCTTGGGCGCTTCCTGGACGGGTTCGGCCGGAGCCGGAGCCGGCGCAGAAGTTGGTGCTTTAGCTTGGGCCTTTGGCGCTGAAGCTGCAGGGTTGGAGCTAGGCGGCGGGGTGGTGGCGCTGGCTACCTGCGGCTTGCCGTACATGGCCACTACTACTGTTTGCGGCCCGTCGCCTACGTAGTTGGCGCTGTTGGCAAAACCAAAACCAACCTCGGTATAGTTAGTATTCAACAAATTGGCCTTGTGGGGCGGGCTGTTCATCCAGCCGGTAACATTGGCTGCGCTAGTAGAAAAGCCATAGGCCAGATTCTCGCCGGCGCTAAGGTACTGATAGCCGGCGTTGGTTATGAACACCCAAGGCTGCTGACCATCAGGCGTCTGGTGCGACCAATAATTCCTGGTGACCATGTCATTGGCCTTGGCTTGAGCGGCGCTGTTCAGCTTGCTGTTATTGGCAAGCGCCCCGACGCCGTTGGCTGCACGCTGGGCGTTAGTGCTGGAAAGCAGGCCTGATACGCTGATTTCGGTGGCGTAGGCCAGCACATCGCTGTTGCCGGTGCGAAGGGTGGGCTGGTACCACAGGTACGAAGCAACCAGAGTGATGGCTACAGCCGGAAAAAAGCGGGCTATCTTTAAGCCGGTGCCGATCCGTTTAGTAGCGCGCTTCTTGGTTTTTTTGGCTTTCTTCATTTTTGGTTTTGACTAATCGTTAGCATTATAGCAAAGAATGTATAAAGAAATCAGTTATTTAAATCGAAAGTAAAACAGTGCCATAGCGGCGGCGATAATCACGTTGAAGGATTCTTTCTGGCCTAGCATCGGTATTTCCAGATGCAAGGGCACTGCTTTCAGCAGTTCCTTCGGCAAGCCAGTGACTTCCGTGCCTAAGATGAGCGCCAACTTGTCCGGTGCCTCGTACTTGGTCAGATCGAGGCTTTTAGGCGTTTGCTCCAACGCAGCTACAGTCACGCCTTTTGCCTGCAATTGCGTTATGACATCCAGAGCATCGGCCTGGTATTCCCAAGCTACGGCATCTTCCGCTCCCAACGCGGTCTTGCTGATCTGCTTGTGTAGCTTTGTGGCCAGGTGCGGCAGGCGCTCATCGTCCGGCATTTTCGGATAAGGGGTGTAGCCGCAGAGATAAATCTTGTCGACCCCCAGGCCTTCGGCCGTCCTAAAAAGCGAACCGACGTTGAAGGTGCTGCGCATATCGTTGGCAATTATTATAAGTTTCCTCATTCGCTTAAATTATAGGCCGACAAATCGGACCGCCAAACCTTAAACATCATGGCCGCTTATGCTTTAATAGATTCATATGGTTAGCAATGTCCGCCGGGAGGAAGAGAGCAACACGCAGCGGCGCGCCCAGATTTTGGGTCTGCCGTATGTTGATACGACCCAGCTCAGCAACAAACAGCTGTACTTGAATTTCCTGCCGGTGCAGGATCTGTATACGCTTAAAGTAGTGCCGCTGCTGTCGGATCAGAGCAATGTTACCTTCGGCGTGACCAATACGACTTCGCAGCACACTATGCGCCAATTGAGCCAGCGTTTTTCTGATTACAGGGTCAGCTATGCTCTCATTTCAGACAGCAGCTTCAGTGATTACATGCGCCTTTATGACCCGCCCAAACAAGTCCAATACGAAGATATCGAAATAAAACCGCCGGCCGAAACGCCCGCCCAAGCTTCACCGGCGGCTCCCGAACCGGCTGCCAAAGAACCAAGCCAGGTCGAATCTATCTCGGCTACGCTGGCACAGGTCAGACCGGACGACATGCTGGCCTATCTTGTCAAACAGGCCTACCAGCTTAAGGCCTCGGACATCCATTTGGAGAACAGCAAAGAAAAAGTCCGTATCCGCTTCCGTGTTGATGGCGTGCTGCATCCGATAGCTGAGCTCCAGCACGACAAATACCGTCTGCTGTTCGGATCGATCGCCAGCGCCGCCAATGTCTCCACCGTTTCCGAAGACGCCCAGACAGGCCACATTGAACGCGATTATCAGCTGGCCGACGGATCATCGGTTACTGTCAACTTGCGCATCGAGACCGTGCCGTCGGTGCACGGCCAGGATGCGGTGCTGCGCCTGTTCAACTTCCGGCCGGAGTTCTTAAGTCTCAAGAAGCTGGGCCTAAGCGAGAAGGAGCTGGCCACCGTAACGGATATCCTAAAGCACCCGATCGGATTGGTGCTGATCGTCGGGCCGACCGGCTCGGGTAAGACCACCACGCTCTACAGCATGCTCAATGAGCTCAACAACTCGGAACGCAAGCTGATAACACTCGAAGACCCGGTCGAATATGTAATCGAAGGCATCACGCAGATACCGATCAATTCTAGAAGCGACAAAGAAGGCTTTGCCGGCAAGCTCAGGGCTGTGCTGCGGCTTGATCCGGATGTCATCATGGTCGGCGAGATCCGCGATCTCGATACCGCCAAGACGGCGTTGCAATCTTCGTTGACAGGCCATCTGGTATTAAGCACCTATCATGCCAGCTCATCGGCGGCCGCGCTAACGCGCATGCTGGATGCCATCGGCGAGAACCCGCTGTTCATAAATTCCATCCGTCTCATCACGTCGCAGCGCCTGGTAAGACGGCTCGACGATGCCACTAAGCGGTCTTATGAACCGGATGAAGCCACCAAAGAATTTATCCGTAAAATAATAGGTTCTTTGCCTGAAGGCGTAGAACGGCCGAACCTAGACAGTATCAAACTTTATAATCCTGGCTCGTCCGAAGCCAACCCGTTCGGCTTTACCGGCCAGTTAGCTATCCGTGAATTCATGCAGATGAGCCCCGATCTGCAGGCGATCCTGCGTAAACCGCCGCACGAAATAACAACCTACGAGCTGGAAGCTGCAGCGATCCGCGGCGGCATGATAAGTCTGCAGCAGGCCGGTGTTCTGAGGGCCTTGGCGGGCGAAACTACGATCGAAGAAGTTTACCGTGTCGTCGGCTAGGACTTGATAGCGCCGGCAACGGCTTCGACCACGCCAGCGTCAAAAGGACCTGGGATAATCTTGTCTGCGGTGGGTTCCTTAACCAATGTGGCCAGAGCTTCGGCGGCGGCTATTTTGTGCTCATCGGTAATCTGCTTGACACCGTGGTCGAGCGCGCCGCGGAATATGCCGGGAAAGCCTAAACTATTGTTGACCTGGTTGGGAAAATCACTACGGCCGGTGGCCACCACGGCGGCTCCGGCTTCCTTGGCAACATCCGGCATAATTTCCGGATCAGGATTGGCCATGGCAAAGATAATCGGGTTGTCGGCCATCGACTGGATCATCTCCACGTTCAGCAGGTCGCCGCGGCTGACACCAATGAAGATATCGGCTCCCATCATGGCGTGCTCCAGCGAACCGTCGATGCCTTCGCGGTTGGTATAGACCAGGAGGGAATGTTTTTCCGGGTTCAAGTCGGGCCGATTGGCGCTTAAGATTCCTCTACTATCAACCGCGATGATGTCAGCCTTGGTGTAGAGATTAAGCAGTTTGATGATTGCCGTTCCGGCTGCGCCTGTGCCTACCACCACTATGCGGCAGTCGTCCATCTTTTTTTCTACGACTTTGACGGCGTTGATAAGTCCGGCCAGGGTAACGACGGCCGTGCCATGCTGGTCGTCGTGCATCACCGGTATACCGAGTTCGGCTTTCAGACGGTCTTCTATCTCAAAGCATTTGGGGGCGGCTATGTCCTCCAGGTTTATACCGCCGAAAGATGGTGCGATGGCCTTGATGGCGCTGACTATTTCGGCTGGCTCGTGTACGTCCAAGACTATCGGCACGGCGTCGATGTTAGCAAAATGCTTGAACAGCATGGCCTTGCCCTCCATAACGGGTAAAGCGCCGGCCGGGCCGATATCGCCCAGGCCCAAAACGGACGAGCCGTCGGTAACGATGGCGACCAAGTTGTTGGTCCAGCTGACTTCTTTCAGCCTGTCAGGATTTTCCGCTACGTATTTGGCCACCCCCGCTACTCCGGGGGTGTAGTATTGGCTTAATTTTTCCGTGCTGTTGGGCAGGTCCCGAAGTCCGATCGTGATTTTGCCGCCAAGCTGCTTGTGCAGCTCAATAGCTTGCTCGTAATTGTCCATGAGAGCTATTGTAGAACCTTTTAGCCCCGACAGCCTAATAATTTTCACCAAGGTGTTAGGACACTTGCATTAAGAAGTAAAATAATGTAAACTGAGCCGGTTATGAATTCAGCAGTAGTTGAGCTTTTGGCCGCACAAAAGAAACGCCAGGTCGTCGACGTCAAGTCGGGCGACACCGTTAAAGTGCACCAGAAAATCCGTGAAGGCAACAAGGAGCGTATCCAGGTATTCGAAGGCCTGGTTATCCGCACTACACGCAAGGGCTCGCACACCAGCAGCATCACCGTTCGTCGCATCGCCTCCGGCGTCGGCGTAGAAAAGACCTATCTTATGCATTCGCCGCTGGTGGTAAAGGTTGAAGTTACCAAGAGAAGCAAAGTCCGCCGCAACTACCTGACATATATGCGCTCCCGCTCCGGCAAGTCAGCAAGGCTGACCGGTACAGCCTTTGACCGAGAAGCTGTCAACGATGTCCGCGACCTAGAAGCCGAAAAGGCCGAAGCTGAGATGAAGGCCAAGGCTGAGGCCGAGCACGAAGCCCAGGCCGCCAAAGAGGCTGAAGAAAAAGCCAA
>CAMLHD010000003.1 GCA_946479835.1 uncultured Candidatus Saccharibacteria bacterium | reverse complement strand
CTATCCGTAAAGGTATAGCCAACCCTAACGGCATGATCCTGACCTCCGGTCCTACTGGTTCCGGTAAGTCAACCAGCCTTTATGCTCTGATCCAGGAAATCAAAGATGACAGCATCAACATAGTTACCCTGGAAGACCCGGTGGAATACAAAATGGGCGGCATCAACCAGATCCAGATTAATGCCGATGTCGGCCTGACTTTTGCTTCAGGTCTGCGTTCCATCCTGCGCCAAGACCCCGACGTAGTTATGGTTGGTGAGATCCGCGATGCCGAAACGGCCAACCTGGCCGTCCAGGCCGCCTTAACGGGGCACTTGGTGTTCAGTACCCTGCACACCAACTCGGCCGCTGGTATCCTGCCGCGCTTGCTTGATATGGGCATCGAACCGTTCCTTATCGCCAGCACCGTACGTACCGTCATTGGCCAGCGCTTGGTCCGCCGCCTGCATGATCCAGAGGCGTATCAGTCAGACAAGGCCGAAACCACGCTGATACAGCAGCATCTGGGCGCGCTGCTGCCGGAAAAGGAAGAAGGCCGGAAAGCAGCGGCCGAAGATTTAGGTTTTGAAGCCTTGCCCTTGAGAGGTCAAAACGCTTATACTTTGTACAAGGGCAAAGAATCGAACGAGGCGCCCGGCGGATTTAGGGGCCGTATCGGCTTGTACGAGGTCTTTGAAGTAACGGAAACGATTCAAGATTTGATTATGAAGCGCTCATCCAGTTCCGATATTCAAAAAGCCGCTCAAACCGAGGGTATGGTAACCATGCAGCAGGACGGCTACCTGAAGGCGTTGGCAGGCAAAACCACTTTGCAAGAAATATCAAGAGTCGCCTCGGAAGATACGGCTTAGGAGAAAGAAGGGTGGCAATGACACACAAAAATAATCATTACAGGGGAGCAAACTGATGGCAGGCGCCGCGCAACCACGCATAGAGATTCTTTTGGAAGAAGTTATCAAGAAGAAGGCCTCCGACCTTCACTTGCAGGTAAGCTTGCCGCCTATGCTTAGGGTAGACGGCTCCTTGGTGCCAGTCAGCGGCGCAGAACCGCTCACCGAGGAATCAATAGAAGTATTGATATTTGCCATTTTGGACGAAGACCAGAAGCAGATCCTGATCAAAGACAAGGAATTCGACTTCAGCTTTGCTTTCGGCGATCTCGGCCGCTTCCGTGTTAACGCCTTCCATGAGCGCGGCAACCTGGCCGCAGCCCTGCGTCTTATACCTAACGAGATCCTAACTGTCGAACAGCTTGGTTTGCCGCCGGTGGTTGCCAAGTTCACCGAATATCCGCGCGGCCTGGTATTGGTGACCGGTCCTACCGGTTCCGGTAAGTCCACTACGCTTGCTGCCATGATCCATAAGATCAACGCCGAACGTGCCAGCCACATCATCACCATCGAAGATCCGATCGAATTTACACATAAGAGTAACCGTTCCGTCATCGTCCAGCGCGAAGTCCACTATGACACTTTCAGCTTCAGTGCCGCTTTGAGGAGCTCCTTGCGTCAGGATCCCGACGTCGTGCTCATCGGTGAGATGCGCGACCTCGAAACCATCGCCGCCGCCATTACCATCGCCGAAACCGGCCACTTGGTGTTTGCGACCTTGCACACCAACTCGGCCGCCCAATCCATCGATCGTATGATCGACGTCTTTCCGCCGCACCAGCAGCCGCAGATCCGCTCGCAGCTTTCTAACATCCTGATGGCTATCTGTTCTCAGCGTCTGGTTCCAGCGCTTGGCGGCGGCCGTATCGCTGCAGCCGAAATCCTGGTAGCTACTCCGGCCGTGCGCAACATCATCCGCGAAGGCAAGAGCCACCAGCTTGACGCTGTCATTCAAACCGGTGCCGAGTTTGGTATGCAGAGCATGGACAAAACACTGGTCAACCTTATCCACGCCGGTACCATCAGCTACGACGAAGCTCGCAACTACGCTGTCGACATTGAAGAATTAGACAGGCTGATGAGAGGCTAGATCAGTGCTGACTTACCGCTACACGGCTAGAGACAGCAAGACCGGCGAGAAAGTCCGGGCTGAAGTTCAAGCTGATTCAGAAGCAGCGGCTGCCAAGCTGATTCACAATGCCGGTCTAGCTCCGTTAGAAATCGTCCTCAAAGATGCTGGTGGCCAAAGCCCGATTGCCAAGCTCAAGAACCGGGTCAAGACCAAAGACAAGATTCTGTTCGCCCGCCAGCTGTCCACCCTTATAAACGCTGGCCTGCCGCTGGTTCAATCTTTACGCTCGGTCTTTGACCAGACTGAGAGCAAGCCGCTCAAAGTGGTTATAAGCCAAGTTATAAATGATGTCGAGGCCGGCAGCGCCTTCGCCGATGCTTTGAGCCGCCACCCCAAGGTTTTCAACCAGATCTTTATCAGCCTGATTGCCGCCGGTGAGGCCTCCGGTACTCTGGACAGGGCTCTGGAGCGCCTGGCTTTCCAGCAGGAAAAAGACGCCGAAATCTTGGCCAAAGTGCGCGGCGCCATGGCGTACCCAGCTATCGTTCTGGTGGTTATGGGCGGAGTCATCGCCTTTATGGTTATCAAGGTCCTGCCGCAGGTCGAAAGCATCTATAAGGGTATGCAGGGCGCGACACTGCCTCTTACTACCCGGATGCTGCTGGCGCTGTCGCACTTCATGATTGATTTCTGGTGGCTATGTCTGATAATCCTCGGATTTTTGGTGTTTGCAACCACCAAATGGGCGCGCTCTGGGCCCGGCAAACAGGTAGTAGACAAGGCCAAAATGAAGTCCTGGCCAATCGGCCCGCTATTCATGAAACTCTACATGGCCCGTTTTGCCCGCACCGGCAACACGCTGGTAGCCAGCGGTGTGCCACTGTTGCAAGTGCTGGAAATCAGCTCCAAATCCATCAACAACGTCCATATTGAGGCCTCACTGCTTAAAGCCATGGATAAGGTCAAGGGCGGCAAGGCGCTGTCTATGGCCATAGAGAACGACCCTAACTTCTTGAACTTGGTTCCGAAGATGCTTAAGATCGGCGAGCAGTCCGGCGCCATCGAGGACATGCTTGGCAAGATCGCCGAATATTACGAAAAAGAGGTAGACAACCAGATCAAGACCATCTCAACCATCATCGAACCGGTCATGATGGTAGCCCTTGGTGTCATCGCTTTCGTACTGGTCAGCGCCATCCTGTTGCCTATCTATAGCCTGGCAGGCAAATCCGGCTTTGGCAGCTAATATGATACCTGGGGAAAACTAGGCCAAAATGCTTGTGTTTTGCCAATCACGCCTGTATCATCAGTGGTATAAGAAGTAAAAATGCATAAAATGCAATAGTCAAAGGGGGCATTTGCGCTATGTTAGACAGATTACACAAAGATAATAAAGGCTTCACAATCATCGAAGTCCTGATCGTGCTGGCTATCGCCGGCTTGATTATGCTGATTGTCTTCTTGGCTGTGCCAGCCCTGCAGCGCAACCAGCGTAACAATGCACGTAATAGCGATGCTTCCAGAATCGCAGCCGCTATATCAGAGTGCTTGGCTAACCGTAACGGTCAAACAGGTTCATGCGATACAACAACATTGGATGCAAACTTCTGTAGCACAGCAGCAAGCGAGCTACAAGTAGGTTGTCTAAGCCAGTTAACAGCTGGTCTTGGTGGCGCAGCGAACACGACGACCGCACAGGTTGTCTTCGGTACGGCTAACGGTGGCTGTAACGCGACAGGAGATGCTAGGGCAGCATCTAGCTCAGCTCGTAGCTTCAGCCTTATGTATCAGCTGGAGCCAACAACGAACCGCTGTGTAGCAAGCTAATATCTTAAAGACAGTGAAAAACAGTACGGTGTATCAAACCGTACTGTTTTTTTATATACTTGAAGTTAATGATTATCCTTATCCTGGCTGTCCTAGGTCTTATATTGGGCAGTTTCGTGAACGCGCTTGTCTACCGCGTGCACGAGCAGTCTAAACCTAGTAAAAAGGCTAAAAAAGAGCTTTCAATCGTAAATGGCCGCTCCATTTGCCCTCACTGCAAGCATGAGCTAGCACCAAAGGATCTGATTCCGGTTATAAGCTGGCTAATGCTCAAGGGTCGCTGCCGCTATTGCCGCAAACCGATCAGCTGGCAATACCCGCTGGTAGAAGCGCTTACGGCCGTCTTGTTCGTGGTCTCTTACTTATTTTGGCCCATGGACTGGAACGCCCTTGGCATAGTTAATTTTGTGGTCTGGCTGATCATGCTGGCCGGCTTTATGGCGCTGATTGTCTATGATATCCGCTGGATGCTGCTACCAAACCGCATAATCTACCCGCTGATTGGTTTGGCGCTGCTGCTAGCCGTAGTGAATGTTGTCGCCGAAGGCTCCCTGGCGGCACTAGGCAGCCTTTTGGCCAGCGTGGCTATAGCAGGGGGTTTATTCTACGCTTTGTTTGCCATATCCAGCGGGCGTTGGATAGGCGGTGGCGATGTAAAATTGGGCGGCTTGATAGGCTTACTGCTGGCTGACCCATCTTTAAGCTTCTTCATGCTGCTTTTAGCCTCGACATTAGGCACGGTTTTCGTCCTGCCAGGCTTGCTTTTAAGAAGGCTGAACACCAGCAACCGCATACCGTTCGGGCCCTTCTTGATCATCGCTGCCATCCTCGTCAAACTATTCGGCGCAGCCGTGATCGAATGGTACAGGCGCTCTCTGTTAATCGAGGTCTAAAAAGCCGCTTTTCTCTTAAAGCTTATGCTATACTGAGGCGTATGAAGAGCTGGCTTAAGAAAGGTCAGCTTGCCGAAGCGGGCCATAAGGGGCGTACGCTGCATGCAGGCTATACGATGTCCGAGGTATTGATTGTACTGGCGGTGACGACTGTCATGTTCGCTGCTATCGCGGCTATAATGCAGGGCAGACAGGCTACGGCTGAATTTAATCAGGCTGTCCGGGATTACGAAGCCAAGCTGCTGAATGTGATGAGCGATGTTAGAACCGGCTTTTATCAATCAGGCTTCCAGTGTACGGCAGCCGGCAGCGCACCGCCTGCTGTAGTGGCGGCACCGGTAGACCCGGCCTCCAACAGCGGATGTATCTTTGTGGGCAAAGTCTTGCAGCCAAGCACTACGGTGCCATCCTCGAGCATATTTACGCTTGTTGGACGTCGTACCGTCGGCGGTCCGACTACCGACGAGGTAGAAACGATGGACCAGGCCCAGCCGGTGGTTGCGCATATGACTGACGAAACCTATATCCATACCTTCCAGCTGCAAGTACGGCGCATCATTCGGATGGGTAGCGGTACTACCATTCATGCCCTGGGCTTTGTAAACAAGCTATCTGGCGGCGTTTCTAGCGGTGGTGCGGGTGCGGGAGGTACTAATATCATCGAATTGTACGGTTTGCTTAACAGCTCATCGCTGGTCAGTCCCGATCCTGTAGTTGATCGACCGAACTTCCAGCCAATTAGTCAGGGCGCAATTATTTGCCTGATGGGCCAGAACGGCAAGCGGGCGCATATAACCGTAGGAGCTGGCGCCAGCCAAACAGCTACTTTTGCGGTCTTGGATACTCGGCCGACGGAGGCTCCATGCTTCTAAGGCGCAAATCCGAACGAGGCGATACCATTATCGAGGTCTTGCTGGCAATCGCAGTGGTTTCTAGCGTGCTTGGCATAGCTTATTCGATCATGAACCGCAATATCCTGACTCTGCGCGACAACCAGGAGCGCACCCAGGCTGCCAAGCTTGCCGAAGGGCAGATTGAACGGCTCAAGCATGTCTGGAACACTGATCAGGCATCTATTATCAGCCAAGGCGCAAACGCCTTCTGTATAAATGGCACTACGGTTACCGACCTAGCCGGCGCGTCACCAACCGCAACGCCCGAAACCGACAACTTCGGCAATTATGCCGGTGGCTGCAGGTTCGACAACTTCTTTAATGTAGGCATAAGGTTCAATAATGCCGCCAACAGCTTTACGGTTTTTGTGCGCTGGGATCGGGTCGGCGGCGGCCAAAGAGGCCAAGTAGTATTGGTATATAGGGTGTCATGATGCATATAAATAAAAATCAAACTGGTTTTACGATTATAGAGCTGATGATAGCGACCACGATTTTCTCTATGGTTCTTCTGCTTTGCGCTATGGCCATCGTCCATGTGGGTAACATGTATTACAAAGGTACGCTGATCAATCGTACTCAGGATATGTCTCGGAAAGTAGTGGACGATGTGACGCGTTCTATCCAGTTCGGTAATGCCTCGACTAACCCGTTGTTGTTTTATAGGCCAGGCACTGCCAGTTTCGGTGGTTTTACGGTAAATTCTATCTGCTTGGGCAGTGTACGCTATAGCTTTAGCCAGACTGCTTCGCAAGGTACGGCGGCAGGCCAGATACGCCACGCCATGTGGCGTGACCGTACCCCGGATGATAACTGCGCACCGCGCAACCTTACGGCCGTAACACCTTCGGCCGACGGCGAATCGATGCTCGGCGACAACATGCGTGTGCCGTCCTTTACCGTAACTCCAAGCTCAAATCTCTGGGATATCGATTTAGTTATCAGCTACGGTGATGATCCTAACTTGTTCGAGCCGGCCAGCAACTTCAGCATTTGCAAAGGTACTAGCGCCGGAGGCCAGTTCTGCGCGGCATCAAGTTTTAGCACCAGCGTGGTAAAAAGGCTTTAGCCAGGTAAAATATGAGTATAAGCATGAAAAAAAATAATCTAAATAAAGATCAGCAGGGCATCATCGCTATTTTTTCGGTGATGATCATAATGGGCATCCTGACGCTTCTGACGGTAGGATTCTCTAATATCACTCGTCAGGCCCAAAAGCGCGCACTAGACGATTTTCTTAATACCCAGGCTTTTTATGCGGCTGAAACAGGTATAAATGGAGCCCTTACAGCTATACGCGGCGGCAGCATAGCCGCTCAGAACACCAATTGCGACGGCGTGGATACTCAGGTTGATTACGATATAGACGCCGCCCGAAATATCGGCATCAGCTGTCTGCTGGTAAACCCTAACCCACCGAACATAGTTTTTGATTCTGTGCCAGAGGTGGGCGTGGATGAACCTGTGGTCAGCGCTGTCAAGTCCTTTGACGCCACAAACATATCCACCTTACTCATAGAATGGGACTCGCAGAATGGTACTGACCCGATAGTCAACTTCGGCTTCAATGGCGGCAGCCCGGTGTTTACGCCCGACGGCGTCTGGGGTAATGCAGCTGGTGCAGGCGTGGGCGTCATGCGCATAGACTTGGTACCCGCTCTGATAGCCCCAAGCAATCGGGCCAATCTGGTCAACCAGAGCTATACTTTCTATGTTTATCCGACCTTGAACGGTGGTGTTCCGCCCAACAATGCGATTGGTGTTTTGCCTGGACCCGGCGACCAAGCCGGAACGCTCATGACCCGCTGTACTAGCGCTGGCGACTACCGCTGCGTTGGTCGAATAAACGTGATTCCCAGCTACAACAATTACTTCATACGTCTGCAGTCTTACTACAATCCGGTCAGAACTAGTATTACCGCCCTCGACGCAACTGGCAACGAGGTCCGCTTGGAAGGCGGCCAGGCGATTATTGACTCAACCGGCAGGGCCAATGACGTATTCCGGCGCGTGCAGGTAAGGGTGCCGATTACTACTGACGGTGCCTGGCAGCCCGGTTTCCACGAAGTATTCGCTATCTTCAGCGGCGATTCGCTCTGCAAGCGCTATATCGGCGCTCCGCCGGCAGCCGGCGGCGGTGGTGGTACGAGAGTGGCAAGGCCGACCGGTGTTACGGATCCGTCCTGCAACTTGAACTAAACTGATTTGCCGTGGAACTTCTGGTGTATAGATTTTAAGTGCGGATCAGTTACATGTGTGTAGATCTGGGTTGTAGCTATATTACTGTGTCCCAGCATGGCTTGGACGCTCCGTAGATCGGCGCCATTCATCAGAAGATCGGTCGCAAAGCTATGGCGCAAGGTATGCGGGCTGACATGTTTGGTAATCCCGGCCATCAGAGCGTAACGGCTGACCAGCCTTTGTATGCTGCGCGGCGTTAATCGATAAAAGTTACCATCTAAACTGGGCTTTTTGGTACCGCTGGAACGTAGGAACAAAGGTTTTACGTTGTCCTCACGACGTTCCAAATACTGCTCGATAGAAGCAGCAGCCTTGTCACTAATAAATACCGGCCGGTCCTTCTGGCCCTTGCCTCTTACCATGAATTCACGGCGTTTTAGGTTGATATGATCCCTATCAAGCGCCGCCAGTTCTGAAACACGCAGTCCGGAAGAGAAGAGAAGCTCCAAAATCGCATGATCCCTCAGTCCATTGAGAGTATTTGTATCAGGCTGAGAGAATAAGCGTTCCAGTTCCTCTGGAGTCAAAAAAGTAACCTGTTTGCGTACTACTTTAGAAAGCTCGACTTTGTCCGGCGCTAGGGCGGAGATGTTGCGTTTGGAGCAATATTTTAAAAAGCTTCTTAGTGCGGTCAGGTGGTAGTTCTGGGTATTCTTTTTCAATTCGTCTGATACGTTGGTGCCGAGCCGGTTGAGCCATAACCGCCACTTGCGCAGCAGCTCTACGTCGATGTCGGCTATCTTAAGGTCGTCGCCCGCAAAGTCTATCAGGCGGGTGAGGTAATGATCATAGTTAGCAATTGTCTTTTGCGAGCGGTTCTGCTCGATTTCCAAGTATTCTAGAAAGTCAGTTTTTGCTTTGATAAACAACATAAAATAATTCTACCAGACGGCTAACAGATATAAAACCGAGTAAAATACTTGTTCAAAGTTGCAACGGTTTAACAGATGTAATTTAACAACCGCTTTGCTATAATTACCCTAACTAAAAAGGACAAACCATGGAACGAACCCTCGTTATCCTCAAACCGGATGCTGTCAAGCGCGGCTTAGTAGGCGAAATTCTGACCCGCTTTGAGCGCGTCGGCCTAAAGATAGTCGCTTGCCGCATGCTGCAGCCGGACTACGATCATTACTATCGTCATTATGAAGAAATCGGCAAGATGGTGACCCGCCGCGGACAGCAGACCTTTGAAGCCGCTCTGGAAATGATGCAGGAAGGACCGGTCATCGCTTTCGTGTTGGAGGGCATAGAAGCTGTCAGCTTGGTCCGCAAAATGGTCGGCACGACAGAACCGAAGAGCGCACAGCCCGGTACTATCCGAGGCGACTACGCCCACATCAGCTTTGCCCACGCCGACAAAGAGAGTATTGGTACGCCCAACGTGATACATGCATCCGGCGACGCCGAAGAAGCCATTGAAGAGATCCGGCACTGGTTCGCGGACAGCGAAATCTTCGATTATCATACTGTGCACGAGCAATACACTCTGGCCCGAAACCGCAAACCCAAAAAATAGCCTTGCCATAAAACAGGGGTCGGTGTGCTAGAATAACTCTGTTCGCCCCCATAGTTCAATGGATAAAATAGTTCCGTCCTAAGGAAAAGCTCTAGGTTCGAATCCTGGTGGGGGCACCAGCTCTTTTGGCAATGTCCGCCTCCGCAAAACACGGAGGCGTTTTGCTTTCGGCTACCATGCCAAGCCTCGTTTCACCTCAAGCCGAATCCCCTCGGCTTGAGGACCCCAAACTGATACAATGTCGTTATGGCAAAAAAGGGCGAGCCTACAGTTCGCTATTTTAAAGAACAGTTCGATGACGAAGAAGTCTTACTGGTATTCCGCAAGCATCCTGTGGTCATGCGCCGCGGACTTATATATAGTTCGGTCGCGCTTCTTCTGGGCACCATCCCATCGCTCATAAATCCAGAATTCAGCTGGTTCTTTATAGGCCTGGGCGCCGGCCTGCTGCTGGCCATTATGGTTTTCTTTCCTTTCTGGATAGGCTGGTACTACAGCGTCTATATCGTAACCAACCAGCGTTTTATCCAAATCACCCAAAAGGGCATGTTCAAGCGCAGTATGGTCAGCTTCGGCTTGAGCCAGATCCAGATGATCAATTATGAGGTAGGCGGCTTTGAAGAAACGATCCTGGGCTTTGGTACAATAATGGTGCAAACTTATGTGGGCAGCCTGACGATCCATCATGTTCATCATCCGGCTAAGATCCAGAAAGAGCTACTCCAAATCCTGCGCGATCTAGGTTTGGAAGTTGAACTGGCGCCGTTTGTAGAAAGTGGAGAACAAAGTTCCAAACCCGAATTAGAGGAAGAAGAAGCATGAATAAACGATTGAAAAAGGCCGGGCAGGCCGCAGGCCGCCCTTTCTCTAAGCTGCGCCGCAAACAAAAGAGCACCTTGGATGAAGTCAAGGTGCCGATGATTACCAACGATACTATCGCCGAACACCGAGAAGATGTCTTAAGCGGTGCCCGCAAGTATATATATCCGTTGCAGCAATCCAAGCGGCGTATCGTCGTACTGTCGTCGATTATCTTTATCCTTACTGTCGTGGGCTTCTTCACGTATTCCTTGCTTAACCTTTACCGTTTAGGCAGTACTTCTACCTTGATGTACCGAGTTACGCAGGTCGTACCTTTTCCGGTGGCCCGAGTAAACGGCAAATTCATCTCTTACGAGAGCTATTTGTTTGAGCTCAGGCACTACATGCACTACTACGAGACCCAGCAGAAGCTGAGCTTTGAAACCGAAGAGGGCCAGCAGCAGCTGGTGGAGTTCAAGAAGCAGGCCATGGAGAAGGTCATAGATGATGCTTATATCAAGCAGCTGGCCGATGAAAACGGCGTCAGTGTAAACAACCAGGAAGTGGAGCAGGAGATCGCCGTGGTACGCGACCAGAACCGGCTTGGTTCCAGCGATCAAGTGTTTGAGGATGTGCTGCGCGATTTCTGGGGCTGGTCCGTAAATGATTTCAAACGCTCCTTGAAGCAGCAGATGCTGGCGCGCAAAGTTGCCAGCAAGCTGGATACCGAAGCCTGGGACAAGGCGGAATCAGCCCTGGCCGAACTCCAGGGCGGAGCGGCCTTTGAAGAAGTGGTCAAGAAGTACAGCGAAGACGAAGCCACCAAAGAAACGGGCGGGGATTATGGAGAACCGATCGCGCAGTCAAATCGTGACATACCGGCCAAGGTTACGGCGACTGTCTTTGATCAGGAAGCCGGCGAGTTCTCTGAAATAATAGACACAGGCTACGCCTTAGAGATAGTTAAGACCCTGGGCTTTGAAGGCGACAAGGCTAAAGCAGCCCATATCCAAATCAACTTCAAACCGGTGTCGGATTACTCAAATCCTGTAAAAGAAGATAATCCCCCAAACCGTTACTTCAATCCTTGAAATCTCAAGCAGTAGATTATCTTACAGTGCAAGTTTTATAGCCTACGGTAAACTATGACCAGTGAACAAGCGTAAACTACTGTTCGTTATACTGATTTCCGTCTGCGCGCTGGCACTTCTAGGAGGCATATTGTGGCTTTTGCGCGATAAAGACCCCTATGATGCTGCAGCCCCGCCGGAGCTGCCCTCTCCGCCGCTCAAGGAGCTGGCTGAACGCCGCGGTATTCAAGTAGGATCCTTCGCTTCCCTTAAGTATCTCAGGGAAAGGCCGTATACCGAGATTCTGACGGACCAGTTCGAATATCTGATTATAGATGGCGAACCCAACTGGCACTTCGAGGATTTTACGCTCCGGCCAGCCCGCGACAAATATGACTTTAACCACTTGGATCAGGTCTTTGACTTTGCCGATCAGCACGATATGCCGGTCAGGGTCCAGCATCTCCTGTGGGGCGATGAGAAATGGCTGCCACAGTGGTTGAAAGAAGGTAACTATTCCAAGGAAGAACTGCTGGCGATCATAGAGGACCATATCCGGACCGTCGGCAATCGCTACAAGGGCAAGGTGCGCGAATATACGGTAGTGAACGAAGCTTTTAGCCGGGAGCTGGAGACCGGCGGCAACAAAGATTGGTGGGGTGACCGCTTAGGTACCGAGTATATAGACAAGGCCTTTATTTGGGCCCGGGCCGCTGACCCTAACGCCAAACTGATCCTTAACGACTTTGGCAACGAGACAGAGGGCGAAATCTCCAACCTGATGTATGAATACATCAAATCAGCCAAAGCCCGAGGAGTACCGATTGACGGTCTGGGTATGCAGATGCACTTAGATGCTACCAATGTGCCCACCAAAGACGAGGTGATTGCTAACATGCGCCGTTTTGCGGATTTAGGCGTAAAGATCTACATTACGGAGTTCGATGTGAATATGCATGGGCTGGAGAAGGACAAGAGCGAAGAAGACGAGATACAAGCAGGAATTTATAAGGAGATGGTCAGCGCCTGTATGGAGGCCGGTCCCGAAGTTTGCTCTAACTTTGGTTTCTTAGGGCTGATCGACCGTCAAAGCTGGTACCGCGGCATCGGGCTGGAAGACGCCAATCCGCTGATGTTCAACGAGGATTACTCTCCCAAACCCGCTTTCTTCGCTATCCGCGAGGCATTCGAAGCACAGTAGTCGGTTTTATTACAGCGTGGCATAACTTCTTACGCTACGCTGAAGTTGTTAATTAGAAAGGCAGGGTATGGGGCGCTTATCAGTGGGCAAACAAGGGGCGATGAAGCACAACTCAGGCAATATGAGCGATAACAAGAAGAAAGGCGCGGAAGCCGGGCATAAGAAGAGCCGGCACTAAGCCTGGGTATAGCTTTATAAAGAAAAACGCCCCACCTTATGAGGTGAGGCGCTCTTCATGGCGGGCCCGACCGGATTCGAACCGGCGATCTCCTCCGTGACAGGGAGGCATGTTAGGCCTCTACACCACGAGCCCTCGTTTGGGGTCTTAGGCTGCTAAATAATTAGAGCAAACGACCAGAATATCCTAGCAAATTACATCTGTTTATGCAATGTTCCATATCTGTTAGAATATGGAGGCTAAAATGCCGATATAGCTCAGTTGGTAGAGCGGCGCTTTCGTAAAGCGTAGGTCAGCGGTTCGAGCCCGCTTATCGGCTCCATTTGTTTCATGACTATCCCAGGCGGGTGTCGTATAACGGCTATTATGTATCCTTCCCAAGGATGAAACGCGGGTTCGACTCCCGCCACCCGCACCATTACTATATGCGTTCGCCTTCGCTTCCAGCGTCGGTTATAATGGCTCTAATACTCTATGACTATTCCCAATCGTTATTTTCATAACCGTTCAGTGCTTTTGCTGCTGATTATCAACAGCATCCTTATCCTTATCGGTTCCTTGTCTATCCTATTCAGGCTTGATTCCGGTACAACCACCAATTACATAATCGAATACCGGGCTAATCTGGGAATAGGCGAATTCGAATACGGCTCCGCCCTGGATATTGCCGGCTTCGTCTTCTTTTTGCTGATCAACTTTGCCATCTGCGTCTTTATTAGCCTCAGGGCTTTTGCTGTCCGAAAGCATGTAGCGATCATGATCTTAGCAGTCTCGTGCCTCTTAAGTCTGCTGGCCACGATTGCAGGTAACGCTTTGATGACGCTGCGATGAAAGACATCGAAATACCTTATGCCCGCGACCGAGGATGGGCCTATCGTTTCTGGGAGGTCCTGCCTGGAGCTGTAAGCTGGATCATCCTGCTGATGCCTTTTATCCTAAGCTTTCTCAACCCGACCCTGTTCGCCGTCTTCATTATCGCCTATCTACTGGTATGGTTCTTCAAAGGTATGGGCCTGAGCCTCAGGGCCATACAGGGCTACCGGATGCTCACCAGGCAGCAGTCTTTGGATTGGCAGCTGTTGCTTGATGATCTGGAAGCCGGAGAACTGACGCACCCGCATGCTAAGAACCCAAAGTGGCACCGCAACAACGTTGACCGCCTCAAGGAATATCCATTGTTCTGCAAACCGAGCGAACTGATGCATGCGCTGATAGTAACGCTGTACAACGAGCCGCGCGAAGTGCTTGAACCCACCATCCAAAGCGTGCTCAAGAGCAAGTTCGACATGAAGAAAGTGATACTGATAATCGCCTATGAAGAACGCACAGGCCCAGCCATAGAGAAGCTGGCCAATGATATGGTAAAGGAATACGGAAAGAATTTTTATCATGCCGAAGCGGTCAAGCACACCGTGCTTGAAGGTGAGGTCAAAGGCAAGGGCGGCAACATTACCCATAGCGGCCGCTGGCTTAAGAAATATATCGAAAAGGAAGGGATCAACCCCGAGCGCCTGGCCGTAACAACGCTGGATACAGACAACCGCCCTCATCACTGGTATCTATCGGCGCTCACTTATACTTTTTGCAGCACCGAAGATCCGCGCTATGTCTCTTATCAGCCGCTTCCTATATATACGAACAATATCTGGGATGCTCCGGCGCCGATGCGTGTTATCGCCACCGGCAACTCGTTCTGGAATATAGTCCTGGGGCTGCGGCCGCATATGCTGCGCAACTTCAGCTCGCATGCCCAGAGCATGGCCTCTCTTATAGATACTGATTTCTGGAGCGTGCGCACCATAGTAGAAGACGGCCATCAGTTTTGGCGCACCTATTTCCGGTATAACGGCCGGCACGAGGTGTATCCGATCTTCACGCCTATTTATCAGGATGCGGTTCTGGCCGAAAATTATCGTCGCACCATCAAGGCCCAGTTCCTGCAGATACGGCGTTGGGCATGGGGTTCCAGCGATGTGGCGTATGTAGCTACCACTGGCTTCAGGAAGGGCAGCAAGGTGCCTAAAGCTGATCTGATCATGAAATTAGCCAGGCTGCTAGAGGGCCATATATCCTGGGCTACAGCATCGCTGCTCATCTTAGTAGCTCCGTTGGTACCGGTTGTGATCCAGCCGGAGAACTTCGTGGCCAATCAGCTGCCTCGTTTAGCCAGCACCATACAGACCATCGCTCTGGTAGGCATATTCGTTAGCCTATTGTTAAGCCTGAAGTTCCTCCCGCCTCGGCCGGAGAGATATAAGCGCCACCGCAATATCTTCATGGTTCTACAGTGGGTGCTGCTGCCAGTCACGACGATTTTGTTCAATACGGCGGCCGCTATTACGTCTCAGACACGATTGATGTTTAAACGCTACCTGGATAACTTCGACGTTACCGAAAAAGCAGTCAAGAAGTAGCCGGCCGCAGAGCAGAAGCATGGTAGGCCCGGTAGGTGTGGGCCGAAGGCGCGTCGTAACGCTTCAGAACAATATTGGCCGTTTCGGCTAAGACTTTAGCTTCTATCAGGCCATCCTTAGCCCTTTTCTTTCTTAACAGCTGTGCAATAACGGAGGTTGTCAGCTCGGTAGCGGCTTTTTGGGCATCCGGCCGGTGACCCAAAGATTTATGCAGGCTCAAAAACAGCTTGTCGCGCACGAAAGGCTCAAGCTTGCCGTCACGGTCCTTGACGGCAAGGGCGGTGGAGTAATCGGGCAGTTCGATAGTAGTAAATTGTGCGACGCATGCTTGGCAAGCCCTGCGCCGCCATACAGACGGGGTACGTGCAGGTTTGCGCGAGTTGGTCACCTCGGTGCTGCGTCCGCAATATATACAAACCATGTCAACATATTGACATAATGCAGTTAAAATACCAAGTGGATAGCTTCCAAAAAGCAGGGGAAAACAAAAACCGCCGGTCTTTTGGACCGACGGCATTCATGCTCCACCTCTTGTTAACGTGTGCCTGCCTGGGTGTTACCCCGGCGCAGGCGACGCTTTCCAGGCTTGATATTAAGCAGCTCTTCGTAGAACAGCTTAAAGCCGTCAAGCGTGCTTGGTTGAGATTTACTCACCAAGAAACTCCCGATTAACGCGCTTATGTTAACATAAAATAATAAAAAAGTCAATGTTTATGCTATACTCTACCTCTGTGAACGATGCAAATTCTACCATGTTCAAACTAAAGGCACGCTTTGGCGCTTACGGGCGCAGCGGAACTTTGCATACCAGGCGCGGCTATGTTCAGACGCCTACCTTCATGCCCGATGGTACCAGGGGTGTGGTTAAGAGCTTGTTGCCGGAAAGCGTTAGTGCCGCAGGCATAGAGGCAGTTCTGGCCAACACTTATCATCTGCATCTGTCACCCGGTGAGAAAACCATAGCCAAACTGGGCGGTCTGCACGAATTCGGCAAATGGCAGGGCCCGATCCTGACCGATTCGGGGGGCTTTCAGGTGTTTTCACTTGGCAGGCACACCAAGGTTACTGAAGAGGGCGTGCATTTTACCGATCCAACCACGGGCGACAAACACCTTATAACCCCTGAAACTTCAATACGGATACAGCTGGATTTAGGCAGCGATATGATAGTGGCCTTCGATCACTTGGTGGGCTTGGGTGAGACAACGGATAACCAGGTCCTGGATGCCTTTGAACGGACTCACCGCTGGCTGGACCGCTGCTTGGCGGAGTTCAAACGGCTGACAAAAAACATGCCGCCCGCTGAGCGGCCTCTATTGTTTGGAGTGGTCCAAGGTGGTTTAGACAAGGATCTGCGTCGCAAGAGCCTGGAGATGGTTCAAAGCAGCGACGTAGACGGCATAGCCATTGGCGGCTTATCTGTGGGCGAAACCAAGCCGGAGATGTATGAAGTGCTGGAGTTCCTGGCAGATCTTTATGACGATTCAGGCCGGCCTAGGTTTCTGCTTGGGGTGGGAGATCCGCCGGATCTTCGGTTCGCTATAGAGCATGGTATCGATATGCTGGACTGCGTCCTGCCTACCAGGAACGCCCGACACGCCACGGTATGGACCGACGGCGATAAGAAGATACATCTGACGAACGCCCAGTATGCGGACGACCCCAAACCGATTGAAGAGGGGTGCGACTGCTTTGCCTGCAGTTCCGGCTACAGCCGCGCCTTCCTTAGGCATCAGTTCAAGGCAGGCGAGCCACTGGCCGGATCCTTAGCTTCGATTCATAACCTACGGTATCTCGCGCGTATCTGCGAAGGCTACCGCAAGCTTGAAAATAAGAAGTAAATCAGGTATATTCAATCTGTTAAACATCCGGGCGGTTAGCTCATTTGGCTAGAGCGCATCCTTGACGTGGATGAGGTGATAGGTTCGAATCCTATACCGCCCACCAGCTCGTTTGGCAATGTTCGCCTCCATAAAATCGTGGAGGCGATTTCATTTTCGGCTACCATGCCAATCCTCGCTTTCATCACGGCGAATCCTCTCGCCGTGATGGTTGAAACGGGAAACAATTAAATTAACGAACAAAGCGTCGCAATTTTGATTTATACTTATTTTATAAACGATCATAAAATTTATCATGGCAAGTATAAGGGGTGATAAAAAAGCTTTCCACATTTTCCACAGGCCGGAGCATTTAAAACACGCAAAAAGCCTAATTAAGTACTAGCACTATGATGCTAGTACATGTATAGTAGCGCTAGGTGAAGTTTTTGGATGTGTGTTGTGATACAATACGCACCAGAGCGTTGAAGTGGCTTCACCAACCACCGAGCTCCGTCGGCAGTCCAACGTACGTTAACGTGAAGGCACGAGCCCAAGTTGCTTCAAGAGAGGTGAACAAGGGGAAGTCCGGTGGAACCGTCCCTTATCTTTGTACTATCTAAGTTACAGAACACCCTTAACAGGTGTCGCACTTTATCGGCAGATGGTACAAGGGTAAAGGTCCCGAGACGCGCAGTAAGATTTAAGTGTATTTGCGAGAGCACTGAAATCTGTAAGAAGGCGCGTCTCTTTTTATTTGTTGAATAATATCTGGTCAAAGGAGTGAGAATGGACAACAGCGAAGATAACCTGCATGCGATGCGGCACAGCCTGGCCCATATCTTAGCTACCGCTGTTAAGCGTATTTATCAGGAAGCCAAGTTCGGGGTAGGACCGGTAGTAGATAACGGCTTTTATTACGATATAGATCTTGGTGAGAAGAAGATTTCCGAAGACGACTTCAAGGCTTTGGAGGCCGAGATGCGCAAGATCATCGGTGAAAACCAGGCTTTCGAGCGCTGCACCATGCCTATAGACGAAGCTATCGCTTGGGCCCAACAGAATGCTCAGCCCTATAAAGAGGAACTGCTCAATGACCTTAAGAGGGCCGGTACCACTGTGGCCAAGGATCTTGATAAAGATGAATTGGGAACAATAGCCGAAGGTGGGGCCGAAGTAAGCGAGGTCTCTTTCTATAAGAATGGTGATTTTACCGACCTTTGCCGGGGCCCTCATGTCGAGAGTACTTCGCAGGTGGGCGCCTTCAAGCTGATGCGTGTAGCAGGCGCATACTGGCGCGGCAAAGAAGATAAACCGCAGATGCAAAGGATATACGGTGTAGCGTTTGCCACTGAAGAAGAACTTAACGAGCACCTGCACCGCTTAGAAGAAGCCAAGAAGCGCGACCACCGTCGCTTAGGACAGGAGCTTGATCTGTTCACATTCTCCGAGTTGGTTGGCTCCGGCTTGCCCTTGTACACTCCCAGGGGCACGGTGGTGAGGGAAGGCCTGATCAAATTCTCGGAAGAAGTACGCGCCCAGGTTGGCTTCGAAAAAGTCTGGTCGCCGCACATCACTAAGAAGGAGCTTTACGAGGTCTCTGGCCACTGGGAGAAATTCGGCAACGAACTCTTCCTGGTTACCAGCCAGGAGACCAACGATCAGCTGGTAATGAAGCCGATGAACTGCCCTCATCATTCTCAGATCTACGTTTCCCGCCAGCGCAGTTACCGCGATCTACCCATCAAATATATGGAAACCACTACTAATTACCGGGATGAGAAGAGTGGGGAGCTGCATGGCCTGTCACGGGTCAGGTCGCTTAGCCAAGATGACAGCCACACGTATTGCCGGCCCGACCAGGTGGACGAAGTGTTTGATCAGCTAATCGAAAAGATAAGAGAGTTCTATTCCGCCATCAACATGAGCCTCAGGCTGCGCCTTAGTTTGCGCGACGACAGCGATGCCTATCTGGGGCCCCAGGAGCTATGGGACTTCGGCCAGTCCAAGCTGGCCGATATAGCCAAGCGGAACGAGCTGGAGTATTACACCGAGGTAGGCGAAGCAGCCTTTTACGGGCCCAAGCTGGATTTTATGGCCACCGATGCTATCGGCCGGGTATGGCAAGTGGCGACTGTGCAGTTCGACTTCGTACAGCCGGAGCGTTTCGGCTTGGAATATACCGACGAGAAGGGTATGGCGCAAAGGCCGATCATGATCCACTGTGCCATAATGGGCAGCTTCGACCGTTTCTTCTCCGTTTATATCGAGCATACGGCCGGTCGTTTCCCGATTTGGCTGGCGCCCGAACAGATCAGGGTGCTTACAGTCAATCAGGATGAGGCTATTGTTCAGTTTGCCCGCCAAATGGTAGAAAAAGGCACCGATATGGGCCTGCGAATAAAGCTGGATAACTCCAGTCAGTCTGTCGGCCGCAAGATACGCGACGCAGAGGTATGGAAGGTTCCTTACGCCATAGTGATAGGCGAGAAAGAAGTCCAGAGCGGCCAACTGTCGCCAAGGGTGCGCAAAGATATCGCCGTACAGCCGCCTTCAAATATAGCCGTCGAGAACTTCCTGAAGACAGTCTCGAACGAGTCGCACTCCCGTGTTAGCAAATCATCCCTGTAAATAGTATAATTCTTATCTGTTATGAAGAGGCAGATCATTGCCGTTGATATCGATGACGTTATCGCAGCCGGCACCGAATCCCTCAGGCTAGTGGTTAATCAACGCCTGGGTGTTAACCTTACCTCCGATCACTACCGCGTACCGGGCGATTATTGGGGGTATTACGAAAGAGTCTGGCAGTCTCATGGATTGGCGGAAAAGGTTTCTTTCAAAGAACTTAATCAAGAGATGGAAGATGATCAGTCTCATGTACCGCTTCTTCCGGACGTCAGCTTTGCCATCACCCATCTCAGCAAACGGTTTGATATAGCGATCGTAACCGCCCGGGACCTGGCATGGGAACGCGCCACCTTAAACTGGCTGCGGGAACATTTCGGTGATGTTTTTACTGGGGTGCACTTTGCCGGAAGTCGTCATCAGGATAATAAGCTGACCAAAGGCCAGCTCTGTCGCCAGGTAGGCGCTTTTGTACTGATTGATGACAATATAGACCACTGTGAATCTGCTATAAATGAAGGCTTGCAAGCAATTTTGTTTGGTGACTACGGCTGGCACCAAAACGTCCCTGGCGATCTTATCAGATGCAAAAGCTGGCCTGAAGTTCTGGATCATTTCGATGTACAGGTCTGATAAGCAGTTTTCTGAACGGGTTAACGCGCTAGTATCCCAGATACCTAAAGGCAGGGTTATGACCTATGGTCAGATAGCGGCGCTGTGCGGTAATCCACGCGCAGCCAGGATCGTGGGCGGCATAGCCCATTTCGGCAATCCCGACCTGCCTTGGCAAAGGGTAGTTAATAAACAAGGAGGCTTGGCCAGCGGTTACCCGGGTGGCCGTCGCGGTCATAAGGAACACTTGGAGGCCGAAGGCGTTATTGTTAGCGAAGACATGAGGGTAGACATAGAGGAGCTTATCTGGTGGCCGGGCCGTTAATCGTAATTGTAGGTCCTACGGCCAGTGGCAAAAGCCAGCTAGCCCTAGATCTCGCCGTGCAGTTTAACGGCGAGATAATCTGTGCTGATTCCAGGACCATTTATAAAGGCATGGATATCGGTACGGCCAAACCGACAGCCTCAGAAAGGCGATCGATAAGACATTATCTGCTGGACGAGATCAGTCCCGATCAGCCGTTCACCGCAGCTGAGTTCAAAGCGGCCGCCCTTGCCGCTATAACGGATATAACGAGGCGAGGAAAGCTGCCCATAATGGCCGGCGGCACAGGTCTATATATAGACGGCGTTATCTTTGATTTTGCCTTTTTACCGCCGGTGCCGCTGGAAGAGAGGGAAGAATTGCAGAGGATGACTGTTGAAGAACTGCGCCAACGGTTGATCAATCAAGGAATCCCGCTGCCCAATAACGACCGGAATGCCCGCCATCTGATCAGGGCCTTGGAAACAAACGGCGCCATACCCGTAAAAAAAGGGCTTAGGCCCGACACACTCGTCTTAGGAATCGACAAGTCAAAGGATGAGATCCAAAAAAGAATCGCTGAACGCGTCAAAGCTATGATAAGCCAGGGTCTGGAGAGCGAAGCCAAGGCTTTGGCCAAAAAATACGGCTGGGATGCGCCGGGATTATCAGCCGTAGGCTACCGGGAATGGCGGCAGGGCGATGAAGCGGAAGCGACGTCCGAGGCAATCGTGCGCGATACGGCCCAATATGCCAAGCGCCAACGCACCTGGTTTAAGCGAAACCCAAATATCAATTGGGTAAAAAATAACTCTGAGGCCGTGAAGTTGCTCAACAATTTTTTGCAAGAAAGACAGCAATAAACTGTCTTCTACCCCTATATTGAGCAAATTATGATAAGCTAATAACGTGGTTGAACAACTCTTTGGGAGCAAAACGAGAGTAAAATTGCTGCGCCTGTTTTATAGCAATCCGAACAGGTCCTTTTATGTGCGTGAAATCACCCGAAAAATAGACGAGCAGATCAATTCAGTCCGTCGTGAACTATCCAATTTGCTCAGTATCGGCATCATCTCATCCGACACCACCAACAACCGGCTATATTATGAAGTCAACCAATCTTATGAATACTTTAAGCCATTGAGCATGATATTCGGCGGCGGCGAGATGACCGTAAAGTCAGAAGACGAAGAAGCTGTTGTGCCGGTCGCCCCTAAGACTGTCGATCCGGAAGCGGCTGAGATTGCCACTCTCGGCAACGTCGAACTGGCGCTTTACACCGGTCAATTCACTAGGGATGAAACTACCGGTATAGATATGCTGATTGTCGGAGATGTGAACCAGACCAAGCTGCAAAAATTTATGAGCGCCCTTGAAGCCAAGGAGAAAAAAGACATCCGATACGTGGTTATGAGTCCGAAAGAGTTCGGCTACCGACGCCAGGTCAAGGACCGGTTCATAACTAATGTCCTTATGGCCAAATCGCAGGTACTGATAGATAAAAAGCAGATAACAGAAGAGGAGTAATCAGTGGAATTCCAATATTTCGGCGCTAATTGCGTGAGCCTTACCATGAAGCAGGTAACTATTGTGATTGATGACAACTTGCAGGAGCTAGGCCTGAAGCCGGTCGTCAAACCGGAGCACATAGCCCTCTTTACACACCTGCCTAAGCAGGCGCCCAAAGCCAAGTTGGTGCTGTCCGACCCGGGCGAATACGAAGTATCGGAAGTATCTATCTTCGGCATACCGGCCCGTGCTCATATGGATGAGCCAGACCAGCATACAGCCACCATCTACAAGATACAGCACGATGATCTAAGGGTGGCGATAACCGGCCATATCCACCCTGATCTCACTGACGACCATCTGGAAGAAATCGGTACCGTGGATGTCTTAGTGATTCCGGTCGGAGGCAACGGCTACACCCTAGACAGCGTTGGTGCCATGCAGGTCATAAAGAAAATAGAGCCAAAGATCGTAATACCCACGCACTTTGACGACAGCAAAATCAACTATCCTGTTCCGCAGCAACCGCTTAGCGAAGTCCTTAAGGGCTTGGGTGTTGAGCCCAAGGAGACGCTTGCCAAGTTCAAGCCAAAACCAGCCGATTTCGGCGAAGCCATGCAGGTAGTGATCCTGGATCGGCAGTAAATAAAAAAAGCCTCCCGCTTAGGGAGGCTTTTTAGATAGAACCGATGGTTATTGGATAAGGCCTTTTTTCTTCAATGTGCGGATGGCTTGGGCGCTCAACTTCATGGTTACTTTCTTGCCGTCTACCTCGAATGTCTTGGTCTGTAAATTGGGCTTCCAGATTTTTTGGGTATGGCGCTGCGAGAAGCTCACATTGTGGCCGTACTGTTTGCCTTTACCGGTTAGATCGCAGCGTTGCATAGCTTTCCTTAAGATTATTTACCTTAGGTCCTGATGATTCAGGACGATTCGAGGGTTAATTGTATCTGTTTTTGCACTTTTGGTCAAGGGCTCTTTGGCGCGACGGTCTTTGCTATAATCAGTTGAGTTATGTTTCAGGATCTTTCGGGCTTGCAACTGGTCATTGTCTTCGGCTCATTGCTGATAGGTATGTCGGTGCACGAGGCCATGCACGCCTTTACGTCTCATGCGTTGGGCGATACTACCGCCCACGAAGAAGGCAGGTTAACTCTGAATCCTCTTAAGCACATAGACCTGTACACCACCATATTGCTGCCGATGGTACTGATAATTGCCGGTTTGCCACCGATTTTTGCCGCCAAGCCCGTGCCATTCAACCCGTCACGGGTCAGGTTCGAGGAATTCGGGGTGGCGCTTGTCGGCGTAGCCGGCCCGCTTTCCAACCTGGCGTTGGCCAGTATCAGCGGCCTGATTTTCAGGTTTGCTCCCATCACCAGCAATGGGCTAGCAGACGGCCTGGCCATCTTCACACTTATCAATGTTTCGCTGTTCGTCTTCAACATGATTCCGTTTCCGCCTCTGGATGGTTCGCGCCTGCTTTACGCCTTCGCGCCCGAACCGATCCAAAAGGCCATGGCTGCCATAGAATCATTCGGCTTCATGGCGATACTGGTCTTCATACTGCTTGCGTTCCAGTTCATAGCGCCCATAGTCATTGCCCTCAATGAGTCGATATTGTTCTTTTTGCTGGGTCTATAGGTCTTAAACCGGGTTATAATGGAGTCAGGCTGAGAAGCCGACTATATGATAATCTGAATACATATCATATGGGAGCTCAAGATTTATGCTGGCCGTGGCCGGCATGTGCGGGCACCCACCTGGGTCTTAATCCAGGTTGTCATGTTGGCAGCTTAGCCTCAGGAAAGCAAAAAGCCTGATTCTTGATCAGGCTTTTTGCTTGGTCAGGGTGAGAGGACTTGAACCTCCGCTCTCTGGACCCCCAGCCCAGCGCTTTACCAACTAAGCTACACCCTGTAATAGACAGCCTATATTTTAACCCATATCTGTTATAAGATACATGCATGTGGCAAAAACAAAACAACCAGCTTTATAAAGAATTCACATTCAAGGATTTTCAGCAGGCATTTCATTTCATGAAAGAAGTGGCGCTGGTGGCTGAGGCTCTGAACCATCACCCGCGCTGGCTGAACGAATGGAACAAGGTCCAATTCTGGCTTTACACTCACAGTGCCGGCGGAACCACCGAAAAGGACGAGGCTTTGGCCGAGCAGATCGACGAAGTGTACGAGAGGGTGAGTACGGAATCTTCCAAGCTGCCGCCTAAGGCGGCCAAACACACCGAACTTAAAGTCTATGCAGACGGAGGCTCCAGGGGCAACCCCGGACCATCGGCCGGCGGCTTTGTCGTCCTTGATATGGACGACCAAATCCTGCACGAAAACGGCAAGTACCTAGGCATTACCACTAATAATCAGGCCGAGTACCACTCGCTCAAAGGCGGCCTGGAGGCTGCCCATAGGATGGGGGCTAAAGAAGTCCATGTCTATATGGACAGCATGCTCGTTGTCAATCAGATGAAAGGCATCTATAAGGTCAAGAACCGCGACCTTTGGCCGATCCACGAGGCTATAAAAGACCTGCTGCCTCATTTCAAGAAAGTCAGCTTCACCCATGTGCCGCGCGAATACAACAAGCTGGCCGACAGCATGGTAAACAAGACTCTCGACTCAGTCAAAGATAAAAGCTAGCGCTTACGCTAAAAAGTGGTATAATACGAGTGTCAGGTTACTGGCTAACCGCGTGTACTAAAATATACGAGGAAAGTCCGGGCAGCGAAGGGTAGTACTGTTGCTAACGGCAACCGAGAGCAATCTCAGGGAAAGTGCCACAGAAACGAGACCGCCTGTTATCAGGTAAGGGTGAAACGAGCGGGGTAAGAGCCCGCAGCTATGCATGGTGACATGCAAAGAAGGTAAACCCAGTACGTTGCAAGGAGATAAGTCCCAAATAGGTTTCCCGCCTGGGGCTCGTCAATTAAAACCGCTTGAATCTAAGAGCAATCTTAGATCTAGATAGATGGTTAGCTAAAACAGAACCCGGCTTACGGGTAGCCTGGCAGATATGAAAACACCGCCCCTCAAAGGGCGGTGTTTTGTATTTAATCTCTTTGATTATTTCTGGGAGGCTTTGACCACGGCGGTAAAGGCTGCCGGCTCAGATACGGCCAGCTCGCTTAAGACCTTGCGGTCCAGAGATATATCAGCCTTCTTAAGCCCGGCTATAAGTTTGGAATAGCTGGTGCCATTCAGCCTGGCGGCGGCATTGATGCGGGCGTTCCAAAGCGAACGGAAAGTGCGTTTCTTGTTGCGGCGGTCGCGGGTAGCGTGCTGCAATCCCTTTACCAGGGTCTGCTTGCCGCGCTTGACGCTTGACCGGTTAGGCCGGGTCATGCCTTTGGTGGCACGGCGGATTTTCTGATGGCGTGCGTGAGAAGTAACGCCTCGTTTGACTCGCATTATTTGGCTCCTAGCTTCAGTTTGATATTCTTGGCGGACTTGCCGGAAATTTCCTTCACACCGGCGAACGTGCGCTTCCGCGCGGCGCGCTTCTTTTGCAGCAGGTGGTTGCCGGAAGCGTGACGCAGCAGGACCTTGCCTTTGTTGGTGATCCTGACGCGCTTCTTGGTGCCGCTATGGGTTTTTAGCTTGGGCATGATTATTGCTCCTTATAGTGAATATTAGCTGTTTGCCGTTCAATTGAGGTTGCTGATCAACGGTTATGGTTTCCTGAAAGCTTTCTATGACTCGATCGGCCAGGCGGAAGCCTAAATCCCGATGGGCGTTTTCACGGCCGCGGTAAACTATGGCAATCTTGACTTTGTGGCCTTCGTTTAAGAAGTCGGTGATCTTGCGCAGCTTGACGCCTAGGTCATGATCGCTGATCTTCAGCCCGAAACGCATCTGTTTGATTTCCAAACTTTTGGCGTTGCGCCGGTTCTTTTGCAGCTGCTTGGTGCGCTGGTAATTGTATTTGCCCCAGTCGACTATCTTTACTACCGGTGGTCGGGCTTCGGGGGATATCTCTACCAGATCAAGTTCTGCGGCCTGGGCGGCACTTAATGCCTCTTGGCGCGTCATGATGCCAAGCTGCTTGCCATCTGCGTCAATGACTCTCAGCTCAGGTGCCCGAATGGCTTCATTCAGGCGGGTTGTCTTGTTGATAAACTACTTCTCCTCGTACTTGGTGAATTTAAATCCATTCTAACAGATAAACTCACAGGGGTCAACATGCCAGTGGTTTAAAGGCTTGCGGGCCTTGGCCTGTACTGCAAGGCTTCGGCCACATGAGCTTCCTTGACTTGTTCCGAGCCTTCCAGATCGGCGATGGTCCTGGCGACCCGCACAGTCTTCATATAAGCCCTGGCAGACAGTTGCAGGCGTTCGGCAGCAGTGTCAAGAAGCTCTTTGGCCCCAGGGCTCAAACTAGCGGCGTGCTTAACGGCCCGAGCCGAAAGCGAACCGTTCAGCTTGCCGCTGTTTCGGGTCCGGCCAAGCTGCAGCTTACGGGCTGTTTCCACGCGTTTGCGGATCAGGCTACTTTCTTCTTCGGTGGTGTCTAACTTCAACAGCTTGTCATGCTCTACCGGATCGACGTCAACATAAAGATCAATGCGGTCCAGGATCGGTCCTGACAACTTCTTTTCATACTGGATCACCTGATTGGGCGAGCAGATACAAGGCTTATGCGTCCCAAAGTAGCCGCAAGGGCAGGGATTACGGGTGGCTACAAGCACAAAATCTGCCGGAAACTCCAAGATATCTTTGGCGCGGGCGATAGTTATTACCTTGTCCTCCAAAGGCTGGCGCAAAGTCTCTATGGTACTACGATTGAATTCCGGCAGTTCGTCCAGGAAGAGCACGCCATGATGGGCAAGTGTCACTTCACCTGGGTGGGGCCTGCTGCCGCCGCCGATGATGGCTACATTGCTGGCACTGTGGTGCGGGCTTCTGAAGGGGCGGCTCCTGACTATCTTTTCGAACTGCTGGCTGGCCAGGCTGTGCAGGTGAGTGATAGAAAGTATTTCTTGAGAAGTTAGCGAGGGCAGGATGGTTGGCAACGCCTTGGCCAGCATGCTTTTGCCTGTGCCGGGTGCTCCAGACAGCATGACATTGTGCTGGCCGGCGGCAGCGATTTCCAGGGCCCGCTTGGCCGCAGCCTGGCCAATGACGTCAGAAAAATCCGTATCCGACGCCTCAGCTCCTTCGGTGTCATGGCTTATCTTGCTCCGGCTGCTTAATAATTTGGGCTCCTCAGATAATAGCCTTGCCAGTTCGCTAAGGCTGCTGACAGGCATCAGCTCTACATCGGGGATAAGATCAGCCTGCGCCAGATTGGCTAAGGGTATGATGAATTTTTTATAACCGTTCCTCTGGCCGGCCAGTATCTTTCCGATGATGCCTCGTATCGGCCTGACCGAGCCGTCCAGGCCAAGCTCCCCGAACAACAGACAATCCGGCAATGAACCGGTTGACCTAATTTGGCTGCTGGCAAGCAGGATAGCGGCGGCCATAGCCAGGTCGAAGCTGCTTCCATCCTTTGGTATGTCGGCAGGCGCGAGATTCAGAGTTATGCGCTTTCGGGGGAGGTTAAGCTTGCTGGCGGTGAAGGCTCCGCGCAGCCTTTCCTTGGCCTCGTCGACCGCTTTGTTGGCGACGCCCACAATCACTATATTAGGCAGGTTGTTGGACAGGTGGCACTCCACATCAACTACCACGCCCTCCATGCCATGTTCGATCAAGCTGTGAATGGCAGCTCCCATAATGTTCTGATTGTACGAGTTGGAAGCGCCAAGGCAAGCATTAGCCTGATTTTAGGAAAAGAAAAAACCGCTTCGGTTTTTGGAAGCGGCTTTTTCAGGTGGGTAATTTTCGTTTTAGCTTTTAAGGGTTTTAGTTTTCTTTAGAAGGTGACAATGGCTTGCGAGAAACCATTGTCACCGATGTTCTTTTTGTTTTTGAGCACTTTTTTTATTCAAGTGCTGAACTCATATTATATAGCCGCAAAGGTACTGTCAATACGTTTATGGCAAAGAAATCTGTGTATAACTTGGCCCAAGTTTTGCGGCCATTAATTTAAGTACGGGAAGCGGGCTAGGAAAGGCAGTTTATGGTCGAAAAGCCTCACACGCTTTGCGCCAAATTATGTTTGAGCAGGACATAAATCGGCCCAGGATTGACAGGCAATGGATCCAAAAAAGCTCACGCTCGATACCAAGCCCGATAACCCGCAAGGGCTATACGAATCAGCCGTTTTTGAGCGCCAAAACCAGTCTCATTTAGGTAGAGGCTCAGCTATTAATAGCTTAAGCGAGGCCCTAAATATACGCTGCAGACCCAACCTGATCAAAGGCATTTAGGGCCGGCCGTTATTCAGGTCCTCATTATAGGCGCGTGGCCCCATAAAAGGCGGATCCGTTCCTAATAGGGGGCATATGACTAGGATGTGTTCGGATTGCTTAAGGTGAGCCTAAGAAGTTAATGCGGTATCAACAGGGGTAAGAGTTGGAATCTACTATAATGCAGTGCGTTGTATGTACATAAATATGCCAGCCCGCATCCATATGTAGTAGGAGCCTTGGCAGCCGGGCTTTATTAAAAAGCCCAATAAAATACGCGGCAGAGGCTCAAAATGCAGTAGCCCCATGCGGCCCATAGCAGGCAATGCTTAGGCCATGAGCTACAAGCTGAAAGCGCGGATCTGCGGAGCAGTAGCTATGCAAAACCCATTAATTTATCAAGAAAATCATATGGCAATTTGCCCGCAATCCAAAGCTGAAATGACTAAAATTAAAGCTCAACAATCAAGTTATTTATCACGCTCAGGCATCATAAAATAGAGTATGTAATTTGTATTGTTTTTGTTCATTAGGTAGTTTGCTGAATCTCTACTTCTCCTTACTAATCTAAGCCCAAACAAAAATCAGCATATGTATTACGGGACATTTTTTTAGCCAAAATTTGTTATCCAGGTGATTTATCAAAAAAACTTACAAACACACAACCAATGCGAAAGGGCAATTTCTGGCAGTCTTGGAACATGACTGCCAAGAGAAATTCATTGAAATCGTTGTAAAAGACTAGAATAATTTTACAACAGTTTATATAGACCATTTTAAGGATATAAAAGTAACAATAACAACAAAAACTATTGACTGAGGGTTCGATCTGGGGTATTATGCGGACGTGCGTAACAAACACAAAAAACAACAAACCAATCACATACAATCATATCCATAAAATATGATGCGTCGCTTGCTACTCGCTAAACGGGTAACGAGCGGTCAGTCACAGCCAATGGACGGTAAGCGCTAAATATTAAATAATCATAGAGCGGATTTACCGTCCCGGCTCCATTTATAACTATCGGTTGTTTTTAATGTGCGCACAAAAAAGCGAACATGGAAGCATCAAAAACCAGCTCATACAAACGCAGTGCGATCTTCACGCTGATTGCCTTTATAGCAACCAGCCTTTTTGTTTTATTAACAAATCCAAACCGACTACCGGCCTTCTTGCTCTTGGTCCTGCCGCTCCTAACATTTATTACTAGCTATAGCTTAATGAAGCTGTTCATGGCGGTTTTTACCGATCTGACAATCATCAGGATAAAGACGCTGGCAGGCGTGGTTTCCTTCGCGCCTGCATTGGTGGTGATACTGGGTTCGCTCGGCCAATTAGGGCTACAGGACCTGATGCTGGCGCTCGTACTGGTTACCGGCTTGAGCTGGTACCTAAGACGTCTCCAGACGGAATAAGAAAATTAAATCCAAGGCTGTTTATAACGGCGGGATTTATTACTCTCAGCCTTATCTGTTATAGGGGCTAGCGTTTTGCTATACTTGTGCATAGCAATTATGAGCCCAGATTTTTCTAATCCCAGTTTTGAGCTGCCAGCCCCAAAGGCTAACGAAGGTGAGGCATCAATGCCGCAAGAGCAGGCTCCTTTGCCGCGCCCCGAGGCTAAGCCGGCACCTTCTCAACAGCCTCCGCGGACTTCGGTTCCTGTAGATCCCAACCCAATACAGGCTTCCGTGCCCGCACAGCAGCCGGCAATCATGCCGGCTGATCAGCCAGCGCCACCACCCCTGTCGCCTCAAGTAGCTGAAGACAACGATCTTATAGAAAAAGAATGGGTCGTCAAAGCCAAACAGATAGTAGCGTCCACGAGAGAAGACCCGCATGCCCAGAACAAGGAAATCAACCGTTTTAAGGCGGACTATCTGAAAAAACGCTATAACAAAGACATTAAGCTAGAGGAATCATAAGGTGGTGGGACGGTTATGGGCGGCTTCCTGATAACACTCTTCGTATTACTGCTCATCCTAGCCGGAGTAGGCATAGGTTTGTTCTTTCATTCCCGGCGCTTGTGGCGCGAGCAGAAGAACTACGAGCGCAGCCTTAAGATGGTGCCGCTGCTTATTCATCTGCCGCCGCCCAGCGACGACACGGAAGGCGGTTCCCGCGACGTACGCGACGTAACTGACGAAACTATCAGCAAAGCCCAGATCGTCTATAACATCATCGCCAGCACGCTGCAGAAGGGCTTTAAGAGCCGGTTCTACGGACAAAGGCACTTCGGCTTCGAGATTATCGGAAACAAAGGCTTCGTGCACTTTTATGCATCCGTGCCTATATCAATGCTTGATGTCGTGCAGCAGGCTGTGGTCAGCGCTTATCCTTCCGCCAGGCTGGAAGAAGTATCCGAGCATAATATATTCAGCCCGATCGGGCGCATTAGCGGTACTATGGGCGGCGAGCTGACGCTGAAGGAAAACTTTGCTTACCCGATAGCTACATACCAGGACCTGAAAAGGGACGCCCTCCAAAGCGTACTGAATGCCCTGTCAACCCTTGAAAAAGAAGATGGCGCCGGTATACAGATTTTGATTCGGCCAGCGGCGTCAGGGTGGCGCAAAAAGGCCTCGGCTTTCGCTGCCAAGAAGAAAGGTGGAAACAGCAATAAGAGCGGTGCTGCCATTCTGCAGCTTTCAAAGGACGTCCTGAGTGCGACCGTGAAGGCACCCGAGGATAAAAGCGGCAAAAAGGATGATAAAAAGGAACTGTCGTCACTGGAGCAATCCATAGTCGATTCAATAGAAGACAAGACCCGCTATGCGGGTTTTGAAGTCCTGATCAGGGTGGTGGCCAGTTCCAATATTTCGCAGCGCGCGCAGAGCATAGTGAATAATATCGTGGCCAGTTTTTCTTTGTTTGATGCGCCCGGCAAGAATGGATTCAAGTACACGCCCGCTAAAGATATAGAGAGTTTTACAACAGCTTACATAATGAGATTCTTCCCCCAAGAGAACAACCAGAACATCTTAAATGCTGTCGAACTTGCAACGATTTTCCATTTTCCGGATCAGAACAATATACCTACTTCACAACTAGAACGCCAAGCCAGCAAGCAGGTCGACGGGCCCCGAAATATATCGGACGAGGGGCTCATGCTTGGATACAATATTTTCCGTGGCACCAAAAAACGAATCAATTTGGATCCTGAAGACCGGCGCCGGCACATCTATGCCGTAGGTCAGACCGGTACCGGTAAGTCCACCTTCCTGGAGAACCTGGCGCTGCAGGATATGCTGAATGGCAACGGCTTCGCCTTTATAGATCCTCACGGCGACGTGGTTGAAAACCTGATGGCAATGGTACCCAAGGAACGCACCGAAGACATCATCTATTTCAACCCCTCGGACATGGAGTACCCGCTGGGCCTCAACATGTTCGAGTTCGATGATCCGGACCAGATCGACTTCTTGATCCAGGAGACCATCGGCATGCTTTACAAGCTGTACGACCCGCAGCGCCAGGGCATCATTGGGCCGCGGTACGAGCATCTGTTTCGGAGCGCCGCCCAGACCGTCATGGCTGATCCGGCCGGCGGTACCTTTATAGACATACCTAAGCTGTTTAACGACGACGGTTATGTCAGAAGCAAGCTCAAGCATGTTACCGATCAGACGGTCATTGATTTCTGGACCAAGGAAATGCCGGCCTCACAGCGCAGCAATGAGTTCGGCGAGGTGAAGAGCTGGTTCGTCAGCAAGTTCGGCGCCTTCTTGAGCAATAAGATGATGCGCAACATCATCGGCCAGACCAAAAGCTCCTTCAACCTGCGCGACATCATGGACAACAAGAAAATCCTGCTGGTCAACTTGAGCAAGGGACGTACCGGTGAGCTCAACTCAAAGCTTCTGGGCATGATCTTCGTCATGAAGTTCCAGGCGGCAGCTATGTCCCGGGCCGATACGCCTGAAGATCAGCGGGTCGACTTCAGCCTCTATGTAGACGAGTTCCAGAATTTCTCGACCGATTCGTTCGCCAGCATCTTGAGCGAGGCGCGCAAATACCGCCTCAGCCTGATCGTGGCCAACCAGTTCACCACTCAGCTGACTGAAGAAATCAGGGATGCTGTGTTCGGCAACATCGGCACCATAGTTTCATTCAGGCTTGGAACCAACGACGCCGAATTCCTGGCCAAGTATTTCTCGCCGGTGTTTGACATCCATGATTTGCAAAGGGTACCCAACTTCAACTCGGTTACGCGGATGCTGATCGGCGGCGTGCCTACGCAGCCGTTCAGCATGGCCACGCTGCCGCCCCTGGGCCGTCCTAATCCTCAGCTGGCTACAGCTCTCAAGCAGCTGTCGGCTGCCAAGTTCGGCAGGCCACGCGCCAAGGTAGAAGCAGACATATTTGAACGCCTGAAGTCCACAGAGCCCGCCAAACCGTCATTCGGCGGCAATGCGTTTGGCAGTCAAAGCACAAGCTTTAAGGCCCCTGGAGGCCCTCCTAGGCCCTCACAGGGCTCTTTTTTGGACGAGTGGATGTCCAAGCGCAAGGAACCTTTCCAGCCCATGCCTAAGTCTCCCTGGGGCCAGAAGCCGGCTGCTTCCGTTCCAGCACCTCGCCCTTCAGGGTCCTCCCTATCTTTAGGCAACCCCAAGGCCGGCAAAAGCGTCTCCTACGGCAGCGGAGCACCCAAGAACATATCTAGCAACGAGCTGGAGCAGGCCGAAGCCTTGAAGATAGCCGAACATCTCAAGCAGGAGCTTCAGGACAAGTCGCAACCGGAAGAAGATCAGCCGCAGCCTACAATGCCGGAAGTCGAACAGGATACCATCTACATAGATCAGGAAGGCAATATGAGCCTGACCCAGACTCCAAAGCCGGAAACGGAAGGCGACGAAGAAGCCTAGCTTTTGCCGCGGTTGAGCAAGCGGACTATAAGTTCTACCAAGAGGCCGACTATAAAGCCGCCGACGAACAGAGCGGCAAAGAGCAGGAAATTGAACTCATAACCGTAATGGCGGGCGATCCATAGGAATACGCTGGTACCAATCAGGGAGGCTATGCCGCCAGCCAGCACGCCCGAAGGCCGGGCTACGGTAGCGGCGGCAATCTCGCTTACGGTCTCTACTGCGGGCTGATGGACGAATCGGCTGAAGGCGCGGGCAGGCTTGGGCAGGCGGTTTTGCGTGCGCTTGAGGGTCCGCTTGAAGGCCATCTGCTTGAGCTCACGGTTCACCAGCATCGGCTGGTCGGTTTCGGGGCGTTCCGATTGCTGGTAATTCTCAGCAGTCTTATGGGCGGCTTCTGCCTCATGCTCGGCCTTGGCTCTGATCTCTTCTATCTTGTCGGCATGCTCATGCCGGGCATGGCGGCCTTTTTCGATGATCCGCCGGTGAGCTTCGTGCTGCTCGGGAGATGCCTCAGGAGTCGGAGCCGGTTTCTCGTGCTGGCCATGGAATTTCTCTGCCATTTAGATTCCTCCCGTCTGCGCGAAATCGGTGCGGATGATCTCCAGCTCTTCGGCCAACAGCCGGCTGCGGGCAAAGAAATAGCCGATAACAGCCATAGCCGCGAAGCCGATCAGAAGGCTAGTGCCAGGGCCGGTGTTGGGCAGGCTCTTGGATATGTATTCGGCACTCTTGGGAACCGGGCAATCCACCCCGATGTCCAGCTGATTGCCGAACTTGTTGCTCATCTGGCAGTCGAACGAAGTAGTCATGGCGCCGGGCTGGTTGGTGGCCGGGATAGGATTCTTAAGCTGTACGCGGAAGGTCTTGTTCAGGCTGCTGTCGGCTTTGACGGTTTGGTCCGACCAGCTTACGGTGTTGGCTGTCTTGTCAAAGCTACCGCCTTGCTGCTTGAGGTAGGCTTCGTCCAGCGTAGAGTATTCCAGGATATCGCCGATGTAATCGCTGACATTAACGTTTATACGGTCATAGCCATAGCTGTTGTGGGTTATAAGGCTGTATTCAACGGTGTCGCCGGCCTTGGCTTTGGCGCCGAGGGTCGCTGCGGCGTCCAGGCCTTGTGTAAGGTTGCGGGCTTCTTTGTTCTGGCTCAGGGGCTGATCGGGCTTTGATTCGATCGGGGCGCTGCAGGCGAGGGTCTGGTCGGTCTGGCTGGCACCGGAGCCGATAGAGTAATTGACCACCACGGTGGCGTTGTAGCTGCCGTCGTCGTAAGTATGCGACTGGGTATGCTCATAAGCGCTCGAGGGTTTGGTCTGAGCGCCTGAACCATCTCCAAAATCATAAACATAACTGCGTATATTCGTCAGGGATGGGTTGCTGGACGTCACCCTGGTCTTGAGGGTAAATGACTTAGTTGTGCGATTTACATCGGAGTTGGTCAGGGCGCAGGCCAGTACCGGCTTTACGCAGCGGTCGTCGGTCTTGGATAGGGACTGGTCGAGCGGGCATGGATTTATGACCGTTATACAAAGCCCGTTGCCGCCGCTTGATACCTCCGGTGCGTTGTCGGCTTTGAGGGCGGCGGCGTTGCATGCCTTGGCGCCGTTGTCCAGGTTTTCCTTGAGCTTGACGGTTATGACCAGAGCGGTCTTGAAGGAGGGCGAATAAGGTACGGTGCCGATAGGGTAAGTCAGCGTGCTGCCCCTGAGGGGAAGATTGCCGGGGCTGACGATATCGAATTTGTTCAGATCAAGCTGATCCGTCAAAACGACATTTTCGGCCGGGAGCGAATCGGCCACATGGTTGCGGTACTCGAAGCGGAAGCTGAATTTTTCGCCCGGCTTAAGCGAACGCGGGCCGCCGTCGATGGTCTTGCGGAATTCCAGTGCAGGCTGGTTCAGCGGCGGCTTGCCAACCTGAGTGAAGTTGCCGCAGTCAACCAGGATCCAGAACTTCTTGCCGTTCTTGGTACCTTCGAAGGCACGGTAGGTGTTGTAAGGATTGACGATGTCCCAGGCCCTAAGCTGCCGCAGATATACCGAACCGCTGCCATAGCTGACAGGTACCTCGGAATCTTTATAAGCCTGCTTGATCCGGCCGGCCTTGCTGACCGCCGACAGAGAAGTACGGCCGATGGTCCAGTAGTCGGCCCGGTCAGAGCGGAGGGTGGTGTTGGGGTGCATCGGTAGAGCGGCGATGTCTTCACGAGTCAGCCCGAAGCGGCTGTAGATGGCGGCGACATTGCGGTCGCCGGTCTGTCCGTCCCAGGCCCTTAAGATGTCGTCCCTGGTCCTGAGCCCGTTGATTATGTAGTCGTTCGAATAGGCAAGTGATTTTTCCGGCGGCGCCATTACCGCGAAAACCTGGATGAACATCGCCAGCGCCACGAAGCCGAAGCCCATCCGTCTCAAGGACTCCTCGGCCTTCATTCGCTTTGCATAAAAAGAAACATTCCCCAACAGACTGGGGTTGAAAGGCAGGTTGCTGATGAGTTTGCGAAACATAGTTTCTGCTCTTTTTTAGGGCCTGTTTGGTTTTTAATCCGACAACGCTCAAGCTTATTGAACCATAGATTTGTACAAGGGTGCAAGCTGTTTGCCTGAGATAGGCTTTTTAGGGTATAATGGGTATAGAAATGTAAACAGACGAACACTTCTGGAGAGGGTATTTCATAGTGGCGAAGCAAGGATATAGTTCTGAAGACATTCAGGTGCTTGAAGGCCTGGAACCGGTCCGCAAGCGGCCCGGCATGTATATCGGCAGCACCGGTAGCGTGGGCTTGCATCATCTGATCAAGGAAATCGCCGACAACTGTATAGACGAAGCCATAGCCGGCCATGCTACCGAAGTTAAGGTTATGCTGCTGGCCGATGGTGGCGCCCGTATAGAGGACGACGGCCGTGGCATACCCGTAGACAAACACTCCAAGACGGGCAAAAGCACCCTTGAGACGGTACTTACGGTACTGCATGCCGGCGGAAAGTTCGGCGGCAACGGCTACAAGGTGTCGAGCGGTCTGCACGGCGTCGGCTCAAGCGTGGTCAACGCTTTGTCAACCAAGCTGGAAGCTGAAGTTAAGCGCGATGGACATGTTTTTACTCAGAGCTACAAAGTGGGTGTGCCGGATGCCCCGATCAAGAAGGGTGAGGCCACCGATCAGACTGGTACCGCAATTACTTTCTATCCCGATCCAAGCATCTTCAAAGAAACTGTAGAGTTTGATTTTGAATGGGTGGTGGACTACCTGCGCCACCAAGCTTATCTGACCAAGGGCGTCAAGACCACTGTAATTGACGAACGGCACGGCAAACGATGCAGCTTTTACTTCGAAGGTGGCATCCAATCTTATGTCCGTCACCTGAACATCGGCAAAGAGACGGTTGGCGATAAGGTGTTTTATGTCGAAAAAT
>CAMLHD010000002.1 GCA_946479835.1 uncultured Candidatus Saccharibacteria bacterium | reverse complement strand
TAAACTTGACAAAAGCTTAAGCATAACGTATAATGTTTAGCGTTATGACAAAAGATAAATATCCACGCCATCGCCAACACCACCGCGTGAAGCGGGAATTGCCGGAACCTAATTACGCTTTGCGCCGTCTTGTAGTTGGTACAGTGCTGGCCGGTACGGCTGTGGCCGGTTTCAACGCCGTTAGGGCCGATGACGAAGGCAGCTTCCTGGTGGATCGCACAGAAGTAGAATCGCTTGATCCGACAACCCGGACTGCCCAATATGATAGCTTCAGGATAGATCCTGATGCCGAGCCAGAAGAGTTGGGCGTGGCTCCTGATCTTTACGGTGTTGCTGAGGAATACAAGGAAACATACGGCTTACACACCGATGTAAGGAACATTGTCCACGATTTGGAAGTCCAGAACGGCGGCACCAGTGAAGTTCAGCCCGGAGCAGTGCTTTATCTGCCGCACCGCGAATCACCAGACCAGCCATAACCACTAGCGTTTTAATGCCCAAGAGCCACACCAAATATAGTGTGGCTCTTTTCTTTACCTGTAATTCTGTGGATAAAGGCGTTGTAAAAGAAGTAAATCAGATAAAAAACACTTGCCGTGGGTAGAAGTGGGGAGTATTCTCATGTTAGTGGGTAAATGTGGGTAGCCAAAATAGCTACTCACAAAACAAAAAACAAAAACCACTAGTCAATTAACACGAAGGACCCAGATAGGTGGACTATTTCGAAAGGAGACTCGATGATAAGCGTCGGTTAACCATACCGAGTGAGCTTAGGCGCGAGTTCGATCAAGGAGTAGTCATAACCCGGGGTTTTAAAGACTATCTGCACCTCTACCCGAAATCGGTATGGGACGAAGAAGTCGAGCCGCGCTTGAAAGGGAATATCCTGGACGAGCAGACGGCTGATTTGAACGTTCAGTTCCGGATGGGCCGGGTCGAGTCAAACATCGACGACAAGCAGGGTCGGATAACCTTGGAACAACACCATCTGGACTACGCCCACATAACGCGGGAAGTAGTAGCTGTCCGCGCTGGTCGCTACTGGCGGCTTCAAGCCAAAGCTTGAGGTCTCAGCAGGCATTGCTCGTTAACAAGCAGGGAATTGAACCAAAAAAGCTAACCGACTCGAGGTCAGCGAATCGGCAGCCAGCAAGTGGACTTTGATAGGGCACCACTTTAAAAACCCTCGTACATTACTCAACAAAACACCTCCCAAAACTCCACCTCACACAATAAGTCTCTCAAAACTTATGATCTCAGGCCCTGGTAGAAACTAGTTTGGCGGTTATCTAATAACCGGCTCTCGTAAACTTTTTACCAAAATGACCCGGGATCAAACAAAAACAAAAACAACCAAAAAACAAAAAGTTGGCTGCTGGTTCGGTGACCTTGCAAAAAACAAAAATGCAAACATGCCAAAAAACAAAAACCAAAAGTACTTAACAAACCACTTTCCAGTTATGCTGGACAGCGTCCTAAAAGTTTTAGACCCTATGCCGGGGCAGTCATACCTCGACGTTACGGCCGGGTACGGTGGGCACGCTGAAGCTATACTGGAACGCACCTTGCAAACAGAGAACGCCGTATTGGTAGATCGTGACCAAACGGCTATAGATTTCTTAAGTAACGTATTCCAAGGTCGTGGCGTGCAGATAATCCACAAAGATTTTCTGTCCGCAGCCGAGGATCTCTTGAAACAAGAACGTACGTTCGATTTAGTACTTGCGGATTTAGGCGTGTCGTCACCGCACCTTAATACAGCGAGTCGCGGCTTTAGTTTTAGGTTTGAAGCCCCGCTAGACATGCGAATGGACCAAAGACAGGAACTGACGGCGGAATCCGTGGTCAACGGTTATCCGGAAGAGGAACTTGCTAGGATCCTAAGCGTGTATGGTGAGGAGCCAAAAGCCAGGACGATAGCGAAGCTGATAGTCTCAAAAAGACCGTTAACTTCTACAACGCAACTTGCTAACATCGTTGCCCAAGCTTGGCCGGGGCATAGCAGAGTCCATCCGGCGACAAGGACGTTCCAAGCGATCCGAATCGCCGTCAATGACGAACTGCGGCTGGTCCAAACAGCGCTGCCGTTACTGATGGATATGCTGGCCCCGGATGGGCGTTTAGCCGTGATAACTTTCCATAGCCTGGAAGACCGCATTGTCAAACAGATCTTTGCCGAACATTCCGGCGAAAGATACGACAGTGAATTCCGACTGCTTACCAAACGGCCGATCCAGCCAAGCCCCGACGAAATTGTTTCCAACCCGCGCGCCCGCAGCGCACGTCTGCGAGCCGTAGCAAAAATAAACACCAAAAAGAAAGGAGATGCTTAAAAGTCTATGCCTATACAGGTAAAAAGCAACTCCAGAACGTACAGGATTAAAGTCAGAGTACTTTAATGCTGCAAAAACGGGGCGCGTAGAGGATCAAACCAGAAGCGCCCCGGGAGTGCCAAAACCATAGGAGGAAATACCTTAGGAGGGTAGGCATTACTCAAGCAACACCCCAAAAATAGGGGTAATATCGCCTATGACATATTCCAGTTCGCTGGCTATGAGCCGGAGCCGTTATGCCCGGAAAAACCAGAATGCCGTCGCTTTTAAACGCGATCGGCGCGGCTTTGGGCCGGTCAGCAACACCATCATTCTGATAATACTGGGCTGCACGCTTGGACTCTTGTATCTGACGCAGGTCACCAAGACCAATGCTTTCGGTTACAAGATCAACGAGTTGCGGGAGGAGGCCGCCACTCTACAGACAGAGCATGATGAATTGGAGGTAGCATCAGCTCGGCTCCAGTCCTTGGAGCGCGCTAAAAACAGCGAAGTCGCCAATAATTTGACGGCAGTCGCACCAAGCGGTATCGTCCAGCAATAAGGATTCATTAAATTGCCAGCTGTTAATCTGTCGCGTTACGGCGCTGTTAATTCTAGTGGCCTCGGCCACCGCGTTGACAGCATACAGAGGATCCGTATTATCTACGGGTTATTGCTGTTAGTGTCCGCGATATTTATAGTACGGCTGTTTTACCTGCAGGTTATCCGCCATGATTTTTACTCTAAGGCGGCCATGGCCATGCAGCTCAAGGAATATCAGATTCCGGCCGAGAGGGGCGTAATATTGGCCCACAACGGCTCGGAAATAACGCCGCTGGTACTTAACGAGATCAAATACACGCTGTTCGCCGACCCGGTTTACGTGACCGAGCCGGAAAAACAAGCCGTGGAGCTAGCTAAGATTACCGGCGGTGATGCGAACGAAATCACCGAACTGCTCAAGACCGAAGATACCCGCTACGTGGTGCTGGCCAAAAGGCTTAGCCGCGAGCAGCACGAAGCAGTAACTGCTCTTGACATCAAAGGCGTTGGCACAAGGGAACAATCTTACCGGACCTATCCTCAGGGAACTCTGGCGGCACAGCTGTTAGGGTTTGTGAATGACGAAGGCATCGGCCAGTACGGCATCGAACAAGCCGCCGAGGAGCGCCTGAGCGGCAAGCCAGGCGAGCTCAAGGCTATAACCGACTCGCGCGGCGTGCCGCTGGTATCGAACCCGGAGAATGTAGTGACCGAGCCAACGCCCGGTGAGGCGCTGACACTGACTATCGATCTGGCTATCCAGCGCCAAGTCGAAGATTTATTAAAAACCGGCCTCGACAGGGCAAAGAGCGCGTCCGGCAGCGCGGTTGTGATGGACCCTAACACCGGCGCCATCAGGGCAATGGCCAATTATCCGACTTATGATCCGGCCAATATCGGCGGAGTTACCAATATCAGCGATCTGTCCAACGCGGCCGTTTCATCACCTCTGGAAATAGGCTCGATCATGAAATCATTGACGTCCGCGGCCGCTATCAACGAAGGCGTGGTGGCGCCAAGCACGGCTTATTACAATGCCGGATATGTACGGATAGGGGACCGGACCATCACCGATGTCCGCAACCATTCTGGCACCCAGACGGTCGAAAGCACGCTGGTGCATTCGCTTAACACCGGCGCCGTCTGGCTGCTGCAGCAGATCGGCCGCGGCGAAATTAACGAGCGGGCACGGCTGACTTGGTACGACTACATGACCAAACATTATTTATTAGGGCAGGCAACCGGCATCGAGCAAGCCGGCGAGGCAGCCGGTTACGTACCGCCGCCGGAAGAGAACGGTGCCGGCATCAACGTTACTTACGCCAACACGGCTTTCGGACAGGCCCTGACCGCCACGCCGGTGCAGATGGCCGCCGCTTTCTCGGCTGTCGTAAACGGCGGCACTTATTACCAGCCGCGGCTGATTGACAGCGTAAAGAACACCGATGGCGATCAGCACCAGCTGCCGCCGGTTGTCCGGCATGGCGACGTGGTCAGCGACAGCACCTCCAACGATATGGTGGCTTTGATGGAGCGCGTGGTCGAACACAACATACCCGGCATTGGCCGCAGCGGCTACCGGATAGGCGGTAAGACCGGTACAGCCGAGATCGCGGACTTAGAGAACGGCGGCTACTTCAGCGACCGTTTCAACGGCACCTACATCGGTTTCGTGGGCGGCAACCGCCCCGAATACGTAATTATGATCCGGGTCAACGACCCTCAGATTCCAGGCTTTGCCGGCTCGGCCGCAGCGGCCCCGATCTTTGAGGATGTCGTTAATATGCTGCTTGATAATTTCGGGGTTACGCCGGAGAGGCAATAGAGGTACAATAGATGATAGGAAACCTAACATAAAAACATGCAAGACACTTTACTCATAATCATTGAGCAGCAGACCATCCTTCGAATTATCAGCCTGGCATTCGCCGGCTTTTTCCTGAGCATGCTGCTGACGCCGATATATACCACGTTGGCCTACCGTTTTGAATGGTGGAAGAAGCCCCGTACAGACAGCGTTACCGGCGAGAAGGCCAGCGTTTATCAGTCTTTGCACGGAGCCAAGCACGCCCGGCACATTCCAACGATGGCCGGTGTTATCTTTGTATTGGCCGTCGCTTTGGTAACTTTGGCCGGCAATCTACTTAGAGAAGAAACCTGGCTGCCGGTAGCGGCCATGGTGGGCGCCGGTGCTATCGGCCTGCTGGATGATATCCTGAATATCAAAAGCACCGGCGGTGTGGCCGGTATGCGCGCCAAGCTCAAGATGTTCCTGATCACTACAGTGGCCCTGATCGGCGGCTGGTGGTTCTATGACAAGCTGGACGTTACGTCCATACATATTCCATTCTTGGATTCGCCTCTGTATTTAGGAATATTCATCGTGCCGCTGTTTGTCCTGGTAGTAGTGGCAACGGCTAACGCCGTCAATATTTCGGACGGCCTGGACGGCCTGGCCGGCGGGCTATCCGCCATCGCCTTTGCGATGTACGCTATCATCGCCATTTTGGAAGGCCGCTACGGCATCGCTGGTTTCTGCATGACTGTCGTTGGCGCGCTGCTCAGTTACACGTGGTTCAATATATACCCGGCACGTTTCTTTATGGGCGATGTCGGCTCGTTCGCGCTCGGCACGGCTTTGGGCGTGGTAGCGATGCTGACCGACACGGTGCTGATCCTGCCGATAATCGGCTTCGTCTTCGTGGTAGAGGCAGGCTCCAGCTTGATGCAGATATTGTCTAAGAAACTCAGGAAGGGGCGCAAGATCTTCAGGATCGCGCCGATCCATCATCATTTCGAAGCTATCGGCTGGGTCGAGACCAAAGTCACAATGCGCTTTTGGGTGGTGGGGCAGGTGGCCGGCGTACTGGGCCTGATAGTCTTTATATTAGGCAGGCAGCTATGAACGCTTTAAGCGTCCGCAGGCGGGCAGACGTGCCGCGCCGGCGGCACAGGCCGGATTATTGGTTGCCGCTGATCGCCTCAGGCCTGCTGGCGACGGGCTTGATCGTGGTTTATGCCATTTCACCTGGCATGAGCGTGCTGCAGGGCGTGTCGGAAACTTATTACATAGCCAAGCAGCTGATAGCCATAGCCCTGGGCGTGGCCGCCTTCGTCGCATTATCCAAAGTGCCGTACCAGTGGTGGCGGCAGGCCGTTAAGCCGATGATAATCGCAGCCCTTATCGCTTCGTTGGCGGTGATGATATTCGGCGATCAGGTCAACGGCGCGCAGCGCTGGATCCAAGTGGGAGCGGTATCGTTTCAAGCCGCTGAGCTGATCAAATTCGCGCTCTTAATCTGGATGGCCGATCTGTTGGCTCGGCGCAAAGCTGAAAATATGCTGAGCGACAGCCAACGCACCCTCAAGCCTCTCATCATCGGCTTGGCTGTGGTTGGCGTGGTGGTTGGCATACTGCAGAGCGATTTCGGGTCGGCGGCCGTGATGGTTGGCATGGCGGCGGCGATGATGTTCATTGCCGGCGTGCCGCTCAAGAAACTGGGCCTGATCGGCTTAGCGGTGCTCGTCGTGTCCGGCATATTGATCGTATCGTCCGATTATCGACGCGACCGCGTAGCGACTTTTCTGAATCCTACGGCCGACTGCCAGGACGAAGGCTATCAATCGTGCCAGGCATTGATCGCCGTCGGATCGGGCGGCCTGTTCGGGCTGGGATTGGCTCGCAGCATCCAGGCCTACGGCTATCTGCCGGAGGCTGCCAATGATTCGATCTTCGCTATCTTGGCAGAGAAGTTCGGCTTCTTCGGGGTTTCGCTGATAGTGGCCGCCTTCGCGCTGCTGTTTGGGCGTTTGGCGCGTATAATCGAGCGGGCACCGGATGATTTCTCACGCCTGTTGCTAACCGGCATGCTGGCCTGGTTCGCGGTGCAGGCGATCATCAACATCGGCGCTATGATCGGACTTTTGCCGTTGAAGGGCATAACGCTGCCGTTCATCAGCTACGGCGGTACCAGCTTGCTGTTCGTGACCGGTGCCTTAGGTATCGCGTTCCAGATTTCGCGTTTTTCCAGCTTATCAAGCAAAGTAAGTTTAAGTGGAACACAGAATGAAGATTCTGCTTACCGGCGGGGGCACGGGCGGCCATATTACGCCGCTGCTGGCCGTCGCTAGAGAGTTAAAGACCATCCGGCCTGAGATAGAGCTGATCGGCGTTTGCGAGAAGAACGCCAAATTTATCCATTTGTTCGAGGAAAACCCCGACATCGACCAGGTTTATCAGATAAGAGCAGGCAAGTACCGCCGCTACAGCAGCCTGCCGTTAAAAGAGCGTCTGACCGATGTGAAAACGCCGCTTTTGAACGCCCGCGATGCTTTTAGGACAGTAGCGGGCTACCAGCAGGCCAGGCGGCTTCTAAAACGCCTTAAACCAGACGCAATACTTATAAAAGGCGGTTTTGTGGCCGTGCCAGTGGGCTTGGCCGCGTCCAAGCTTGGTATTCCGTTTCTGACCCACGATTCCGACTCTACCCCCGGCCTGGCTAACAGAATAGTGGGGCGGTGGGCCACCTGGCACGCCACCGGGATGCCGGCCGAACTCTATGCCTATCCGAAAGACAAGACTTTTTACACCGGTATTCCTATATCCAGCCAGTTCGTCAAAGTTACGCCTGAACTGAGGGCTGATGCCCGTGCTAGGCTAAACATGGCCGACTGCGGTCATGTCGTGACCGTTGTCGGTGGCAGCCAAGGCGGCACGCAGCTGAACGAGGATATCATCAGCATCGTGCCGCGTTTGATGGATAAATACCCCGATCTTGGTATAGCCCATATCAGCGGTCCAGCACACCAGGCCGAGGTGGAAACTGCTTACAGGGAGGCGCTTAAGCCCGAGCAGCTGAAGCACGTAGCGATCAGAGGTTTCGTTAACGACATGCACGTTTATTCGGCGTCTGCCAATGTGGTCGTAACACGAGCCAGCGCCACGGCTTTGTCGGAACTGGCGGTCCAGGCATTACCGGTGATACTGGTGCCTGGCCGTCTGGCCGACGGTCATCAGGAAAAGAATGCCGCTGCATTCATGGAACGCGGTGCAGCGTTAAGTGTCAGCTACGGTGATGCTGAAGGCCTGATGGCGGCAATAGATAATCTCTTAAGCAATCAAGAACAGCGTGAGAAGCTGGCCGTCAACCTGCATGAACTGGCCAAGCCTGATGCCGCCAAAGAACTGGCTCATCTTACATTGAAGCTTGCCTCGGAGAGAGGGTAGGGGAATATGGGATGGTTCGGAGCAAAACAGCCGCTGCGGCAACGGCCGAGCGACAACTTAAGGCGCCAAAGCACCAAGCCGGTCTTTTCGTATTACAGCTCATCTGAACAGAAGCGCTCGGAGCCAGAGAAGGTTATAAACCTTGAAGCGGCCAGGCGTTTCAGGTTAATCCCCACAATCTTGGCCGTCGGTATCATCGTCCTAAGTATCCTATACAGCCTGACGCTGTCGTCCAAGCCCACCATAAGTTTCAGCCAGGGCATCGGATCGCCCTACCGGGATGCTAACGGTTATATAGAAGCGGTCGAAGAAATACTCAAGAGCCAGCCGGCTTATCGCACCAAGCTGACGGTCAATACCGGAGAAGTCGAACAAGCCTTGCTGGAAAGGTTCCCGGAGCTCTCGGCTGCCGCCTTGCGACTGCCGATTTTAGGACGCCGGCCCAGTCTTGTGCTGGATATCAGTCCGCCTGCACTGATAATAACCTCCGGCAACCGGAGTTATGTCTTGAACGGCTCAGGGCGGGCTGTCAGCGAGCTTTCAAACTTAGATCCCGAGACAAAGAAGGACCTGCTGGTCCTGAGCGATCAGAGCGGTCTGAACTTAAGCGTTGGCAAGCAAGCCGTGACCAGCGAGACAATCGGTTTTATCATGATGGTGGCCGCCCAGCTCAAAGCCCAATCTATCAGTATCAGCCAGCTGACCCTGCCAACTAGCGCAAATGAACTGGATATCCGTTTGTCGGGAGAGAATTATTTCATCAAGACAGATGTCTCTGGAGATGCTAGAAAGCAAATCGGTAGTTACTTAGCCGTACGGGACTATCTTAACCAGCGCGGCCAAAAACCGGCCGAGTACGTGGACGTCAGGGTAGAGGAGAAGGTGTTTTACAAGTAGGCTCAACCTGGCTAGCATTTATAATCCAATTTATAATCCAATTGCCTTGCATCCGATCAAGCTAGAACGACCGTTATTATTTGGACAGGGTCCCCTGGTGCCCTGTTTCTCGTTCGGTTTTTGTTCATGTACTGATATTTATAAAAAGAATATATAACAATACTAAAATATAAAAATGCAAATATTACAAAACAGGGGATAGTAAGGCAGGGGTGTGGATAACTCGTGAAAAGCATAAGAAAGCAAGGATTTCACGACATAAGCAAATGGACTGATCGCGGCTGTATAAGTCGCAGAGGAATAGTTGAAAGTTTATATGCAAATGCAAACTAACGCAAAACGATAAATCTAAATTTATAGGAGTTATTCGTTAAAACTCCCCTGCAAAACAGGTATAGGTAATCATCTTTTAATATCAATATAGAGTCGTAAAATATACATTGTACGACATCTAATCTATGGCCTGTTTCATGTAGCTCTGCTACCGCCCGCGCTTATATTTTGCTTCTATTTTTAATTTGTTTTTATTATTTCCACTTGCCTAACGCAGATGGATGGTCTCTTCAAAGCTCTCGCTGGGCTTTATTACCTGCGGTTCCGTATTCACCTGATGTTCGCTTTTTGTATGGTCTTGATTTGCAGTGTTTTTGCGTCTTGAGCGGGTACGCTTTTTCTTAGCTTCTTGGCCTGGGCCTGAGGACGAGCTGTGCGGCTGTGCGGCGGCCTTGATTACGGTCTGTGCTGGCCTAGCCTGCCCTGCAGGCTGGTGATGCGACTGTTGATGGTGAACTTGCGGTTGATGGTGCGTCTGCGGCCGTTGCTGCTGGGTGTGCGGGCTGGTGTCGCGTGCCATGCTGTTAGCGATGCGATCCTCAACATCAGTCCTATTGAGGGCGTAGGTCGAACGGCTGTAATTGATAATATCGTCAGAAAAATCTGTCTGCGATAGCGGTTGGTTAAGCGTGGAGCCCGAGAATGGCGGCGATTTCTCGCCGTTGATGGTCATAGTGGCTACGAAGTAACGGTTGTGGAGCTGCATAAGGTCGCCAGGCTCGAACTGCGGCGCAAAGTACTTGCTCAGGAAGGCTGCATCGTCGGCGCCGACCCTAAAGCTGACCATCGAGCCGACGTTGCCGAACACGGCGTCGCGCACAACCGGATCCATCTGTGAGACGTACTGGTTCGCCACGGTCAGGTTAAGGCCGTACTTTCTGGCTTCGGACAATATGACGGCAAAGCTGTCAGTGGCGAAGTTTTGGAACTCGTCTACGTACAGATAGAACGGCCGCCGTTCATCCATGGGCACGTTGGCCCGGCTCATGGCGGCCAGCTGGATCTTGGTGACCATCAGTGCGCCAAGAATGGCGGCATTATCCTCGCCTACCAAGCCTCGGCTCAAATTGACGATTAAGATCTTGCCTTCATCCATGTGTTTGCGGATATTAAAGGTGCTTTTGGTCTGTCCGACGATGTTGCGGATCATCGGGTTAGCTACGAAAGCGCCTACTTTGTTAAGTACTGGCGCTACGGCCTCGGCGGCGAACTTGTCGTTCCAGCTGGCGAATTCATTGGTCCAGAAAGTCCTTACCACCGGATCCTGGATGTGCTTGATGACGTCTTCGCGGAAGTGCCTCTCGGTAAGCATCCTCGTGATGTCAAGCATGGTGGCATTGGGATAATCAAGCAGCGCCAGGATAGTGTAGCGCAGGATATATTCCAGTCTAGGGCCCCAGGAGTCGAACATTCGCTTCAGAACTCCAACCAGTTCCGAGCTGATATGGTTCTTGAGGCTAGGGTCGGTATATTCGAGCGGATTGAAACCGATCGGATAACCGGTGTCGGCCGGATTGAAATAGATTACGTCGTGCAGCCGTCTCTTGGGAATGAAACGCAGCATGCTCTGGGCGTAATCACCGTGCGGATCAACGACGCAGAAGCCTTGATCGTAATAAATATCCGACAATGTAAGAAGCTCCAGCAGGCCGGTCTTGCCGGTGCCGGTCTGACCGATTATATAAATATGTCGCCCGCGATCCTCGCGGTTGATACCGAATATCGTATTGGTGCCGCGGAAGTTAGTGACGCCGAACAAGCTCAAATCACGCTCAGTGCCTTCTTGCATGACGGGGATGTTGGCCGGCGGCTCAGCTGTCTTGGTGGTAGCCCAAACGATGTTAGGGGTTTCTACCGAAGTATGTGGCAGATGGAACAGGCTGGCCAGTTCTTCGATGTTCAGGATGTAGCCCGAATCAATGAAGAAGCGGGCCTGGTATTCGGCCAGCTTGTCTACCGAAAAACTGCCGCCCTTGCTTTGGAAGCCATTCAAGTTGGTGGTGTTGAACTGTTTGAAGGCGCCGTGGATGGCCTGCATCCTCAGCTTCGCCATGTGTTCGGTCTGGCCGGCGTAAATTATGCGGATCTTGACCTGGTATCCCAGCTTCGTCCCCTTCTCTTCTATGGATCGGATACGTGTCTTGTCGCGTTCTGATAATTCCGGCGCGGCGGATTTTCCGTCCGGTTCGGGCGGCTTTACAAGAGCACCGAAGGCTTGGCCGACCAGCCCCAGGCCGGTGCCTGCCAGGCTCCCCTGCCCGCCTTGGATGCGGCGGATCATTTTTGAGCCGCGGCGGTGCCAATCGTCGGATATCGGCCGGGCCATTATCTGTATCCAGACTTCTTCGTCGGCTTCGTCCAATTTGGCCAGCGTGGCGGTAATGGCTGCCAGAGGGTCAACCTCGAAGCTCGGGAACGTCTTGATTGGGATCGTCTCGTGATCGGTCAGCGTCAGCTCGGTGGCATAAATCACCTTTTGGTTTAGCGGCCGCGTTGCATAATCTTCTTTTTGCTCGTGGATCTGGACCGTCGGGTACTGGGCATAGATCTGGCCCTCGACGAACGGCTGCAAGTGCTTGGGTGTCCAGATATAAAATCGGATACGCTGGCCGATGGCCACCATCTCCAAGGATATGTGGTCCTGCATGCCGCCTTCGAACCGGATCTCGCGCTTGGTGCGTAAGATACCGTGCAAGCTCGCCAGCATCTGTTCGGCGGCCAGCTCCTTCTTATCGTTGGTGCGCGGAATCTCCAACAACAGCAAGGCCTCTTCGGGCCGTTTCTTCGGGGCTTTACGGTTAAAAATCATGATTTTAGTTTAGGCACCTCTATCGCATAAGCGAGTTACAACTCCGATTATACATCAGAAAGCCGCCGATTGCTGGCGGAGCGGAGCCCGTTAAACAACGATTATTCGGCTTCGGCCAGCGTATAAGTGGCTTTGGCCACGCGCTTGAACTGGGTCTTGCCCTGCAGGTTCAAAAGGATGGTGGTTTCTTTGACATAGCGGTTTTTCAGGACCCGCTTGACGATCTCGTCGCGGTGCAGCGGTTCGCCGGCCTTTCTAAGTACTTCTGCAATGATGTCGGCTACGGTGCCTTTCTTGTAGCCCCATTCTTTCAGGGCGTAGATGCCGCGGCCGATTAGGACGAAGCGGTCGTCTTTGATAAGTTCGTTATGAATGGCCTGGGTGGTAACGTCTTTGCGCTTGAAGTTGGAGCCCTTGATGGCTTCGGCGATCTCATTGAAGTGCATGTGCTTGCCGTGCTCGTGCAGGATGACATAGATCTTGTCACGGATATTCTTAGGATTGACCATCGGCCACTTGATGAGGCCCCAGCGGCCGTTGAGGGTAGCTACCTGCTTGCTTAAGCTGGCTAGCGCCCGGGTGTGGGCGACGCTCTTGTCCTTGATAAGTTCGGCGATCTTTTCGATGCCGGTAGGCTCGCCGACCTGCTTGATGGCGTCAACCACGGCAGTGACCTGCTCTTTCAAATCGGCCTTCTCGTGTTCCGAGGCGATGGCGACGGCGTGATAAAAATAATCGTTCTCATCCAGGACGATTAGCTTCGGGCAAAGGCCGGCCAGGAATGAGATCTGAGCCTGGTCGATGCGCGAATTGTCTTTGGTCAGGCGGGAGCTTAGGTCGGCAACGCGGGCGGCCATGCCCATGCTGTGCAGTTCCTGAACGAACACTTCCTGCAGTTTGAGAAGCTCGCCGAACTCGCCTCTCTCGGCGCTGGCCTTGAGCTTGGTAACGACGGCTTTCTCCAGCTGGCGGACGCGCTCGCGGGTAATGCCAAGCAATTCCCCGATCTGTTCCAGGGTTTCACGGCGATCAAACAGGCCGAACCGGCGGGCGATTATCTCGCGCTCGCGTTCCCGCTCAATGCTGTTTACGACATCGCTAACAACAGCACTGATATTCGGAATGGTTTTGGGATTAGCATCGGCCATGCTGGTTGATCTCGCTTTCTTTTATGCCGTCAGTAACACTTGTGATTATGTTATAATAACAGCTATATTTTTAAATGTCAAACTCTGGCTCGTCATGTTTTTCTGACACATATTGTAGCACCAAATCGCATAAATTGCACAATATGTTTATGGTAAATTATCAGGCCATTTATTTGCTAATCTGAAGAACCAGTGGATAAGTCTTTATTTAAACAAAGATCTGCTGCAGGGTCTCTTCCGGGTACAAAGGCAGCTGGTCGTGCAGGCCTTCGATTATGGTCAGTGGCACGTTGCCGGCGTTAGCTTCAAAGTATTGTTCGGGTGAAGGCTGGAAGTAGCGGTCCTGCCTATTATAGAACATTTCTACCGGCACGCCGGCCTGCGTAGCGCTAACGGCCAGCTTGACCGAATCAGCCTTGGCGATTGTACCGACTCGGCTTAAGTTGGCATAAAGATGGGTGCCTAGTTCGCCAAGAGCGCTGGCGTTGTAGTGGTTGACGTGACGCATGGCTTCGCGGCCCTGAGCGGCGTGGCCTAGCATCTGGCCGGACTTGGAAATGGTCCGGCCCATGATTTTCAGTCGGCCCGATGGGAGAGGCGCGCCAACCGCGCGGATGATGCTTGGCCGCATGTCATGGGCGGCTAAGAAGCCGGCGGAGTGCGTCAGTACTTCGGCGCCGTCCACTGCCCGCCCGACTTCCTCAGGATGCGTGGAGGCATAGGCATAGGTATAGGCTAGCGTTTCATCATAATTGCCTGCATCCGCCAAAGGTACGCGGACGTCTTCGGCCAAAGTCTTGCCGTTGCCGAATCCACCTAAATAAACGCCTCTGCTCATCTGCTATTCCCTTCTCCTTTAGGAGATATGTATCAGATTAATTTTACTGCTACATTATAGCACAAAAATAATAAAAAGTCAATAAAGCGCTTACGGCTTACTTCTTAGCGCGCCGTACAAAGCGCTTCTTGGCCGGCGCTTCGTCCAGTAGCTTCTGGGCCATCTTTTCAGTCACCTTGGTGGGATCGGTTTCTTTGGGGATCTTGGCGTTCTTCTTTCCGTCGGTGACATACGGCCCATAGGGACCACGCAGCACTTTGATCTTGCCGAAGTCGGCCACGTTGCGCTCTTTGATCTGCTTCTTCTTAGCGTTGATCAGCTTGCGCGCTTCGGTTTCAGAGATGTGGAACGGGCTGAGGTCTTTGATCGATACGAACAATTTGTCTACTTTGACGTAAGGGCCGAAGCGGCCGATATCGGCCGTGATGTCCTGGCCGTCAGCCGTTTTGCCTACCAGACGCGGCAGCTCGAACATAGGCAGAGCCTGTTCCAAGGTGACGTTGTCCATAGTGGCGCCTTCCGGCATCGGGGCGAACTCGGGCTTCTCGGCGTCTTTATCATCCCTGTCTGATGTCTCGCCGCGCTGCAGCATCGGACCGAAGCGGCCGAAGCGTACGACAACCATCTTGCCTGTCTTGGGGTCTTTGCCTAGGTCCCGGGACTGCGAAGTTTCCTCACGGGTCACATCGGCCGAAGCCTTGATAAGCGGCTTGAACTCGCCGTTATAGAACTCGGCGATCATCTTGTTCCACTTCACCTTGCCTTCTTCGATGTCGTCGAATTCTTTTTCGGCGGTAACGGTAAAGTCAAAATCTACGATGGGCGCAAAATACTTGGTCAAAAAATCGGTGGTGATCTCGGCCACCGGCGTGGGCAGCAGCTTGTTCTTGTCGGCCCCTGTTATAACAGTTTCGGCGGTGGCGTTGATCTGCCCGCTCCTTAAAGTCAGGATATTGATGGTCCTGTCCGTGCCTTGCAGATCACCTTTCTCTACGTAGCCGCGGTCTTGGATTGTACTGATCGTCGGCGCGTAGGTGCTGGGCCGTCCGATGCCCATCTCTTCCATGGCCCTGACCAAGCTGGCCTCGGAATAGCGGGCCGGCGGTCGTTGGAAGGTCTCGGTAGCCACTACCTGCTTTTCTTTTAAGGATTGGCCGACTTTCAGCTCAGGCAGGATGACGTCTTCTTTGCCGCCGTAGTAAACCTTCAGGAAGCCGTCGAAGAGTAGGATTTCGCCGGTAGCGATGAACTTTTCCTTCCGGCTGCTGATATCTATTATAACTTCGGTGCGGTCCACCTGGGCCGGCGCCATCTGGCTGGCCAATGCCCGTTGCCAGATGAGCTTGTAAAGCTTCTTTTGGCCGTCGTCGTGGCCGGCCGCTTCCTTCTTAAAATCGGTCGGGCGGATGGCTTCGTGTGCCTCCTGGGCGCTCTTGTCTTTGGTCTTGAATTGGCGGACCTGATGATAATTCTGGCCGAAGTTCTTGAGAATATATTCCTCGGCATTCTTGATGGCTTGGCCGCTTAGGATCGTGCTGTCGGTACGCATGTAAGTGATCTGCCCGGCCTCGTAAAGCTTTTGGGCCAAAGTCATGGTCTGGCGGACCGAGAAGCCGAGGCGGCGCGAAGCTTCTTGCTGCAAGGTGCTGGTAGTGAACGGTGCCGACGGATTGCGGGCAGCCGGTTTCTTATCGATGCTGGCCACCGTGAATTTGGCATCCTTGATGTCTTTCAGGAACTTCTCGGCGGCTTTTTTATCGGCCAGCTTTTGGTTCAGTTCGGCCGGGACTTCGCTTTTGCCGGCCATAAAATCGGCCATGACCTTGAAGCTGCGCTCGGCCTCGAATGCTTTGATTTCGCGCTCGCGCTCTACGATCAGCCTGACGGCGACTGACTGGACGCGGCCGGCCGATAAGCCTGCCCGGACCTTTTTCCATAACACTGGCGACAGTTCATAGCCGACCAGGCGGTCAAGCACGCGGCGGGCCTGTTGGGCATCCACTAATCTAAGATCCACCGTGCGCGGTTCTTTAATGGCGTTCAGGATGGCGTCTTTGGTGATTTCGTGGAAGACGATGCGCTTGGTCTTTTTGGGGTCCAGACCCAAGGCAATGCAGAGGTGCCAAGCTATCGCCTCGCCTTCTCGGTCTTCATCGGAAGCCAGCCAGACGGTGTGGCCGCGGGCGGCTTTTTTAAGCTCGGCGACTGTCTTGGCCTTCTCCGGGCTTATCTCATAAGTCGGCTCGAAATTCTTGGCCTTGTCGATGCTAAGGCCTTTTTTGGGCAAATCACGAATATGGCCAAAGCTGCTCTTGACCGTGTAATCCTTGCCTAAATACTTCTCAATCGTCTTGGCCTTGGCCGGACTTTCGACTATAACTAGGTTTTTGCTCATGTTTAACTGCTTAAGTGTACCAGACGTACGGTGAGTAACCATAGCAGACTGGAGGATTATCTGGCAAGCGGACCGAGCGTAACAACTTCTGGAGTGACATGGCTGATGTAGGCGTCGGCTACATCACAGGCGCGGATAGCGGCGGCTTCAGAAGTGAAGCGGCCGATTATCATCTCGAGGGGGTGGAGAGTCGTGTCCAGCTCTAGGGCGCCAGCCAGCGCGTCGAGCTCCGGTTGCATCTGTTCGGCCACTTCTTGAGTAGGTACAAGCTTTACTATGCCCAGGCCTTCACGCGTACGATCGCTGACGGCCCTGTCGGCAAAAAAGACGACGGACCTTGCCAGTTCGGGGTTGTTGGCTATGCCGTTCAGGCGCAGATCTAATACCTCCTGCCCTAGCCTTTTAATCGCCCAGGTTACTTCGCGGCGATAGATCAGCGGGTAATCTATCGACCCTGTCAGCCCGGGTGCATCAGCAGCCAGCTCTGGGCTAGCGAATAAGTTGACGACAGAGTGCCTGTACAGCCCACGAATATCAGCCTGGTCGTGCGGTGCCGTGAATAGCTCGCGGCGGCCTCTGGCCTCCCGTCGGCTTCTAGGCTGGTGAGTCGGCATTCTAACGCCTTCCTTAAAGGCCCTTTTCTGTCCCATATAGCTATAGCCTAACCTAAACTTTCCTTAAGCCCAAGTTTGTTTCTAACTTAGCGCCCAGTAATTATTGCCTAAGGGGCGGATGCGGCCGGTAATCTCCAGCATGGTCAGCGCCTGGTTGAAGGCGGCTGGCTCCAGCCCGCTTTCGGCCAGCATGGCGTGGCCTTCGCTCAAACCGTTGTTTATCAGTTCCAGGATAAGGCGCTCCGGTTCGGTGGCGGCTTGGATATCTTTAACCGGCCCAGAGTTAAGCTGCCAGTTCAGCGCGCTGATGATATCGTCTGCAGAAGTTACCGGTACGGCTCCGGCTTTGATAAGGTTGTTCGTACCTTCAGATGTGGCGCTGGTTATCGGGCCGGGTACTGCCAGCACCGGCAGGCCCAGTTCGAGCGCGAACCGCGCGGTGTGGAGGCTGCCGCTGGCAACCGCCGCTTCGGTTATCAGCACGCCGTCGCCTAAAGCGGCAATGATGCGGTTTCTAGCTATGAAGTTCTGTTTCATTGGTTCGGTACGTGCCGGGTATTCGCTGACCAGCAGTCCGCTCTTGTCTAGTATCCGGCGGGCCAGCTGGGCATGCGAGGCCGGATAGATCTTATCCAGTCCTGCCGGCAGGACTGCCACGGTGGCGCCGCTAGCTTCCAGTGCTGCCGAGTGAGCGATTGAATCAACGCCGAGCGCCAAGCCGCTGACGATTACCACGCCTTTGCCGGCCAGCTCAGAGCTCAATTTGGAAGTGACAGCCCTGCCATAAGGCGTAACTTTGCGGCTGCCAACGATTGCCAGCCGAGGCCTGCCCATCAGTTCGTCCAGCTTATCGGCGGAAACGAACAGTTGCCCGGGAGGTTGAGGCAACCTTTTCAGAGCTTCGGGCAATTCACCGGCTTTAAGCTTTAGCATCTTGACATAATCACAGAAAGATTAAAAGGTATTGACATAATCCCATAAATTTGCTAAAATCGCAATCTGTAATTACCATTGTAGTAATTACGCACCTTATACCCCTATGCTAACATCCTTTTTAAGGATAAGTTAGGTTGTTTTAGAGCGTGCTTGGACCAAGTTGTTACCCTCCACTTAGACTAAGCGCTTCGTTCTTAACGATGGCGCTCTAAAACAGACTAACCCCTTTAACCCCGCGTTCCCACCGCGTTATATTTGCGGCAATTTTTGGTGAACGGCGGAAAACCTATGAGTGGGCCGTTCGAGCAGCTTTACGAGATTGCTCAGAGCGGAGGCCTTCAAGGTGGGTTGAAGGGTGTAATGAGCCTCCAGCGGTGCCCACCCCCTCTGGAGGCTCTTTATATTTAAGAGCTTTTTACTCGGTCATCGGCGTCGGTTTTTCCCATACGCCGCGCAGGGCCGGCCGCGCCAAGGCAGACAATACTTCGAAACGGCGGCTGCAGTTGGCGTTATCATCTACCAGTTCCAAAGTTGCCATTATCAAAGAATGTCCCACTACTGTCAGGCCCACATTGCCGGACTTATGCTTGAAGTTCATAAAATTCTCTTCCAGCCGGGTCGGGTCATGGACCGGGTTCATCAGGCGGAGATTAGTGCTAGGCCAGACTACTACCATCGGTCGGAAAGGTATAAGCCTTTCCACCTGTCCTTCGCTGTGGCTGGCAAAGCTAACCGGCTCTATGCCAAGACAAACATTTGGTATCCCGTCTGCCTCGGGTTCGATCAGCTCGCCGGTCACAAAGCCGCTGTGAGCGGCAAAAGTTGTCTCGTCATGCAGATGACCAGGCAGCTCCTGAAACTCATCATGTTCGGTCTTAAGCCTCAAGATGGGCTGGCCGTGCGCGTACATCATGAACTCTTGGGCAGCATCCTGACTGCCGAAAGTCTCTTCGATTCTCCCCATGTCATTTGCTCCAGAATTTATTCTGAAGGGAGTATACGAAAACCATAGCCAAAAGCAAGCATCAATACCTTAAATCACTTGCATAATTAATAAAAATATAGTATAATACTCTAGCTCAATTCATTTTTGAGCGCTATTTAACAAGTTACAGACAGATATACCTTGGAAGGATACAGCCGATAAACATTTACCGGTTTTATCCTTTCAGGGTAAAACATGGAAGAACAGAGCGACCCGCTCACCATAGTTCCTGATTGGGGGAAAGGTATCGCTATGTGCACCGAGACGATGACGAGCCTGAAGACGCAGGCCGTCGACTTGCTGATCGAGCTGAACAGGCTCGAGGGCGAGCAGCTCCTCCGAGTGAGGGAAGGCATCAGCCTCCATGCTCGGATCTGCCGCGCCAAGACGGAGACGCCCGACAACGAAGTCGAGATCGCCCGGCTGCAGCGCGACGAGGCGCAGAACCAGCTCGACAAGGCCGACCTCGATCTCGAGATCGCCAAGGTCAGGGCCTCGCTGAGGACCGCCGCCGAGCAGCTCGAGCTCCTGCAGCGCCCCCCGGCGACCACCCTCTTCGAGGCCGTGCGGTCCCGGTTCATGGGCGGAGTCGACGGCGTCGACATCGTGATGGGCTTCGGCTCACCGCTCGGCGACATCTTCGACCTCTTCACCGAGTTCGTCGACCTCGCCGACGCCCCCTACAGCACCGGTCCGGCCCGCTTCGGCACCGCTCCGTGGGGGAGTCCCGTCTGATCGGCACTGGCCGCCTGGACTAGTCCACTTGGACAAACCCAGGCGGCCAGCCGACCATTCTTTTCCCCTTCGCTCTTCTTCCCTTCCTGTCTGTAACTTGTTTCAACTTCAAACGAATAAGACCCTCCATCGCGGAGGCGTTTTTATTTTCAGATGAATCTGCGGGTGTCGGAGGCCAGTTCGCCGCCAAAGACATATTCGTTGATAATGGCGCTGACTTCGGTGGTGAGCTTGTCCAGGCCGCCCTGCTCTGCCTTGGAAAACTTCTGTAGCACAAAGTCCGCCGAGTCGGTCCTGCTGCTGTGCTCGTTGGCTATGCCTACCCGGATGCGGCCGAAATCTTCGCCCAAATGCGACACCAGCGATTTTACGCCATTATGACCGGCACTGCTGCCGCCCAGACGGGAACGGATCTGGCCGAACTGGATGTCCAGCTCGTCGTAGACCGACAGCGTATCGGCGTTGGTTATCTTATAAAACTGCTGGACTGCCCTTGCAGCCTGGCCGCTCAGGTTCATGAAAGTCTGCGGCTTGCAAAGGATTATCCGGGTCTGGCCTATCCTGAGCTCGCAGATCTGGCTCTGTAGCGAATTTTTGGCGTGCCAGCTGCCGTTTTCGTTTGCGGCAAAAGCGTCCACGCATATAAAGCCGGTGTTGTGACGCGTCAGCTCGTACTCCTTGCCAGGGTTGCCAAGACCGATTATCAGTTTGGTCTTTTCATCGCCGATGCCGACCGTGTACAAGACTTCGGTCTGCGGCTGTTCGCGGCGGTGGAATAAACCCATGATTGCCCTTTAGTATATCCTAGTCTTCCGCGTCCGCGGCTTCGGCGGCGGCCCAGATTTCCAGTTGCCGGAAATGATGCCGCCACAGCGCCACCAGCGTGAACCACAGCATCAGCGCGAACGGCAGGCTCCAAAGCAGCAGCGAAGCTATGGGCGGCCGGCTGTCCGACAAGTCCCGGGCATAATACGGGTTGGGTGGAAAATAACCAACCCTGATATCCTGACCCAAGCTGTAGCTTAGCCCTGGCGTGGTAGCCGCCCGCACCGTGATATCTTTGCCCTCATCGGTCTTGAAGCCAAAGATCATGAACGTAGTTATGGTGCCCTGGGCGTCCGTCTTCCCGGTGCTGAGGCCTTGAACGGTAGCCGTGGTCTGGACCAGCTTGCCCGGGTTCAGTTTGGCGTACCAGATCAGTCCGCCGAATATGACGGCAATAGCCGCTACCAAGCAGGCTGCCGCCAGCGTGGAATGCTTTACCAGCGGATCGTGCTCGATGTCGTCGACAATACGACGGTATAGCGCCTTGGTTATGTTGGTCTTTGGCGCGACCTTGTGGTCCATGAGGTTATCTTAGCACTAGCGCTTTGGTTTTGCAGTTTTGTCCCGAGGCGTATGCTGATCTATCCACCAGAATTTTACCGGCGTGCCGTCGAAACCAAAAACTCCTCGGAAGCTTTTTTCAAGATAACGGCGGTAGCTCCAGTGCAGGAACTTGAGTTGCGAGCCGAACACCTTGAAGCTCGGCAGCGGCGTGCCTTCTTCCTGGACGATGTAGCGGAGTTTGGGCTGGCGGTTCTTTAGTCCGGCTGGCGGCTGATGGTCGGTAGCCTTCTGCAGCCAGCTGTTGAGCTCGGCGGTCTTTATGCGGGCTTGTTTGATTTCGGCGATTTCCAGGGCCAGGTCGAAGATCTTAGTGACGTTCTGGCCGCTGATGCTGCTGGTCACGACCAGTGGCGCCCAGGGCACGAAGTCAAAATCGGCTTTGACGACCGGCATCAGTTTGTCGTGGGTAAAGGCATCCTTATCGACAGCATCCCACTTGCTGACGACCAGTATAAGGCCTTTGCCGGCTTCTTTGATCATGCCGGCGATCTTCTGGTCCAGTTGGACGCTGTGTTCCAGGGCGTCGATCAGCAGCAGGCAGATATCGGCCTGCTCAATGGCGCTTAAGCTACGGATAACGCTGAATTTCTCTACGCCCCTCTCTATTTTCCCGGAGCGCCGGATACCGGCCGTGTCCATCAGCTCGATTTCGCGGCCCATGTATTTGATGACGGTGCGGTTTATGTCGCGGGTGGTGCCGGCCCGGTCGGCAACCACTGCCTGCTGCTTTTTAGCTAAGGAATTGAAGAGCATCGACTTACCCACGTTGGGCCGGCCTAAGACTGCCAGACGGATGCGGTCGCTGGCTTCGCCAATGGTTGCCCTAGGTAGAAGATCGGCTATGTAATCGAATAGGTCGTCTATGCCGCTGCCCTGGGTCACGGAAGTCATAAAGATGTCTTTGATGCCTAGGTTGCGGTAGTCTTCGGCATTTGGTTCCCGGATCTGGTCGGCTTTGTTTACGGCCAGTACCACCGGCTTGCGGGTCTTAAGCGCCATGGTAGCCACACGCCGGTCTTCTTCAGTGGTGGTAGCATGGGCTTCGATCATGACGATGATGATGTCAGCGCTGTCGGCGGCCTGAGTGATCTGTTCCTGAATAGTGAATTCAAACTCGTCCTCGGCTTGTTTTAAGCCGGCCGTATCGACCAGCCAGAAATCCTTGCCCTCGTGGGTGGCCTTGCCGAACAGGCTGTCGCGGGTGGTGCCCGGCTCGTTGGCTACGATTGCCTCTCTATGGCCCAAAACCGCGTTGAACAAGCTGGACTTGCCCACGTTGGCACGCCCGACTATGGCGACGATAGGTACTTTGGTCTTACTCATCTATGAAGTTATTTTATCAGAGGTATAAGAAGTTATTTAATTTGCGGCCGTAAAATTGGAAAATAACCCGTAATTATTGCCCCCGGATGACCAAATGGCTTAAACTTATAAGTGAAGCGAACATAAAAATATCCGGGGGACGATTCTAGAGATGCCGGAAGCAATCAACTTCTCACTGAAGAGCATTGAGGATGTAGCGTGGGTTGATTTGAACACGCTGACGCAGACCCGCAAAACATACCAGCCGGAGGGCTTGGAAGAGCTCAGTCGCGCCATTGAGTCGTTCGACCAAGAAGGCCGTCCGCAGCACGAGCTGTTCCATCCCATCATGGTCAATCTGCTCGACGCCGACGCCGCGGCCGGATATGTCGACGATCTTAATCTCTGCCACGGCACCTCGCACAGATTCGAGGATCTGCGGCCGCGCCCGGACGGCCGTTACGCGGTTATAATCGCCGGGCATCGCCGCTACATGGCAACCGGCGGTTTGATTGAAAAATACGGGGCAGATCCGGCGCAGTCCACCCTACCCTGCAGCGTGTACGAGAATCTGAGCTTCCGCGAAGCCCTGCGCCGCCAGATCGACGAGAACATGCACCAGCAATTATCGGTTACCGAGACAGCCAGGGCCATCCAGGCCACCTATAACTACGGCATCGCTACCGGCGAATATTCCAAAATCAGCGATTGTATACGAGACCTGCCTTTCGGCGAGACAAAGATCAGGAACGCTCTGAGGTTTTGCGAGCTGCCCGATCTGCTGCAGGACTGGGTGGAGGGCGGTCATCTGCCTTACGGCGCGGCCGTGGCACTGCATCCGATGATGGAAGGCATCCAAAGCCGCCACCACGATTTACCGGCCATCGAGCGCGAGAAAGTCATGTATGAATATATGATTGCCTACGCGCTCAAGATCATGAACAACCAGTGGAGCGCCGGCACAGTCCGCTCCCAGGTTGGTGACCTGATTGAATCTTGGCGGAAAGAATCCGACCTCGTGCTTTTTCAGGCCGACCCTTATAAGATCGCCTTGCAGCACCGGCATCGCGCCACTCGCGCGCTTTTTGATGGCGGCCTTTGGCGCTTGCGCCAGTTCGCAGAGACCAATATGTTTCAAGATATGCCGCCCGAACAGCGCGAGGCGATGGCCAGCGAGCTCGAGGGACTGCTAAGGGTAATCGGCTCCACGGCCAGCGCCTCAGCTCACGAGAAGCCATTGCTAGAGTACGTCGGCTGAAACTTCCTGATGCTGGGCTTCCGGCAGGCTGCCGAGTTCGAACGGCCCGAAATTAGTGCGGTGCAGTTTGGTGACTTTATAGCCTAAGGCTTCAAAGGTGCGGCGGATCTGACGGTTGCGGCCCTCGCTCATTTTTACTTGCCATTCCTTGCTCTCACCGGCAAGCTTGAGGGCGCTTGGTCCGTCATTCAACTTTACGCCGCTGACAATCGCTGCTTTATCGTCTGCCGTCAGCGGTTTATCCAAAATCACGGAATATATCTTTTGCTTCTCATATCTAGGATGAGTCAGGCGGTTGGCAAGCTGGCCGTCGTTGGTGAGCAATAGCAGGCCTGAGCTGTCCTTATCTAGGCGGCCGACAGGCTTGAGGTTATGCAGCTCCGGCAGTAACAGATCATAAATCGTTCGACTGCCCTGCCCATCCCTGGAAACGACGTAGCCAGCCGGCTTGTTGAGCATAACAGTCAAAATATCGGTTTTGGCCTTTAATTCCAGGCCGTCCAAAGCGACGCGGTCGCCTTCTACCACGATGTCGCCAAGGCGTGCCAGAGTGCCGTTTATTTCTACCCTGCCCTCGGTAACGGCGCGGTCAGCCGCTCGACGGCTCAGGCCGGTGTGAAGAGCCAGGTATTGGTTTAGCCTCATCTTTAGAGAGCAATAAGATTGGGGTCTTCTTCGCTTTTGTTGGCGGGCGCGGATTCTTGTCCGGGTGCGGGTGCCGGAGGCGGCGGGGCAACACCGGCGTTGCCTACGATTTGGGCTACCTGTTCTTTTTCGGCTTCCTTTGCCAGCAGATCATTCAGGTTAGGCTTGGCAGTGCCCGGATCACTTATTGGGTTGATAACCTTCATGCCGGCTACGGTCTTGTGCTCTTCCGTGGGTGCGGTCGGTGTTTCGGTGGCAGCTGCAGCTTCCGCGGCTTGCGGAAAGCCGGTGGGAGCCGTCGGAGCTTCCGGAGTTGACGCACCGGCGGCCGGCTGTTCTATGCTTGGGGTTTCCGGCGCTGTCGGTACTTCGGCGGCGGGTTCAGGAGCTGAGGCTTCAGCTGCAGCTGCGCCCAGGTCTGGCAGCTTGAGATCGTGCGGCTGGGGGGCCGGCTCTTCTGTTTCGCCCGGTCCGGCCGGACTGATAGTCCCGTCCTCAGATACTGTTATCTGCGGTGCGTCGGCATGCGCGACAAAGTCTTCGACTTGCTTTTCAACTACGTCTTCTTCGGTGGCGGTGGTTTGTGCTTGGTCTACCTGAGCTTCTGGTGTTGCGGGAGTTTCGGCTTTAGGCTCTTCGGCTGCAGGCGGCTCGGCCGGAGCGGCAGGCTCTGGGCTTGGACTCGGCTCGGGAGCTTTTTCTTCCGCTTTAGGGCTGGTATCAACCGGTTTATCAATGGCAGCTGGCGTGGATGGCGCGCTGATGCTCGGAGCGGGATCTGTAGCGGCTGGCGGTTCAGGGACCGGTTCGGGCGGCAAAGCCAAATTCAATGGATTGTTTATAGGTGGCGGAGTTGGAGCTGTGGCCGGTTCAGGAGTGGCAGCCGGCGGTGCCTCCACGCTAGCTGGCTCAGGGGCTGGGCTGGCAGCTGGTGTTGGAGCAGAAGACGTTTCCGCTTTTTCCTCTGGCTTAGCGTCGGCTACCGGTGTGGGAGCGGCGGCTGGAGTGTCCGAAGGCGCAGGCGCAACCGGAGCTGACACGACTGGCGCAGGCGCAGGAGCAGGAGCTGCAGGGTCAGCTGGTGCTGGCGCAACGGATAAAGCCGATGCGGCCGGCGCCGAAGTGGTTGGCTGGGAAACAGTGGCGGCTGCCGGCTCAGCTGGTGTTGCCGGTTCAGCTTTTGGGGGTTCGGGCGCTGCGGCTGGCGGAGGCGCTGAACCTTCGGTCTTGCCCTCAAGAACCTCACGGGCAACGCGGGCGACATCTTCAAGCGTAACCTGGGATTTTACCAGGTAGCGGTCGGCGCCCAGCTTGCCGGCGCGCTCCTTGTCTTCGGTCTGGGATAAAGCGGTCATCATAATGACCTTGGTGTTTGCCGTCTCAGGCGTGCCGCGCAGGATATCAAGCATATCGAAGCCGCTGATCTTGGGCATCATTACGTCAGATATGATAAGATCTGGTTTTTCTTTGACTGCTAATGCCAGCGCTTCTTCGCCGTCATGCGCCGAGACGATCTCGTAACCCTCGGCCAATAGCCTGGCCTCGTAAATTTCACGCAGATTGTTGTCGTCCTCGACGAGCATGATTTTTGCCATATGTTTATATCCTTTATGCGCTTATGGTTGGTGTTATTGTAACATGTTTTTTCATGTCTAAAGCTTTGTGTCGGCGGTTACAATTTGCGGCGACTGATTGGCTTCTTGGCGCTTCATGGACGAGGCCTGCTCGGAGCTTAAGCGCGGCAGATTTATAAAGAAGGTCGTGCCCTTGCCCACTTCGCTTTCTACCCAGATGCGGCCCTTGTAAAGCTCGACGATCTTGCGGCAGATGAACAGGCCCAAGCCCGTGCCGCCGATGGTACGGGTAGCCGAGTTGTCGACGCGGTAAAACTTTTGGAACAAATGAGGTAGATCTGAGGCCGGAATACCAGGCCCGGTATCCGTTACCCTGATTTGGACCACCGTGTTGTCTCCCGTCAGGCCTAGGGTAATCTTGCCCTTCTCCGAGTATTTGACGGCGTTGTCGAACAGGTTTGTTATGACTTCGCGGATGCGGTCCGGGTCGACATGGACATAGTAAAGCGGCTTGACGACGCTGGTATCGCTGGCGTCAATGATGCTGTCGGGTGCGCCTAAGACGAAATCGACGGCCATGCCTTTGGCTTGGGCGGCGAACTTGAGATCATCTGTGAGCGAAGCTACGAACTGGCCCATCTCCACTACCGCCGGGTGGTTGGTGAGGCGGCCGTCTTCAGCCTTGGCGCTGGTCAGAAGGTCCTGGAACAGCTTGCCTAAGTGCTTGGTGCTATCGTGGGCCTTATCCAAGAAGCCGCGGGCTTTCTCGTCGATGCTGCTGACCTTGTCGTTCAGTGCCAGCGCTAAGTATCCCTCTATAGCCGCTACCGGGGTGCGCATCTCGTGGCTGGCGGTAGAGATAAAGTCGGCCCGCTGCTGTTCCTCGCTCTTTTCCTTGGTGGTGTCCCGGAACAGAACTACCACGCCGTCCAAAGGGCCTTCTTTATTGTGGCTCAATATCGGCGACACGCTGATCGAAATGTAGATGCGGTTGTTCTCTGGCACGGTCAGCATGAACTTGTCGCTGCGCATATAAGTTCGAGTGGCAAAGGTCTGGTTGATCGGATCAGCTTCTGCTTCCATCGGCGCGCCGGCTTTGTCGGTGAAATGAATTACGGATTGGTAATCGATACCCAGAGTGTCGTGAGCTTTCCAGCCCAAAATGGCAGCGGCGGCATCGTTGCACAGGCGTATGGTGTTCTGGGCGTCGATCACCACTACGCCGTCGTTGATGGCGCTGAGGATGGCGCTGGATTTGTTCTTCTCGGACTGCAGATTCTGGATGCTTTGGCTGTTTGTTTCGCGGAGCTTTTTGCGGTAGCGCCATACGAACAGCGGCACCAAGATAACAATGGCAAGGCCGACGCCTATCAGGCCATGCACCAAATGTATGCCTGGCAAGAAATCAAATAGGCCTGGGGCATGTTCGGCAGTGACGTGTTCGGTGTGTTCCATTATTTCGCTTATGGCTACTTGAAGTCAGTATAAGCCAATACTCGGCCAAAACCTAGGGTCGCTAACCTGTTGATGGCTATGACTTTTCCACTCTGCCTTATTAGCCCACGAAGGCCGTGGGGCCCGGGCTGCCGGAATCGCCTGAGCCGTAAGGACCCGACGGACCGGAGCCGCGGCCGAAGAATTTGATGAGTACGAATAGGAATAGCGCGAAGCCGGCCCCCATGGCCAAGCCGATGAGTACCAGATTGCCGGGCGTCCAGAATGTTCCGCTGCCCGGCTCGTTTCCAAGCTGCTCATTGATCTCCTTGGCCTGCTGGGACTTGTTGATGAACTGATCGTTGGTGATCTGCAGGGGCACGATTCCGCCCTCTCCGTCGTCTTGAGGCACCGTAACTATCCGTTGGCCCGGAGCTTTCGGCTTAGGACTCGGCGGAGCGGCGGTAGAGACATTGTAGGTGCCGGTCGCACCGGTGGCCGGAATCAGGTTCAGCTGAGTGTCGGCCGTCTCTTTAGGCGTGAACGAAACCTGCGTAGTGCCGCTCGGGCCGACTCTGGCCGTAATAGTTGCGATAGGATAAGTACCCGGCGCACAATTATTGTTGTTGCAGATGAAGACCAGGTCGTCGAAATTCTCATGATAGTCCACAAAGCTTAAGCCTGGCGATTGGGCCGACTCGAAGTCTACGAACGATCCTGAGGCAAAGGCCAGATGCACGCTGGCACCGGCCAGATTGACCGTAGTACGGAGAGTTACGAGAATATCGACCGTGCTGTTCGGTTGTACGCTATGGGCAGCCGGACTAATGGTATAGCTGACCGTGCTTGCGGACTGAGCGCCAGCCATCGGGCTTAGGCCGCTCAGTATCATCAGCCAAAGGGCCGATACGGCCCCAAGGAATCGCAAGTGTCCTTTCAGGCCGCTCTCAGGCTGTTGCAAAGACAGGATTAGAGGCACGCTCCGCCCCAGTTGGCAGTGATGGTAAGCAAGTCGATCAAACTGACGGAACCGTCAAAGTTGAGGTCCAGCTCGGCGCTTGAGCCGCCATAGCCGCCGTTGACGGCCAACAGGTCGAGCAGTTCGACGCATTCGACGCGGTTTACGTTGGGGCTGCGCAGACGGATGGTGTAGGTGGAGCTGCCGCTGGCACCGTCTTTGCTTGCCGCCACTTGAAGTATCAGATCGCCGTTGCGCATGCTTTCGGGGATGCCGAAGCTGCCGGCTGTCAGCGACAGGCTTTGACCGCCCAGGGTTACCGTGTAGGTTGCGGCGGAGTCAAAGTTGGTGATGGTGAAGCTTTGCCTCAGATCAGTTATGTTCTCGGTGGCATCAAGCTGGGCCTTGCCCGGCCTGGTGACTACTGGCGCCGGTAGGCTCGCTGCGCCTACCGTAATGTCGAAAGCATCGGCATTTACTGGTGTAATATCAGCATCGCTCAAATCGACCAGCCGCGCGCCGGTTAATGTTACCGATTTGGCGCCGGCCGAAGTAGCCTCTACTGGAATGGTTGTGATCAGCTGCTTGCCAGTCAGGGTCGTAGACTGGGTGACGAATACCAGATTGACGGTTTGCGGGCCAGTCCCAGTAACAGTAGTAGCTGGGTTAAAGGCCGTACCTGCGTTGTCCAGCGTGCCGGTGTATGAAAGTCCGGCCGGCAAGTTGACAGTTACTTGGCCGCCTTCATAAATGGCATCGGAATCCACATAAACCCTTAGGCCGAACTGGGAGCCAACTATAGGCGTGGCGTTGGTGGTCTCGATCGTAAAGTCGGCGGAATCAGTCTCGACCGGCGGCACGGTTATATCGACGCTGGCATTGGTAAAGGCCGGCGGCCCGGTCACATCGCCATCGCTTACCTCGCCGCTCAAGGTAAGATTTGCCGTAGTAGCGGTACCTCCGAGGGCCGTAAACGTAATCTTGGCAATCTCGACGTCTCCGGTTACAAGCACGTTAGGAATAGCTCTGACGATATTTACTGTGCCGTTCCCGCCGGTAGCTATAAGATCCATCGAGAAAGCGCTGGCTGAACCGTCTATAGACTTGAACTGGAGTTTCGATGCGTCATAGTTGATCGCTATATCGACGCCGTTGACACCGGTGCCGGCGTCCAAACGGAGCGCGAAAGTAACATCATTGCCGGTCTGCACGCTGCCTGTCTCGGGCGACAGATAAACGGTCTCACCGGCCGCGAAGCTTCGGATCAGCATCATGACCCCTATCAGCGCGAAAGCGAGCATAAAAATACCCGCACCAATCAAGTGCGGGCGCTTTTGCGCGCGGGCCCACTTAGGCAAGCTCTTTAATTTTTTCATTTTCTGCTCCTATTGTTGTTTTAGCATAAGTTATTTAAATTCATCCTATCATACCGCTTAAACTTAACAATAGTTTTGGCGCTCTACGAAAAAACCCGAGCTCTTAACTCGGGTTTTTTGGTTGTGATAATTTGGTGACCCCACGGGGAATCGAACCCCGATTGCCGGGATGAGAACCCGATTTCCTAACCGTTAGAAGATGGGGCCTCTAACTGACCACAATATCCTAACATAACAGAGGTGGATTGTCCAGGCTTTAGAGCTTGTCCAGGAACGCCACCAGCTCCTTGGGCGTGATGCTGGCTTTGATCAAGTAACCGTCAGCCTGCTGTTCCACTTCTGCCTTGTTGGCGTCGTCCTGGTCCAGATTCGTAGTGATAACGATCTTGCCCTTGAAACCCGGGCTGCGGGCCGGATCGCGCAAAGCGCGCAGGATCTCAATGCCAGTCATGCCCGGCACCATCAGGTCCAGCAGCACGATGTCGTAATGGTCGGTCTGAGCCACCTGCAGGCCGTCCTGGCCGTTCAAAACCGTCGTTACCTGATAACCGGCCTTTTTGAGCGCGCGTTCATAAAGTTCGGAAATGAAATACTCATCCTCGATGCACAGGACCTTCTTGGCCGCTGCCGGTTGGTTTTCGTCTGGAAGTTCGGTCGTCATTTTATCTCCTATACATAGAGTGATTTTTGATCCAGCCGCTGGCCTGTCGCTCGATGCCGTCCTGGCCGGCCACCTGAGGCTTGTCGGCTAAGTTGGCGTACGGCAGGATGCTGAAGCCGAAGCTGCTGCCCTCGCCTTCCTTGCTGTTGACCCAGACGTTGCCGCCATGGGCGTCCACTATAGCTTTGACCAGATAAAGGCCCAAGCCGCTGCCGCTGACGGCATTCTTGGAACGATGCGATCGGTAGTAGCGCGTAAACAGGCCGTCGATCACGCTGGGCGGCATGCCCACACCGAAATCCTGCACTACTGTCTCTATGTTACCATCTTTGCCTAAGCCTGATTTGATAAGGATTCGGGTGTTCTGGCCGCTGTATTTGATAGCGTTGTCCACCAGGTTGCTGACGACTTCGTAGATGCTGATGCGGTCTATGGCCACACTCGGCAGGTTTGGCGCCAACTCCAGCTCCAGCGTCTTGCCGCGCACCGAGGCTCTGATTTCCATGTCCTTGATGATCTGCGGCAAAACCTCGTTCCAATTGGCTTCATGCAGCGTAAGCATAAATTGGTTCTGATCAATCCGGGCGACATTTAGGATATTGCTGACGAAGGCCGTCAAGCTCTGGGCTGAGGCGCTCATCTTGCGCATGAATTCCTGGTGTTCCTGGCTGAGCGTCTGGCCAAGTTCGTCTTCGAAAACCTCGATGTAGCCGCGCATGATTGTCAATGGCGTGCGCAGCTCATGTACGGCCATGGCGACATAGCCGATGGCCGCGTCCTGCTTGTCGTAGGCCGAGGTGCGGTCGAACAGTGCCAGCACCATTTCCAGGCCGTCGCTCCTGTCCTTGCTGAATGAAGCGGCCAGGTCGAACTGCTTGACGGTCTTGTTGTCGTCCATAGTCAGCCTCGCGTGTTCCCACGAGCGGCTGTCTATGGCTTTGTTCTGGGAGTCCATCCAGGCCTCCAGCGTATCGTCGGACATGAACGACATCCTGAGGACGTCGTAAACGTAACGGCCGATGACTTTCTCGCGTGGCAAACCGATATAGTTCAGGGCGGCCGAATTAGCCATCTTAACGACCTTCTCTTTATCTACGAAGAACAGCGGCGTGGGAATCGATTCGATTATGCCGTCCGCCTGCACAACTGGTCCTGTGGCAGCAGGTGCCTGGCCGCCTCCGGTGGCTTCCTGGATTGCTTGGCCGTGGCTGGCCAGGTCGTAGACCTGAAGTACCAAAGCATTAACAAGGTCCCGGCCTAAGCGTAAGTTTTCCAGCTTTGGCGCCGGCACATCGGTCTTGCCGGGGCTGACATGCCAAACCGCCTGCCAGACCTTCTCTACCGGCAGCATCACGACTTTGGTCAAATTTATGAACGCTACGGCCACGGCCGCCGCGTAAACGCTGATAGCCAGTATCAAAGACAAGATCAGGCTTAGCTCAGCTGTTTCTCGGAACAAGACGAATGCCAGGATGCCTAACAATCCAGGCATCAAAACTGCCGCTAAGCTTATGTTGCGGACTGACCTTTGGAAAGCCCTTAAGTGGTTCATGGCGTGTAGGTGACGGAGCCTGGCGCGTCAATCATCGTAAACCAAGTCTGGCCTGGATTGAGCTTTATCACATTGCCGGCGGCGTCTTTGAATTCCCACTGGGCCTGCCGGCTGGGCTTGTGCCACGTACCTTCGGTAACTGTGCCGTCTTGGAATATGAACACTTTGCCTGAACCGACCGTGCCGTAGACGGTATGGACCCGGTCCGGATGCACGCCCTTGGTCATGACAGGTACGACTATTACGTCCGGTGCGATCTGCAGCCCGTTATCAGCGTCTTTATGCGGAACACCGCCCAAATTACGCGGATATTTGTTGCTGGCCGGATCCCAGGTGTAATTGACGGCATAGTTGCTGCGCGAGATGTTAAGGTTGATAACCCGGGCAGTCGGCGCTGCGGCCGGCTCGGCGGCCTTGCGCGGCAAGCTGGGAATGGGATCAGCATTCTTATAGCCCTTGCTGGTGAATAGGTCCAGCATCTGCTGACCGGTGGTGTAAAGGTTGTGAGGCGCGTAACGGTTGCTGACGCGCCGGAAGTGGCTGGAGTTGTGGTTCATGTCCTGCAGGCCCAAGGCGCTGATGTCGTTGAGCGCTTCCGGCGAGCCGCCGGCGTGGACGATACCGGCATTGTAAGGCAGGAACCAATCGATATAGTAAGGCCTTAATGACCTGACCGGGCCGATGTTGGCCGGTACTTTGTCGTGGAATATGGCATTGAAACGGGTGATGCCGCCTTCGGCGACAGCTTCGGAAACGATATCGGCATCAATCAAGCCGGATTGCGGCCGGGCTTCGGGACTGTTTTCTATCTGAACGGCGTAAATAGGCTTCTTGACTTCGCTTAATGGCACTTCGCGGCCGCTGACCACGGACGGGCCGGTCGTCGGTTCTGGCTCCGGTTCTGGCTCCGGTTCTGGCTCCTGCTGCACGACCGGCTTAGGGTCTTCTTTTATAACGAACCAATAAAGCGCCGAAGCGCTGCCGCCAAGTAGTACAAGGCCTGCCGCGGCCACGATTATCCATTCCTTCTTATTCTTAGGCAGGCGTAGCTTCAATTTGCGCTTCGGGCCGATAGGCACCTGCACAGCGCCGGCTTCATTGCCGCTGGCAAAATTATTCGCGGGAGGCTGGTTTACAGAACGCGCTACAGGCCTGGGGGTAATATCGCGCGGCGCGCTGCCAAGGTTAACTGTGCGGCGGACGGGCCGTCTGTTGAATTCATCCATTTAGATAAAATTTTACCATAAAGCTTATCCTTGCGCTTCACTCCTCTATCTATTGCCAGTTTTCATCTGTTACAATCAGCACGTGCAATACTCTCAAGAACTGATCGAAAAGCTGATAAAAGAGCTGGCCCCGAACGGATACGCTCAAAAGTCCGAATCCGAAGCCAAGTATCCCCCGCGCGACTTGCCCAAGGGCGCCGAAGTCATGCGCGTGCCGCCCTCTCCGACCGGTTTTGTACACATCGGCACCATTTATGCCGGCCTGGTCAATGAGCGTATCGCTCATCAATCCGGCGGCGTTTTTATACTTAGGATCGAAGATACCGACAAGAAACGCGAAGTCGAAGGCTCAGTTGATGGAATCGTCCAAGCGTTCAACGCGTTCGGCCTGAATTATGATGAAGGTCCTGAAAAAGACGGCGCATACGGCCCGTATCTGCAGAGTCAGCGCGGTCCGATTTATCTTGGCTACGCGGTTGATCTGCTGCAAAAAGGCCGGGCTTATCCCTGCTTCGCAACCGAGGAGGAATTAAAGGCCTCTATAGCCGACCAGCAGGCCAAGAAGCAGCGTCCCGGCTACTACGGCCAGTGGGCGCTATGGCGCGATAAATCCGAAGCCGAGATTACGGCCGCATTGGACGCGGACAAACCGTTCGTACTGCGCTTTCGTAGCCAGGGTTCGCACGACAAGCGCATTACCTATCACGATGTCTTCAAGGGCAAGATGGAAGTGCCCGAAAACGACCTTGACGTACCGCTGATCAAATCCGACGAACATCGCCTGCCTACTTACCACCTGGCCCATGCGGTAGATGATTATCTGATGCGCGTCACCAAAGTTTTCCGTAGCGACGAATGGCTACCTTCCACCGCTCTGCATATAGAATTATCCCAAGCACTTGGGCACGAGACCTTCATCTACGGCCATTTTGCGCCGATCTCGATCTTGGATAAAAACGGGGGCGGCAAGCGCAAGCTCAGCAAGCGCAAAGACGATGAAGCCGACGTGAACTTTTGGCTCAAGGCCGGCTATCCTGTTGAGGCCATCAAGGCTTACCTGCTAGGCCTGGCTAACTCCAATTTTGAAGATTGGTACCGGGCCAATCCGGACAAGCAAGTCGACGAGTTTCAAGTCTCTTTAGAAAAACTGGCCGCGTCCAGGGCGCCGCTTTTGGACATGGCAAAACTGGAAGACTATGCCAAGGATTACATCGCCCATCAGGACCTGACAGAATTTCATAAGCAGATTTATACTCATGCAAGCGATGCGTTCCAGGATGCATTGGACCAGGACCGTGACTATACCCAGGAAGTCCTTTCCATCGAGCGCGAGGGCGACAAGCCGCGCAAAGACCTATATAAGTGGAATGATGCCTATGAGCAGTACGGCTATTTCTTTGATAGTTTGTTCGCAGAAGATTTTGCCAAACGAACTACTGAGGAGCTAAAGGACCTTAGCCCAGAGGTAGTTTCGGGCGTGGTCCAGGCTTTTCTGAGCAGCTATGACCCTAACGACAGCCAGGAAACTTGGCTGGAAAAAATGCGCAAAGGCGCCGAAAGCGCCGGCCTGCACATGCGCGACTACGCCCGGATCTTGCGCGTCAAGCTGACCGGCAAGAACCGCACGCCTGACCTCTATGCCATCATGCAGACATTAGGCGAACAGCGTGTCCGCGATCGCCTATCCGGCTAATCCTGGCGTCGGATGGTAAGCGCGCCTAAGATCAAGGCCACAAGAATAAAGCCGCCCAAGATCAGGAAATCACGCACCATTTGATTTGTAAGCGAGCCTCGAACGGTTATCTGCTGCATGGCATCGACGGCGTAGGTCATCGGCACGAAATCGGCGAAGCGTTGAAGAACCATTGCCATCTGCTCGCGCGGCACCAGCAGGCCGCACACCAGCAGCTGCGGCAAAATGAAGGCTGGCAAGAATTGGACGGCCTGGAATTCGCTCTTTGCAAAGGCGCTCAAAAACAAGCCCATCGCCGTACCTAGCAGTGCCGATGTAATAGCAGCGCTGACCAGCAGCGGTACGCCGGCGGCCACTTCAACATCCAGGAATTTTATAGCGACGAAGCTGGCTATAACGGCCTGCACCAGAGCGACGAGCGCAAAAGCCAGGGCATAGCCTGCAATCAGGCTGCCCTTGTTGATCGGCATGGTCATCAGCCTGTCCAGGGTGCCGCTGCGCCGTTCGCGCAGCATGGCTATGGACGTGATCAGGAACATCGTTATCATCGGAAAAATCCCGAGCAGCACTGGCGCTACCCGGCCGAACAGCGGCAGGTTCTTATCGAATACGAACCTTAATAGAGTCATCAATAGCACTGGTACCAGCCACACTAATAACAGCGTGCGCTTATCGTGAGCCAGCTGATGGAGTACGCGTTTGGCAGTGGCTAGGCTGCGGTTCACCTGCGTGTTCCCTTGCCTACCAATTTTATAAAGCTGTCTTCTATCGATTTGGTCCGGGTGCGGCTCATAAGGCTTTTCGGCGTGCCTTCGGCAAGCACTGCGCCGTCTCTGAGCAGAAGCAGCTGGTCGCAGTGCGAAGCCTCGTCCATGACATGGCTGGAAATCAGGATCGTAGTGCCCTTTTTGGCCAGGTTGCGGAACAAAAGCCACAACTGGCGCCTCAGCACCGGATCTACGCCGACGGTCGGCTCGTCAAGCACTAATAGTGGCGGATTGCCCAGCAGCGCTATAGCAAGGCTAAGGCGGGAGCGCTGGCCGCCGCTTAAAGTCTCGGCCAGTTGTTTGGCCTGGCGGTTCAGATTGACCTGTTCGAGCAAAGTTCTAACCTGCGCCGTATCGGCTCCGCGCATAGCAGCGAAGAATTCCAGGTTCTGATTAACGCTCAGATCTTCGTAAATGGCCGGTTCCTGAGTCATATAGCCGATGTAGCTGCGCACCGCCCGGCTGCCGACTGGCGTGCTCATAACTCGCGCCCGGCCGCTTTTTATAGGCTGGCGGCCGATTATGGTGCGGATAAGAGTGGTCTTGCCGGCGCCGGAGGGGCCAAGCAGGCCGACTATCCTGCCCTTCTCTATCTTGAGCGATACTTTCCTAAGTATCTTATGGCCATCCAAATTAACTGACACGTTGACCAATTCTACGGCCGTGTTGTGTTTCTCGATGAACGGCGCCATGACTACATGGAGGTCGCGATGCGGATAAGCTGGTCGCTGTTTAAACCTGAATTACCGTTGATCTCGTACCAGACGCCGCCGTCGACCCAAGTAGCGTTTGAGTCGCCGTAAAGATAAATCGTCTGGCCTTTGTCTTCATAGTTATGGACTTGCGAATCGGCGTTGGCGACGTAGTTCTGGCGCAGCGTTTCGCTGTTCCACGAAGACTCGCGCTGGGTAATGGTAAAGCTGCGATCGTCGGAGTTGGAACTAAAGCTGAGCGTTATCTGGCCCGGACTGTACTTGATGTGATTGCTAAGCGCGAAACCGGAGGGTTGATAACCCGGCAAACGGGCGCTGACACCGGAACGGGCGGCGGCGTAGCGCATAGTCATATTAGGGATGTTCTGATAAAAGAAGAAGCCGCCGAGCAGAAGCACTGCCAGGCCGCCGGCGGCAACGCTGGCCAGGCGGCCGCGTTTCCTGGTTTTCTTGGGCTTGTGGTGTGTTTCGGTGTGGCTGCTGGCGTTTCTTAAGCCTTTGGCTATAAGCGCATTGGCGGACGAATTGTGATGGGATTTAGGCGCTGGCAAAGCATGCGCCGGTGCCGGCTGGACAGCCAGCTGCTGAACCTTCGTTTCCAAGGGGCGGACCACATTGGATGAAAAGTCATTAAAGCGGCTGACAAGCGTGCTTTGCTTGATCTTCTGGGCCCGGGCGGCCCGGGCGGCATCCTCCTTGCCTACAAAAGCCGGGGTATTTGAAGCTGGGGCTTGGGCAAAATCACTCGGAGCGCGGGCGGCGGTAGGCTTGGCGACATGCGCGGTTTTAGGTTTCTTAACGGCGTGGCGCATCAGCGTCTGGCTGCGCTCGGGAGATTTGTGAACCTTGGGGGCCGGCCCCCGCCTGGCTACATCCATGACCGGACGCTTGGCCGGTTTGGCATGGTGGCCCGAATCAAGCAGCTGCCCGGTGTGCGCATCGTAGTTTTGGCCGTTGATTTCAATGGTTGCTTGGTTATTGCCCACGGTTGCCTTTTATGAAACGTTTTCGTTGTTACCCTGAAGAATAAAATTGCTAAGAGCCTGACTATTGCCCATTTTAATGCTTAAGCCTTGAGCTTGGCAAGAGGCGGATGCTTTCAATTTACTGTTTTGCCCGCGCATAAGCGCCATAAAGTTGTATGCTATAAGTATTAATTAAGAGCCCATCTTGAATTTATGGATTTTCTAGACCCGCGTCGCCGTAAAGCCCACAAACGCCGCCTGTTCATCGGCTATGTGCTGATGTCGATAGTCGTGGCTATCGGTACCCTGATTATCCTTTACTTGGCTTACGGCTACGATATCGACCGCGAGAACGGCGGTGTAATCCAAAACGGCATCGTGTTCGTCGAATCAAAGCCAAACGGTGCGGCCGTGTTCGTGAATGACGTCCGCCAGCGCGAAAGCACCGGTACGCGGCTGGTACTGCCGGCCGGTGTTTACACCATCCGGCTGGAGGCAGAGGGCTACCGGCACTGGGAGCGGACCTTCAATCTGGACGGCGGGGAGATCCAGCGCCTTGTCTATCCTTATCTTATACCTAACAATCTGGTCATCAATGACATCAAAGCCTATGATGCCCGGCCTCAGCTGGCCACGCAGAGCCCGGACCGGCGCTGGGTATTGGTTCAGGTGCCCGGCCAAACCTACTTGTTCGATCTGTTCGACCTGGCCAATCCCGACGAGCCGCCTACGCAAGTCCTGATACCTATGGCTATCCTGACAAATCCTGCTTCGGCCGCCACCCTCAAAGTCGTGGAATGGTCTACCGACAACCGTCACCTGGTTGTCGAGCGCAGTTTCGACCAAACCACCGAATACCTGATGCTGGACCGCGAAGATCCGGCCCTCTCTATCAATATCAATGCCACTCTGGGTATCAAGCCAGCCAAGTTATCCTTGCGCGACAAGCATCCGGAGAAGCTATATTTCCTGGATGTAGTCCCCGGCACGCTGCGTAGCGCCGACCTTCGGGCCCGGACGATTTCGGCGCCGCTGGCCCAAGGAGTCATAGATTACCGCTCTTACGGCGAAGACATCGTCATGTATGTCACCCATCACAACGTGACCGATACAGGCCGGGTAGAATTCCGCGTACTCGAAGGCAGCCGCGAGTTCACGCTCAAATCGGTCGGCCAGAGCGACAATTATGTGCTGGATGTTTCCAGATACGAAGATAAATGGTACTACGTGGTCGGCGCTGCCGCCGACAACCTGGCTTTCGTGTACCAGAACCCGCTGGATTCCCTGAAAGCAAACGAGACCTCCCTGAACGTCTCGGCTCTCCTAAGGCTCGATAACCCGCAGTTCGCCTCTTTTTCGGCCAATACGCAGTTCATCGCCGTGCAAAGCGGCAACAACCTGCTGACCTTCGATCTTGAAGATCGCCGCCAGTACCGCACCATCTTGGACCACGACATACCGCTGAACCAGGAATTGGATTGGATGGACGGCCACCGCCTGCTATACACCGTCAGCGGTCAGTCCTACATGATTGAATTCGACGGCTCCAACGAAGAGACGCTGGTTACTAGCGAGCTTATGCCTGGCCCGTTCTTCGACCGCGATTACGACAACATCTTCACCATTGAGACCTCAAAGGCTGATCCAGGCAAAAAAGCTCTGACCATAACTGAGATCGACGATTAGAACAAGGCGCCCCAAATACGCGACCAGAGCGACTCCGGGTTGCCGGCCAGCGCATCCGGCTGGACATCGGTAGCCACTGCAGTGCTGGCGATGTTTTTAGTTGGGTCGGGGCTGATCTGTTCGCCGTAAACCACCAGCCTGTTAATCGTTGTGCCGGGCGGATCACAGGTGATCAGCACCATGGTGCTGGACTTTCCTTCTACGTCGGTCAGGACGCTGACGTCATTGGGCGAAACGATCTTTTTGTCGAATATCTTGTAGACGTAGCGTACGCCTTCTTTTTCGATGTAAAAGGTGTCGCCGTTCTCCAGGCGCTTCAGAAGCACGAAGGCGAATTTGAAGTCGCCGCGGTTGAGAATGTTGTTGGACGAGTGGCCGAATATGGCGCCGTTGCCTAGTTCCCCGGGATTGGAAGTGGTGGCGTAGTGCACGACGCCGCGCTCCAGTCCTTTCTGCACGGCCGCCTCATCAATGGTGCGTACGTCATAAACCACCGGTACCTCAACGTTTATCTTGGGGATGATGATCTTTGGGTCTGCGCCCACGGCCGAATTTGCGTCTAAAATCAGAGGCGTCGAGCTGACGTTCCGGCTAGGGGTTATAAAGGGCGCGATGATGCGTTCATTGAAGAAGCCGAATAGCAGCACCATCACCGTTACGCCGCCGGCGGCCAAGCCGAAACTGATGGATTTAAGATGCTGTTTGCGGCTCAGGCGGCCGCGGCTGGATACCTTGCTGGTTATCTGATCTTTGATATCGGCAACCGATTGCGGTTTTGCCTTTTTGCGGGTTTTGGGCTTAGGTTCCGGACTTGCGGCCGGAACATCGATCACTCCAATCATCGGGCCGGAGGGCACCGGCGCCGGCAGAACCTGGGCTGCTGGCGAGAACTGAGGCTTGTGCGCCTGGGCGGAATAGAACTCTTCCCAGACCTCATGCTTTTCTTTGTTGGAAAGGCCGTTGTAATACTCATGCCACTCTACCTGGATCTGAGCGAACGGCTTGCCGCTGGTGGCCAGCTCGGTCATGTATTTCTGATGCTTGCTGCGGCCCTTAGCGGGCGCCTGCATGCTCTCGATGGCCTCGGTTACGGCGTCGGGCTCATGCGAATAGAGCGCGTCTAATTTGCCGCGGATCAGGTTGACGGCGTCGTCGTTGCCATCCGGGCCGGGTTCGTCAGGAATTGGTAGTGTAGGATCGTCGGTTTTCATGCTTATGCTGGCTGTTACTGCTCAATTATATTATATCCTTCGGATATAAAGCTGCGCCACTCGGTAACAAATATGTAAACACATTTGTTACTCTCGCTTACTCGTTTTATAATTATCCCTGTTATTCGAGTCTAATGGCGCCCTGGTGGAATTGGTAGACACGCTGGACTCAAAATCCTGTGAACGTAAGTTCGTGACGGTTCAAGTCCGTCGGGCGCCACCACTAAAAAGCCGACTAGTCAGTCGGCTTTTTAGTTTTTTAGAACAGAAAGAACGGCGGTTCGGCGTAACCGCCCAGCAGCCACGCGCCGATGATAACGCCGA
>CAMLHD010000001.1 GCA_946479835.1 uncultured Candidatus Saccharibacteria bacterium | reverse complement strand
TCGTGTCGTCGCACTCGTACGCCTCACGTACCGTCACCGGTGCCGGCGTAGCCGGAGGCTGGGTCGTGGGTGGCGCCGTGGTGGGCGGAGCCGTCGTTGGTGGCGGTTGCGTCGTGGTTGTTGGCGGTACGCAATCCGGATGCCCTTCGGGCAACTCCGGGTTGTACGGGCACGGTGGCGGCGGTGGAACCGTCGTGGTGGTCGGAGGCACGCAGTCCGGGCTGTCCGGCGGAAGTGCCGGGTTGTACGGACACGGCTGCGTGGTCGTGGTGGTCGGTGGTACGCAATCCGGATGCCCTTCGGGCAACTCCGGGTTGTACGGGCACGGTGGCGGCGGTGGAACCGTCGTGGTGGTCGGAGGCACGCAGTGGTCCGGCTTGGAGACGGTGAACGGGTTGTTCAAATCCGTGTCGCTGGAATTGGACCACGTAATCGCCAGGTTGCCGGAGACAGTGTCGCCGTTCGCCCATGTGCCGTGATGGCCTGGTGTCCAGCTGTACTGCGCCGTTTCCGGGGAGTACACGTTGGAAGCCCAAGCCCTCCAGCCGTAGCAGTCCACCTCAGTGGATACATCACCATCCCACGCGGCTGCCGAAGAGCTGAGCACGGTTTGGGTCACGGCCACGACGCCAAGCGTCATCAACAGTGCGCCTAGCACTCTGCTCATGACACCCCCCTTGGAATGTCTGGTTGGTTCTGGCATGAATCTCCTCTCGGAGTCTTGTCCGCGCTAACGGACGTCTGGGCAGCAGGCCGAAGCCCGCTTTGGGAACGCCCCCTGGGGGGCGGCGTACTGGCGCGGCGGCCAATACTTTCCCAGACAGGAGAAGTATGCCGATACACCAGTCAGCTCTGTTACACCATGTAAGAATTGTGGAAACGAATGTTTCTGACGTGTTAAAGACCGTAAATGCGGGCATGGTTGGGTTGGAAATGGTTTTCTAAGCTCGCATAAAGCCATTGCACCATATCCTCATTTTAAGGTGATGTCAACGGTTTATACACACTTCTACCAGCACTCCTAAAATCGTATAGGTGTTATCTAAAATATTATCTGACTGACAGTAAAATACCTTACAAAGCACCATTCTAAGCCCAAGCTATGGGATGCCCGCTTTGGCCAATTTACCCCACCTCTGTTAGAATACTTTCTTATGAGTTTATCGATTGGGATAGTAGGATTACCGAACGTCGGCAAGTCCACCCTGTTTAACGCCTTGACAGACAACAACATTCTGGCAGCCAATTATCCTTTTGCTACCATTGAGCCCAATACAGGCATAGTGCCGATTAACGATGAGCGGTTGAACGTGCTGGCCAAGATGTATGACAGCAAGAAGATCGTACCGGCTACGGTAACTTTTGTTGATATCGCAGGCCTGGTAGCCGGCGCTTCAAAGGGCGAGGGCTTGGGCAATCAGTTCCTGGCCAACATCCGCACTACGAGCGCTATCGCCCATGTCGTGCGCGCCTTTGAAGACAGCGATGTGCAGCACGTGGACGACCATCTCGATCCGCAAAAAGACATTGACGTCATTAACACCGAGCTGGTCTTAGCCGATCTGCAGACTGTTGAGCGCCGTATGCCGCGGCTTGAAAAAGAAGCCCGGGCCAATCCCAAACTCAAGCCGCTATGGGAGACCCTGCAACAAGTTTATAAAGCCTTGGATGACGGCAAACCGGTTAATACGGTCATCAAACCGGAAGGGCTTGCGGGTTTAGAAGACCTGCAGCTTCTGACCATGAAGCCGGTTATTTATGTGTTCAATGTAGACGAAAACACCTTGAGCAATGAAGACAAAAAGAACACTTTGAGAGAGCTGGCAGCTCCGCAAAAAGCCGTGTTTATATGCGCCAAATTGGAAAGCGAACTCCGGAGCCTGGACGAAAGCGATCGGAAGGAACTGCTTAAGAGCTACGGCCAGGATGAGTCCGGACTGGTCCAGCTAATTCACGCCGCTTACGACACGCTTGGCCTACAAAGCTATTTGACTGCCGGCGAAAAAGAAGTGCGGGCCTGGACGGTCAAAAAAGGCTCCACCGCCCCGCAGGCCGCCGGCGTCATCCATTCTGATTTCGAACGCGGCTTTATTGCCGCCCAAGTGGTTGATTACGAAGATCTGATCGCCGCCGGTTCGGAACAAGCCGCCAAGGCCGCCGGCAAGCTCCGCACCGAGGGCAAAGACTACATCATGAAGCCCGGTGACGTAGTGGAGTTCCGCTTTAACGTTTAGCTTACTGGAACAGTATGTACTTGCCTTTCGAGGCATTCGGATCATTGCCGGATATCACCGGCGGACCAAAGATCATTTCTTCGGCCTCGAAGTTGCGCGCATCGAGTATATTGCCTGAATCGTGGCCATCACTGGCGCTGGCCAGACCCAAGTTCTGTTCGACGAATATATAGGCGTCGTGCGGAGCCAGCGGCGGCATGATATAGCTGTTGTACAGCGTCTGACCGTACACATCCTTGGGCTGAGTGTAACTCGGCTGCGTACCGCGGGCATATTCCAGCTCGATATGGACATTGAAGATGCATTGATGGTGCCCGTCGATATTCAGCCGGACTTGGTTGTTGCCGGTAATCAGGTGGGCCGGATTTATATCTATAAAAGTTGATAGAGGATTGTAGCCGTTGGCAATCTGTGAACCTGTCCAGTCCGACCAAACCGGGGCCGGCACTTTGGTGCTTGGATGCGTATAGGGATAGACATTGCCATTTATAGTTACATTGTGGCTGGAACTATGCGTATACCACCCGGGCCCGCAGGCTCCCAGCGTAAACATCATCCGTGCCTTCGACGGGCTGCCGATCTGGTCGGGGATCTTAACGATGGTGTTCCGCGCGCCGCCAGGCACCCTATTGGCCAAGGTACCGCGGCCTAAGTAAGGCGTGTTGCCTGCGGATCCGCCCTCGATGTAGTTATGGACTACGGTCGGTGATTGCGGACCGTTGAAGCCAAAGTTGTCCCAATGGAACATGAATGTCATCGGATTATCGGAATCGCCTTTGCCGGTATTGTAGGAAAAAATCGTCGAGTGCAGCTGATACTTGGTGACATTCGCAAACTCGGCCGGCATCACGCCTTCAAACACCCGCGTGCCTTCAACGAATACTTTTATCTTGGTGCTCGAAACTTCAACCCGCCAAGGCTTGCGCACGTTCGGAATAATGTCGTCCATGCAGCTGTTGCAGGAGTACAGCTCGGTCACCTCGTGTGGATTTTTGTTGGCATCGTAATACACCACATTAACGCCGCCTACCACCACACCCTGCACCAGCCTGATCATCGAAGGATCGGACGATTCGTCGTCGAACGCGCTGCCATGGGCCGTGACATCGACCGGTGCGTTACCGATCCGTGCCGTGATTGGTATGAGGTCAAGATACCACACGTCCCTGCCGCGGGTAGCGCCATCCATGTCGAATACCACAACGCCGGGATTCGACTCGGTCCGGCCGGCAATATCGAATATGCCGCGCGCCCGGGTGGCAAACTGTCCGCGGTCGCAGTACTCGCCATCGTCCGAGATCGTGCTGATCTGGTTGTGAGTGTGGAATTGGCTGTTTATGAAAGCGGCTGCCGTGCCTGGCATGCCGCAGGCTGAGCCTCCCTGGTTCCATTTAAGCTCGTCAAACGCGCCCATAGGCGTGTTGAAATCATCAAAGAAACCGGTCATTGACGCTCGCAACTGATCGACACGCGTGCTGCTGGGCGTAGCGGTCACGATAACCGGATTGGATACGCGGCCGCTGCCCCGCTTTTCGGGAGCGCTGTTGTCTTCGTGCGCCCCCGGCGTATCAACCATTACGGTGCTGCCGTGGGCGGCGTAAATCTTGATGCTGTACTGCTTGCCGTTATCCACCGGCTGCAGCTGCGTCGTCGTATGAGTAGTCTGTTTGGTATGCGGGAACGTGCCAAGGGCAGTCTCGCCGTACTCGATAAAGTAGCCTACGATACCGGCGGCACTGGCTCCCTGCGGTGCGTCCCAGGACACCGTGATCAGTCTGTCATCCCCTACCACGCGCACATTGCGCACTTGAGGCAGACCGGAATCAATTTGAATCGGTGTGGCAGCACGGGTTAAGAGCAGTGCGACGATGCCGCCGATAACGCCAAAGATCAGGACAAAGTACAGGAAGTTTAACCTTTTTGGTCGAAAAGTTCTTTGCAGCGAAGTCTTAAATCGTATCATCATAATTCCTTAGATTTAATACTGTATATAGGCGCCCTTGGAAGCGTTCGGATCCGACCCGGTTATGACAGTTGAAGACAAGTTCAGCTCTTCCGCCTCAAAATTAAGGGCGTTAAGGATCCGGCCCACGCCTTCATGGTGAGGAGTAGTCTGCAAAAATTCGCATGGGCCAACTTCTAAATTCTGCTTGCCGCCGAGATACGGTAAGCCAAGATCCTGTTCAACATAGATGTAGCTGTCGCAGTTGGTTAATCGGGGCTCAACGATGTTGCTGAGCGCATGTCCATAAATGGTTATTGGGTGCGTATAGCTAGGAGCGGTGCCGTTCGTATATTCAAGCTCCAAATGCAGGTTGGTAGCCACCGTACCGCTGCCATTGAATACGACAACGTTGTCACCGGTCTTAAGGTCCGCTTTATCTACGTTTATTACCAACGTCACGGACGGCTGCGCAAATCCGTTTGAGAAGTCAGGCATACCTGGCCCCACCGTCTCTGGATCGGGTATGTTATAGCGTTTGCCGTTGAAAGTTATGAAATCATTAGGAGACCAGTTGCAGCCGCAATCGTCGCGGCTCCTAAGCGTCATGAACAGCTTCCCACGGTTATTGATCGGGTTACCGATGGGGTCGGGGATCTTAATGTTGGATGTGCGGTTTGTGTTGCCGACTATGTTGACGTTGTTCAAATAAGCGGGTGAGGTTCCATCCGGTCCACCGTCTATGTAGTTATGAGTAACCGTAGTTGGCCTTGGACCAGTGAAACCAAAGTTGTCCCAGTGATAAAAATGGAAGTACGGAATGACGCCGCGCCGGCCCATAAAGTCTCCGTGTTGTTCGCTGTTGATATGCGTCTCGAATTGCTTGGCGGTGTTATAGCTGAACATAGTGTTCTGGAGCGTGTACTTCTTCTCTGCCGCCCAGTCGGCCGGCAGTGTGGCCTGCATGATCTGCGCGCTGTCCACGAATACTTTGACTTTGGTTGGTGTGAACTGCATAACCCAATGGCGACGGACGTTCTGGGCTGTCTTAAGCAAAGGCAGGTTTTGCTCTAACAGCGGGCTTTGGCCCAAAGTCTTACTAGAAGTCGGACAGCCGTTGTTGACCCTAAAATCGACGCCGTTGCCCCAGTCGCGGCTCCAGTTGCCGCAAACCGACGGCGGCTCCCATGAATAGAGCGTGCTGAAATTACGGTTCTTGTCCCAGTACGTAAAGGCAGCGCCGTAACCCGAACCGCCAACATCGAACCGCAGCATATTGCCCGGTTCCTCATGGTCCATCGAATCATCCGCCGTATGATGGCCGTCGATATCAGTGGGGTACTTCTCGTGACGGACACTGAGAGGAACAAGATCCAGATACCATTTGCTGCGGCCGTCCACGCCTATGTCCATGTCGAACTCTATCTGCGCCGGGTTGGTTTCGCTGATCGGACCGCCATTCAGGCCAACAGAGGTATCGAACGTGGCGCGAGGACGCGATACCACACCGCCGAATCCGCAAGATATGGCGTTGTGCGAATGGAACTGGTTGTTGATGAAAGCCATGGCAGAGTCGGGATGATTACAGAAAGACGCCTGGTTCCACTCTAGTTCGTTGAAAGGATTGGCCGGCTCGTTGAAGTCGTCGAAGAAAGCCGTAAGACGATTACGCATAGATTCGATCCGGGCCGAAGAAGGCGTACCGCTGACCGCAACCGCTTGAGAGACGTGGCCGTCTGCCCGCGCCCAATATATCTCGTCCGAACTATCATGATTGACTATGTCGCCCTTAGGGGTGGTCAGGTAGTTGCCACGCGCGCTCTGAATGGTTATCTCATACTCCACGCCATTCTCGAGTGGTTGCAGCTGTATCGAATTATGTATGGTCTGACGGACATTCTCCCAGGCCAAGGCACCCTTTTTCTTGTATTGAAGATAATAGCCAACAACCCCCTGAGGCCGCGTATCATCCCACGTAACTATCAGGCTGCGGTCGTCAGCATAAACCCGTGGGTTTTGTGGCTGGGGGACGGAACTATCGATTACTAGCGGAACCGCGGCACGCGTCAGCAGCAAAGCAGCGATTCCGCCGATGATGCCGAAGGCTAAAGCGAAGTACAAGAAATTGATCCTTCTTGGCCGTAAAGCCTGCTGCGAACTTCCTATGGTAAAACTCATAATCAATATTGGATGTAGGCACCTTTGGAGGCGTTCGGATCCGACCCGGTTACAACCGTAGGCGAAAGATTCAATTCTTCTGCTTCGAAGTTAAGAGCATTAAGAATCCGGCCGGCACCTTCGTGGTGCGGCATCGTCTGCAGGTATTCGCAAGGTCCGACTTCCATGTTCTGTTTGCCGCCCAGGTACGGCAGGCCAATGTCTTGTTCCACGTAGATGTAGCTGTCGCAGTTGGTTATCTTGGGTTCGACCTGATTGCTAAGAGCATGGCGGTAGATGGTAATGGGCTGGGTGAACGACGGCGCGGCAGCCAACGGATACTCTAGTTCTAGGTGCGTATTGATGGCCAGGCCGCTCCACACCCGGCCTTTCAAATTGAATGTGACTATGTTGTCGCCCTTCTTGATATCGGCGGCATTGATATCCAATGCCAAGCTCAAGGCATCCGCCCATAGGCCGTCGGTGGTGTAATTAGGAGGCGGATTCTCCAGTCCGCTGACTATATCCGGCAAATCATATCGCCGTCCGTTGAATACTATATGGTCGCCCGGCGCCCACATATAGCTGCCGTTGTTAGATATGACCGTAAAATGAAGCCGGCCTTTATTGTTAAGCGGAGTTCCTATATCATCTGGAATTTTTATATTCGTCGTTCTTGGGTGGCTTTGGTTCTGGTAGCCGTAGTTCAGGTATTTCGGCGTCATGCCGTCCGGGCCGCCGTCAATGTAGTTATGGATGACAGTGGTCGGTCTCGGACCCGTGAAACCGAAGTTATCCCAGTGATAAAAATGGAACTTTGGTATGATACCGCGACGACCCATATAAGAAGCCCCGTCGCCCTGCGGGCTGTCGATGCTGGTTGAAAAGCCTTTGGCGGTGTTGTAGCTGAACATAGTGTTCTGCAGGGTGTATTGTTTTTCGGCCGCCCATTCCGGTGGCAGATTTACTTGGCTGATCAACGCTCCGTCGACGAAAACCCTGGCTTTCGTAGGCGTGAACTGCATGACCCAGTGCCTTCGGACATTCTGCGCGGCCATAAACAAGCGTTCGTTGGATTCCGGCAGCGGACTCATGTTAAGGGTTTTGTTGGCCATGTTGCAGCCCAAGCGGAAATCGGTGTTGTTATCCCATTCGTAATTACAGACGCTGCCCGGGTTAGGATCCAGCTTGTGGAAGTTGCGGTCTTTGTCCCAGTAGGCAAAGAATAGGCCGAAGCCGGCGCCGTGGACATCCAGACGCAGCATATTGCCCGGATCATTATGGTCCTGGGAATCGTCGGCGGTATGATGGCTGTCGATATCAATCGGGTAGCGGGCTTTACGGGCGCTGAGCGGAATAAGGTCCAGGTACCATTTGCTACGGCCGTCTACCTGCAGATCCATATCGAATTCTATCTGCGCCGGGTTGGTCTCGCTGACCGGTCCGCCGTTCAATCCGACCGTCGTGTCAAAAGTGGCTCTGGGCCGCGAAATCACGCCTCCAAAGCCGCAGCTGATGGAATTGTGCGAGTGGAACTGATTATTGATGAATGCGCTGGCAGTGTCATAAGTCCCGTCGTTGCAGAAGGCCGCGTTATTCCACTCAAGCTCATTGAACGGATTGGCCGGCTCGTTGAAATCATCAAAAAATGCGGTCAAACGATTACGCATAGCTTCGATCCGGGCCGAAGAAGGCGTTCCGTTTATTGTAACCGGTTGCGAGACATGGCCGTCCGCCCTTGCCCAGTACAACGGGCCGAAACTGTCATCGTTAACCAGGTCGCCCTTATCAGTTTCAAGATAGCTGCCACGGGCACTCTGAATGGTTATCTCATACTCTACCCCGTTCTCCAGCGGCTGAAGCTGTATGGTGTTATGGATGGTTTGGCGGACGTTTTCCCAAGTCAGGGCACCCTTTTTGCGGTATTGAAGATAGTAGCCAACCACGCCTTGGGGCCGCGTATCATCCCAAGCGACTATCAGGCTGCGGTCGTCCGAATAAACTCTGGGGTTCCTTGGCTGAGGCACCGAACCGTCAACTACCAGCGGCACGGCTGCCTGCGAAGCCAATAGGGCAATAATGCCGCCAACGGCCCCGAAAGCGATTATTACAGACAGAAAGCCGAACTTACCAAGCCTCTTAGGCCTAGATGATGATACATCCCCTCCGATAAATTCCACTGTTGCTTATCGCCCTCTGTTTTGCGCTTAATCTTGTAATTAGAATAACAAATTGTACCGAAGGCACAACCGGATTTATGCCAGACTGCCAGCTACTTTTTTACGGGACGACGATGCACGGGCAGATGCGATTTGGCAATCAGCCAGCTCAAGCGCTGGCGGTTGCGCACCGAAATACGATCGCTGATGCCGATTCTTGCCCGATCTACCAAATCCACAAAGCGCTGGTGTGACGGGTTAGCCCGTACCACAGCACGGCGCTGCTTGATAAATTCATGAAAGCCTTTGTAGTCTGCCTCATCATGTCCCGAACCATCCTTCGCCTGGCGCGTCAAAAGCCGGGCTGGCCTAATATCTTTGTCACGAAGGCCGCCGCCGATGGTGACGAAAGTGTGCAGAAGCGTCCTTGGATCAACCGTGACCACTTTGACGCCATGATACTCAGCATCCACGGGATCGAATATCTCGGTTTTAACCGGCACTTTCACATTTTTATAACGTAGGTATGATGTCTCTTCGCCGGGCCTGAAATCAAACGTTTCAAAATTATTGGCTATACCCAGATGCACGGGAGCTTCAGGATCGTCTATGAGCCTTCCTTGTACTCGAATGGTTTTAGCTAGCTGACTCCTGGGAACGAGTATGTCGAGATCGGGATAGCGCTTGACTGGGATATCGGTTTTCCGGCTGGTGTCCAAGGTATACGGACCGACAGCAGTTTCATCAAGCGTAGCCGCCACCCCTACGCTGCCGAGTATGCGGTAATCAATCCCTTCTTGCGCGAGCATCTCCTGCGCACGTCCCAGGCCTTTTAAGAACAACTCCTCATTGCCCTCAGCGGATAATTCGGGTTGATGAAGAGCTTCTTCCGCTGGCACAGAAGGAGGAAGCTCATGCGATGGCAGGGCTTGCATTATGCATCAATTATAGCATAAGCATAACCTTAAGTCAATTATATGTCTTAGTTGGTAAATCGTGATACGCGGCGTCGCATCATCAGCGGCACGCGGGTGTAGGGATTAGTGACGCGATGCTCCAAGGCCCATACGGTGTCCTGTTCAGCCGGCTGCTGAGGTTGTGAATGCGGGTGGTTATACATAGGCGCCAGCTGCTGAGGATGGGTTTGCTGGTGATGCTGATACTGTTGCACCGGCTGGTGCCGGAATTCCATTATACGGCCTTGGGCGTAACTGGTAGCTCTGCGCAGAAGGCCGGCTTTAAGCGCCGTGAACGGCAGCTTCTTATTCAATGTGCAGATGGTGATGGTGGCGTCCAACAATCTTTGATTGAAGTCGACTTCGGACACCATATCATAACGGATGTCTTCGAGGCTTAAGTAAAGCGGTTTCTTATCAATCAGAAGTATGCGTTGATCGGTGATGCATATCATCGCAAAGCCGCCTTCATAGCGGCCGTTTATGCAATACATGATGTTTTCACGCGGAACCAGTATATGTTCCAGCTCCCGGACTTCAGCACGGCCCCACCACTTAATGTTCGCACCGATGGCATTTAACTGCCTCTGTACCTCAGAGTGAGTGACCATAGCTTCCGTCCTCCTTGTAGTCTTATGCTATAACCTTTTGAGGTCCGCCGCCGTAGTCTTTATCACGTAAGCTATGTGATATTTATCAAATCCAAGGAGATGAAATTTGCCCCTTAACAGAGGTTATGCGATACTGTACCCATGTTAGCGTCTGATGCTCAAAACACCGCGCTGATAAAACTCTTCCACCAGGGGAGCAACCTGGTCTACAAAAAGGGCGAGTTCATAATACGACCCGGCGAATCACCGCCGGGAGTTTTTTATATAGAGTCGGGAATCGTCAAAGCTTATGACATCACCAAATATGGCGAAGAAAACCTGCTGATAATCCGAAAGAGCCATGAGATATTCCCGCTGATTTGGGCGATTACCGGCCAGGAACGCCATGTGATCTATGAAGCGCTGAGCCCGGTCAGAGTCTGGCGCATCACCCGCTCCAGCTTCTTAAAGCACATCAAGGACAACCCTGCCATGCAGGCGCCGCTGCTGGATATGACGCTTGAGATGTACCGGATCCACAGCGAACGCATCATCAACTTGGAATACCGCTCCGTCCGCGAACGATTGATATCTTTCCTGCTGACCATGAGCAACCGTTTCGGCAAAGATACGATCATGGGCGTAACCATCAGCGTGCCGCTTAGGCAGCAGGATATAGCCAGCTCGATCAACGCTTCTCGAGAAACGACATCCCGGGAACTGACCGCCTTGGAGAAAAAGGGCCTGATCAGCACACCGGGGCTGATAGTCCTGAAAGACGTTGAAAAACTGAAGTCGCACCTAAGATAGTTTCTTGAGCAGGTAAAAGCGTTCGAGGTTGCCCTTGGCACCTGCCACCGTGCTGTCGGCTTTGTCGGTAACAACAAAATAAGCCTTAAGCCAGTTCTCAAAATCTTTTAAAATGTCGCGCCGCATCCGGTCATTCTTGATGACGCCTTTGTGCTTGGACGAATCGCCCGCCTCGAACTGCGGCTTCATCATCGCCACAATTTGCGTGTTAGGCCCGGAAATTTTTGCTACAGAGGGCAGGATTTCGCGCAAAGATATGAAGCTGACGTCCATCAGTACTATATCGGGGTTTCGGACAGGCTGAAAATCTCGGATGTCGGTCTGTTCATGCAGCTCAATTTTAGGGTTATCAATCAAAGTTGGATGCAGTTGGTCGGTGCCAACATCCACGGCATAAACCTTGGCTGCACCGTTTTTGAGCGCAAAATCAGTGAAGCCGCCGGTACTGCTGCCCACATCGAGTACAATCTTGTCCTTAAAATCGAGTTTTAAGGCTTTGGCTACTGATGCCAGTTTGAGCCCGGCCCGGCTGACGTACTGTTCCTTGGCTGTGAGTTTCACATCGGCTTCTTCTGACACGAGAACACCGGGCTTGGTCAGGATAGTTCCGTTTACCCGAACCATACCAAGCTTGATAAAGCTCTCGGCCTGAGAACGCGTGGGCACGAGCTTTTTCATGGTAATCAACTGATCGAGCCGGTATTTGCTCATGCAGCGTCCCTGCCTTTAAGCGACAGTTCCGCTTTGATCTGGCGATAGCCCTGGCTCTGCGCCTCAACAACGGCAAGGCTGTCGAGTAAAAAACCGGTTCCGCTATAGAGCCGGCCGGCTTTGCGGGTAATATGCGGAGTAAACCGTTCGCCGGTGTAACGGCCGCTCAGTTTCCATCCCTCTTGCTCGCCTGTTTCTAAAAGTTTTCCATGCAGCATAGACAGCTCGGTGCTGGGAACAAGCTTCTGAACGGTCCTGTTAGCCCCAAACTTAGCCAACCCCCCTAAATGCATAAATACTGATGGCGTGGCGGTGATGACCGGTTCAAAAGCATTCAGTACGCTCTCTAGGTCCGGAGCTTCAAACGGCGGCACTACGGTCACGTGCAGCGGCCACATGGTAAACCGCGCCCCCGTCTCGTGCGGATCCAGGATGTGGGCAACGGTATATTCCGGCATGTTAATCTTTCTTGCGTTCGCGGTAGGCGCCAGTGGTAGTGTCTACCGAAATTACGTCGCCCTGCTTAATGAACGCCGGCACCTTAACGCTGATGCCGGTTTCGAGCTGCGCGTCCTTGAGCACCGAGCTGGTTGTATCGCCCTTAACCACATTCTCTGTATAGGTTACTTGGAGGTAAACATTTTTGGGCAGTTCGACGTTGATGACCCGGCCATTGAACAGCTGGGCCTGCACTGAGTCGCCTTCTTTCAGATAACCCGCTGAGTCGCCGATGATGCTGGCGGCGATTTCAAACTGCTCGAAAGTGTCGCCATTCATGAAGAAATAATTGGCGCTGTCGTTATATAAATACTGAACCGTCTGGTTGGAAACGTCGGCCGGTTCGATGGATTCGTTGCCCTTGAAGGTCTTGGCCAGCACTTTGCCGTCAGTCAGGCTTTTGATCTTGACGTTGACGATCGAGCCGCCGCGCCCCATGACTTTCTGCGAATACTCCAGCACCTTGAACGGTTCGTTGTTGAGCTGAAAGATCTGGCCTTTCTTTAAATCGGTAATTCCAAATGCCACCTGTTAGTTCTCCTCTAATTTATCTAGTAAATCGTGGGCTTGCTTGGATGTTTCAGAGTCCAGCCAATTAAGCGTTTCGCACAGCATGATATCGGCCCTGATTGGCTTAGTGTCTTCCGGTCCTATCTTGTCGGCATGGTTGAGCCGGGCTACGGCACGCTGGAGGCGGAACTTGACCTGGCCTTTCTGCTGATTGGCGGCCGAAGCGCTTAAGAACTCGCCCAGCGCCTGGTTATCGAAATCTTCCAACAAAAGCTTCCATAGCGCCTCTACTTTTCGGCGCCGGCCGTGCAAGCTCACGTATACTCCGGGTCTTCGGCGTCGCTCAATAGCTCGATGGCACGCCGGACTTTGCCGGCCAAACGGTTATATTCGGCATCGCCGATAAGATGCGTCTGGTGAGCCTTGAACAAATCGCTGTCTACTTCGTCCAGCTCTTTTTGGGCCGATTCGAGCGCCATGAACTGCTCGGCCCCGTTCATGGCTTCTTTGGAAGAACCGACGAACTGGTTGGCGTTCCCTAAGTGATTGTGCAGCGAAGCGATAAGATCATCCGGAAACATGACGTTCTTAAGACCTTCGGCACTAATGGCCGGAACGTCGTTGATAGCGGCTATCAGTTCGCTCAGCGATTGTTCTTGCAGGTCTTCGCCCATGCTGACTATTTTAACGTCTTTAGCTGTTTGCTACGAATGGTAACAGAGCCAAGTGACGGGCTCGCTTGATAGCGCGGGCCAATTGCCGCTGCTGGCTTTCGCTTAAACCGGTCTTCTTGCGGGTCTCGATCTGGCCGAACTGATTGACGTAACGCTGCAAGGTCTTGAAGTCCTTGTAGTCGAAATAGGCTACGTCTGTACGGTGTTTAAAAATCTTTGCCAATTTGCTTCTCCTTAAAACGGTATGTCATCTAAATTTATTGGTTCGTCACCGATGTCTTCGATGACGACGTCGTCTTCTTTTGCCTTCTTGCCGGCTGAGCTCTTAGGCGCCGGAGCGGATGATCCGCCGCCGTTATCGCCTTCACCCCTGCCGCCAAGGAACGTAACGTCCTGAGCGTTTACTTCCACCTTGTTGCGCTTGACACCGTCCTGTTCCCAAGACCGTGATTGTAAGCGCCCGCTGACCAGGGCCGGTCGGCCCTTTGTCAGGTACTGGGCTACGCGCTCACCTAAGGGTCCCCACGCTACCACATCTATATAGTCAGTGGCTTCCTGCCAGTTGCCGTCTGCGCCCTTGTAGCTGCGGTTCAGCGCCAAGGAAAAACTGCAGACCGATTGGCCGCTGGGAATAGTCCTCAGCTCCGGATCCCTCGTTAAGTTGCCCATCAGGATGACTTGGTTGAATGACCTTGCCATATTCCCTCCTTATAAGACGTATGTCTTGATTAATTGTTAACTGGGTAGTCTATGCCTGCCGCCTTAAAACGTCAAGCGATATTTTTACAAAATTATTCTTCGGTCTTTTCTTCTTCAGAAACGTCGGCCTTTTCGCCGCGCTCAGCTGCCTTGGCAGCCTTTTCGGCCTTGGCGGCTTCCGCCTTGGCCTGCTTCTTAAGATCCGGCTTGGTAATCAGAAAACGGACAACCTCATCGGTGATGTTGAGGGTGTCGTTGACTTTCTGTACCGCTTCACCTGGCAGTTCTACGCTGTAAAAGACGTAGATGGCGAACTCCTGGCCCTTGATCGGGTAAGCCAGCTTGCGCTTGCCCCAATTGTCGGTACCGAGAATCTTGCCGCCGCCGGCTGTAAAGATCTTCTCTACCTTGCCGCTGGCCTTTTCCAGGTCTATCTCCAGGCCCTGGTCGAACAATACGGCTATTTCGTACTGCGCCACGTAGTTTCTCCTTCTGGCATTAACCAAAAACTACTCCATTGATTTGGACTAATTTCTTTGGCTTCAGGCTACATGCCTTAGAGCTGTAACCTAAATTAGTTTGTAACGGGATTGATTATAGACTAATCACCTCTGTTGGTCAAGCAGCCAGAGTTTGCTCGAGCCTGTCTATCAAATTAGGCAGATGGTCCTTGTAGCGCAGTTTTTTCTTGACCAGCCTTTGGGGCCGGCTAGAAGATTCTCTGGGCATAAGGCCTTTTTTCCAGGCTATGCGGTAGAAAGGATCTATCGGCTCAATAGCTGCCTCTATAGCTAGCTGGAGCAGCCTGCCGCCAAGGTGGTAGCGTTTTTGCATATTAGGCGTATTCAGGAACTCGTCGACAAGCTTCTCGTCAATCTCCGTCAAATCCTGGCTTACTGTGTAGTCGATAAGGAATCTGCGGATGGTTTCGGACGCTGCAATTTTAAGGTCCCCGCTGGACCAGAGTGATTGCCTTTGCCGTTTAGAGATATATATTTCTTCAGGCTGTCCGTCCCTGAATGAAATAGCGCGCTCGGGCACATAACCAGCGCTGGCCAGCACCACTATGCCGAACTGCTGCTGCCGCGTTTCAGGCAGAGGTGGTCCAAAATAGTAGCCGTGATAATCAAAATGGTGCTGATGATAATCAGCGCGCTGGAGCCGCACATTACGCACCGCTTGTCCGCCTAGATCTCTGGTTAGAATAGGACTTTTTCTGGGGTGAAAATGATGATGCCAGTCGGGTGGCTGAGAGGCGTCTTGGCTCTCTCCTATGATGGGTGCCAGTGGCAGCGGCATCCCGATCTCATCTACGGGAGTAGCTATTAATTCTGGACCATCTTGGGGGCGGAGGGGTGCTGGTGTGTCATCGGCTGTGACGATCACCAGCTCGGACATGCTAGTCCCTTCCCCCGGTAATTTTTATTTTTTTGTATTGAAACTTAAGCATTTAATAAAATAATAGCCGTTCGGCCCATGCTGAGGCAAGTCTGATTTAGGCTTCTTCTTCGGCTTCCGCGGCGGCGCCGCTGCCACCGAAGACATCATCCATGCTTGTAATCAGCACATCGCGGGGCCGCGATCCGTCAGCCTGGCTTATTATGCCTTGTTCTTCCATCTGTTCAATCAAGCGGGCGGCCCGGCCATAGCCGATGCGCAGGCGGCGCTGCAGCAGCGAGGTCGAAGCTTTGCGAGCTTCCAGAACCACGTGCACGGCATCGCGCCACATGTCGTCGTCGGCTGCGCTGTCACCGCCGTAATCGGCTACTATGCCGCCCTTGCCGTTCAGCTGCACCGGCTGACTGACGACCTCGTCGTCATACTGCGGCGGGCGCTGCATTCGTAAGAAGTCAGTTACGGCAGCGGTCTCTTGTTCGGTTATAAGGGCGCCTTGAACACGCTTGGGCTTAGGCATATCGGCAGTTGCATAGAGCATGTCGCCCATGCCCAGCAGCTTTTCAGCGCCCACGCCATCAATGATGGTACGCGAATCCACTTGGCTGGTAACAGTAAAGGCTACCCTGGCCGGCACATTAGCTTTGATAAGTCCGGTAATGACATCCACGCTAGGACGCTGGGTAGCCAGCACCAGGTGGATGCCGACGGCGCGGGCCTTTTGAGCGATACGTACAATCAACGCTTCGACGTCACGAGCGGCCATCATCATCAGATCGGCCAGCTCATCGATCACGATGACGATGTAGGGCATGCCTTCTTCCTGCTTGATAGCATTGTACTCGCCTATGTTGCGTTTCTTGGCTTCGGCCAGCGTGCGGTAGCGGCGCTCCATCTCGGCCACAGCCCACTTGAGAGCCGAGATACATTTTTCAGGCTCCGTGATAACCGGTGTCAGCAGATGAGGAATATCTGCATAGGGAGCCATTTCTACCTGCTTAGGGTCAACCAGGATGAGCTTGAGGTCCGACGGGCTATTGCGGTAAAGGAGGCTGGTCAGAAGCGCGTTGATCATCACCGATTTACCGGAGCCGGTCTGACCGGCCACCAGCATGTGCGGCATCTTATCCAAAGAGCCAACTATCGGCAGGCCGGCGATATCTTTGCCGATGACTACTCCTAGCGGACTGTTCAGGTTCTGCCAATCCGAAGCACTTAATATGCTGGATATGCGCACTGTAGCCGACTTCTTATTGGGCACTTCCACGCCGACGGCCTTCTTGCCCGGAATCGGCGCTTCCATGCGGATGGCATGCGCGCCTAAGTCCAGCGCGATGTTGCTATCGAGCGCAGTAATCTTGCTTAGTTTCACGCCAGACGGCGGCTTAAGGGTGTACTGGGTAACCCGTGGGCCTATATTGGCCTCTTCCATCTCTACTTCTATATTGAAGTTGGCCAGAGTCTCCTGGATAGTGCGGGCGTTGGCCTCTACGTCGCCCGGATCGGCCTTGTCCTGCTTCTGGTTCAATAGATCCAGGCTTGGGAACTGCCAGTCGGGATCGCTGGCAACCGTCAGCGCCTGATGGTCCTCATCTTTTGATAACTTGGCCGGGGCGCTGTTCTTAATCTGGCGGCCTTCGGGCGTGTGCTCTACCGGCACGCCGGCGTTCATAGTGAGGTTTTGACGGGTACCAGCAAGCCGAGCCATTTCGGCCTCTTCCTCGGTCATTTCACGTTTGCGCGGAACCAGCTTGGCCAATATTAGAGGAGATATGCCAAAAGAGAAGAACAGGGCAAGCATGGTGAGGACTAGGAATAAAATTGCCGCCGGGAACGGATCCAGCGCGTTAAGCACGAAATTACCAGTGAAGCTGCCGATCTCGCCTCCCATGCCGCCGCTGTAAGAACCATTGGCCAGCTTATCTGCGAAGCCAACGTACAGCCAGGAGGCTAAGAAAGTCACCAGGAATATCATGCTGAAGGAGTTGGCAAGCGGCACGCGGTGGTCATCGGTCTGGAACTTGAGGACTCCGAAGTAGACCAGTGCCACAGGTGCCAGCCAGGCCGCCCAGCCGAACGCCCAGTAGACGCCGCTGAACAAACCTTTGGGCAACGGGCCACCCAAACCAAAGCCGCCCATCAATAAGAAGACGGCCGATAGGAACAGCAGCACAGCGGCCGCCTGACGCCAGAATAGATTCGGTTCGGCTTCTTCTACTTTTCTTGCTTTTCGTTTTTTTCTTTTGGCCATGATTACCCTCAGATTATAGCATTTAAGCCGGCGGCAAGCTTCCCTTGTCGACTAACATGTGTCCTAAGTCCATTTTAGCTTCTTCGATCGCTTGAGCCAGACCTTCATCGGGCTTTTCAGTATATTGAGCTACAAGTTCGTCAATCAATCCAATCTGGGCATCTATTTCATGCTCCAAATCGGTCCTGGTTGTTTCGGCGTGGCGCGCCGCCATTTCTTCTTCGTCCAAAGGACCGATGGATCCTAGATATTCTTCAGCCGTCAGGAGATAGAGCACACTTTCGTCCGGTTCCGGAATCGATTCGAGATCTTTCATAGGCTAATTATATCAGCCTGTTCGGTTTTTGTCAATCCGCTTATGCTTAGTCTTGCTGATCTACATTCAATAGACGAGCGCGCATTTCCTGGAAGCGCTTCTGCTGCTCTGCCGCCACTTGTTCGGGTGATTTTTCCGGCACGGCTTTGGCCTCGGGGCTGGCGTGGCCGCCGTTGGTCTTAGTCTCAACCTTGCCACCGCCGATGATGTTCACTACCGGGATGACAATCGGTGAGCGCCCGGTCTGCTCGAACAGATAGTGCGTGATGTGGTCTTTCAGTTCCTGCTTGAAACGGTCCAGGTCGACGCGCTTGAATCGCTGCTGCACAGCCCTTCTAAGCTCGGTTCTGAAGCCGTTCATCAGCTCTTCGTTGTCGCGCATGTAGATGAAGCCGCGCGAGATGATGTCGGGGCTGGTCATCAGGTTGCCGCTCTTGCGGTCGATGGTCAGGACTACCGCTACCAGGCCTTCTTCGGCCAGTATCAGGCGGTCCTTGATAACGACCGAGCTGACGATAGCGCCGGTCTGGTCAACCAGCACCGTGCCGTTAGGCACCGTACCGGCTATTTCCATAGAGTCGGGCGTAAAGGCTATCACCTCTCCGTTATCGGCGTTGACCGTGTTTTTGCGCGGGATACCTTCGTTGATGGCGATGTTGATGTGGTATTTCTTGCCGGTGAAATCGCCGTAGATAGGCACGAAGAACTTGGGCCGCAGCATCTTTATCATGTCGGCGTATTCGTCTACCGAGGCGTGGCCGGAAACATGCAGCGGCCCGTTGCCGTCGATCTCGCGAGTAATGTGCTGGAAGACGTGGACGTTTTTGCGGTTGAGGTCGTCCACCATAGCACGGATCTTGCCGTCATTGCCGCCGTAAGGAATCGGGGTACTGGACAGTATCACGGTGTCCTGCTCTTTCAGCTTGATGTGCTTATGCTCGCCGTTGCTCATGCGCTGCAGGGCCGAGCTTGGCTCGCCTTGTGAGCCGGTACAGACCACCACTACATCCTCGTCCTTCATGTTCGGGACCGAGGCAATCGGCACGAACGTGCCTTTTGGAATCTTCATGAAGCCATTACGGACAGCCATCTCTAAAGTCGAGACCATGCTGCGGCCGTCCATGCTGATCTTGCGGCCGTGGTGCACGGCAGCGTTAACGATCATCTGGACGCGGTTCATGTTGGTGCTGAACAAACCTACGAATATCCGGCCTGGGGCCTGATCAATGATGTCGATGAAGCTTTGCTCAATAGTGCTCTCGCTAGGAGTACGGCCCGGGCGATCGGTGGTGGTGCTTTCACTAAACAGCGCCAGCACGCCTTCGTCGCCGAGCTGATTCAGACGTTCTATGTCGGTGCGCTCGTGATCGAGCGGATCCGGGTCAAGCCTGAAGTCGCCGGTGTTGATGATGCGTCCCACCGGTGTGTCTACCACGACTATGGTACTTCCTGGGATCGAGTGCGTTACTCTGACCAGTTCCACGAAGAATTCGCCGAGTTTCAGCTTTTCGTGGGTATCTTCATTCATTATGACGGTCTTAAGCTCAAAGCCTTCCGGCAGCGGCAGGCCGAAGTTCTCGAATATCTCTTGTACCCGGCCGATGGAAAAGCGCGAACCATAGATAGGCGCCGGAAAAGCCGGTACGATGTGCGGCAGGCCGCCGATGTGGTCCAGGTGCCCGTGGGTAATTACGTAGCCGCGCAACTTGGAGCGTATCTGCTCCAGATAAGTAGTATCGCATATGCCGTAGTTGATGCCCGGCAAATCGACACCGAGGTCGTTGCCGCAGTCGATGATGATGGCATCGTTCTGGTATTCGACCAGCATCATGTTCTTGCTGCCGCCGCCGTCCATACCACCTAAGCCAATGACTTTGAGACGCGGCGAATCGTCGATCTTGTTGGCACGCGGCCGCTCTACGCCCTTAGGCGTAGCCAGGACGGAATTAATCAGCCTTGTAGCGTCTTCGTTGACGCGTTTTTGGGCGCGGATAGCCGCACCGCGGCTGGCTTTGCGTTGGCCGTTGCCGTTTCCGTTCCCGTTTTGCGGCTGGTTATTGTTACGGCCCTGACCTTGGCTGGGACGGCGATTGCCGCCCGCCGGTCTTGGCCGTTGGTTGTTCCTTGGTTGTTTATCCATTTAATTTTTCTCCTTCTTGAATGGTTTCAATTTTTTTAATGATTATTGGGATCCTAATGAAGTCGTCAATGAGGGTCTGGCGCATCCCTCCGTTATAAAGCGCTGCGGCCGGGTGAAACAGGGGCAGATAAACCTGACCGCGCAAGCGCTTGGGTTGGCCGTGCACCTGGCTGATCTTCAGCCCGGGCAGCAGGCTTTCCATGCTGTGCCGTCCGAGCAGCACTATCAGTTTGGGGCTGATTGCCTCCATTTGCCTTTGCAGATAAGGCAGGAATTCCGCTTTTTCTGACGGCTCAGGATCGCGGTTGTTCGGCGGCCGGTATTTGACGATGTTGGTGATGTAAATGTCCTCCCGCTTGAGGTCGATCATGGCCAGCATTTCGTTTAAGAACTTGCCGGCGGCGCCTACAAACGGTACTCCTTGCTCGTCTTCGTTCTTGCCTGGCGCTTCACCGATGAACACGATTTCCGCATCGGGGTTGCCATCTCCAAAAACGAGCTGTTTGGCTTGCTTGGCCAAATCTGGGCAGACATTGTCCTTTAGAATATCTGCCTTAATCTGGTCGAGCTTAGCTTGGACAGCGCTCACTTCTCGCCTATTTTTTCTTATTAAGTTCCCGTTCGGCGGCTTTCATGCTCAGATTCAAGCGGCCCCTGTCGTCGATGGCGATAAGCTTGACGGTTACCAGCTGGCCTTCCTTCAATACGTCGCTCGGCTTGTTTACGCGCTCTTCGGATATCTCGGATACATGCACCAGGCCGTCCTTGCCGGGCAGAATCTGCACGAAGGCGCCGAAGTCCAGCAGGCTTACAACTGGGCGGTCCTTGTAGACCCGGCCGATTTCCGGCTCTTCAACGATGGTCTGGATCCACTGCTTGGCGGCTTCGATCTTGGCCTTGTCCGGGCTGGCGATCATAACGGTACCGTCGTCTTTAATATCGATCTCGGTGCCGGTATCGGCAGTAATCTTCTGGATGACTTCCCCGCCCTTACCGATGACTTCGCGGATCTTATCGGGGTTAATCGTGATGGATTCGACGCGCGGCGCGTACGGGCTCAGATCAGCATTTGGCTTGGCGATAGTGCTCAGCATATGTTCAAGGATGTATGCTCGGCCAGCTTTGCCCTGCTCCAGCGCCTTAGCCAGCACGGTTACGGGCAGGCCGTGAACCTTCATGTCCATCTGCAGCGCGGTAATGCCCTCGCTGGTACCGGTTACTTTAAAATCCATATCGCCGGCGAAATCTTCGGCATCGGCGATGTCGCTCAAGATGTAGGGCTTGTCGCCGTCCATCATCAGCCCCATAGCAATACCGGAAACCGGCGCTTTAAGCGGTACGCCGGCATCCATCAAAGCCATGCAGCTGGAACAAGTGGCGGCCATTGACGTCGAACCATTCTGGCTCATGATCTCGGTTACCGAACGGATGGTATAAGGAAAGTCAGCTTCGGATGGCAATACGGCCGTCATGGCGCGCTCGGCCAAGTATCCATGACCGATTTCGCGCCGGCCGGGAGAACCTAAGCGCCGGACTTCGCCTACGGTGTAGCCGGGCGCGTTGTAGTGATGCAGGTAGCGGCGTTCGCCGTCTTTCTCCATGGTATCCACTAACTGGGCGTAGCTTAAAGGGGCCAGGGTAACGATGTTCATAGCTTGGGTCATACCGCGGGTAAACAGGCTGGAGCCGTGAGCGCGCGGCAGGATGCCGGTTTCGGATGACAATACGCGGATCTGGTCCGGCTTGCGGCCGTCGGGGCGGATGCCTTCCTTGATGATACCGTCGCGCACATCCTTATGGACAGCCAGCGTCAGGGCTTCATCGTATTCGTTCTGCAGTTCAGCATAAGCTTCTTCGCCGATCTCTTCAGCAAAGTGTTTGTGCATGGCCTCGCGCAGGTCCGCTACCAGCAGGTTGCGTTCCGGATAATCAGCCCGGAGTCCGGCGCCAAGGTGGCCGACCGACCAAGTCAGGACGCGCTTCTGAATGTCTTCATCAGGCAGTACAAGCTCGTATTCCATCGGCTTGACTCCAATCTTCTTGACCAGTTCGTGTTGCAGCTTAATTGCCGGCTGGAATGCCTTATGGGCGAATTCCATAGCTTTGACGATTACGTCTTCGGATACTTCTGAGGCACCGGCCTCGACCATCATGACGCCGTTTTCGGTACCGGCAACCACAAGGTCCAGTTTGCTCTCATCAAGTTCTTCGGCGCTCATGAATGCCTCGAACGAACCGTCTTGCTTCATGCCGACGCGCAGGCCCGCTATTGGGCCGTCGAACGGCGCACCGGTCAGCATAAAAGCCGCGCTCATAGCGATCATAGCGACCATATCAGGACGGAAGGCCGGATCCATACTAAGTACGGTGGTAACGCCCTGCACTTCGTTGCGATAACCCTTAGGCCACAATGGCCGTATCGGCCGATCGATCAGGCGGCCGATCAGAATAGCATCGTCGCTTGGCCTGCCTTCACGTTTAATGAAGCGCGAACCGCTGATTTTGCCGGCGGCATACATCTTTTCCTCGTAATCGATGGAGAGAGGAAAATAATCCATGCCCTGGATACGAGCTTCGGACACCATAGCGGTAGCCAAGATTACAGTGTCGCCGTAGGTTGCCAGCACTGAGGCGCTAGTCCTGAAGCCAACGCGGTTCACTTCTAATTTAAGTTTGCGGCCGCAAAGTTCGGTCTCGACTGCTGTTATTTTCTTTTGTAACGGATTAATGGTTGTTCCCATCATTATCCTTTCATGGATGGCTTTTTGTGACAGGGTTCAGGTATACGCCGAAATGCTGTATGGGTCGTATAGCTGTGCTCCATCACAAAAGCCAAGGTTAGTTACTTTCATGCATTTCATCGTGGACACCTTGGATGTCCGGCTAGAAAGGCGTGAACTTTTACTTGCGTAGGCCGAGTTTCTGGACGGTTTCCAGATAGGTTTTGGTATCTTTGTCGGCGATGTAGCGCAGCAGTTTCTTGCGCTGGCCCACCATCTGCAGTAAGCCTCGTCTTGCGGCGTGGTCTTTTTTGTTGGCTTTCAGATGATCCGTAAGTTCGGCGATGCGCGACGTCAAAATACCAACCTGGACAACCGAAGAACCGGTGTCCTTTTTGTTGGCTTGCAAATCGAGCATAACCTTTTGCTTTTTCTCACTACTGATCATGTGGACCTTATTGTATCAGATGTCAACTCTTTAGGCAAGGGGTTATTCGGGGTCAGTACCACTCGATGGATGGCGGTGCTTGGCCCCTTCTATTTCGCTCATCAGCTGGTCGCGCTCCGCCGGCGACAGGCTGCCTACCCACTCCTGCCATCTATTTATGTATTCGGCGTCGGCTTCTTCATCGGGCCCACCCGGAAATTGAACAATTTCACCCATACACGTCTATCCACTATCGGCCATGCCGGTATAAAAAACAAGCGGCCTATACTACCGGAAATTGATGAACGGCTGGGTGGTCCAGATCTTCGTATTGTAATAGTTCTGCAAATCGGCGATATAGGTGTTGGCGGGAGCGGTTTTCCAGCGGCCCGAGAACCAAACGCCGGTACAGCCCCAGGCATCCCCAGCCCTGTATTCCTCGCCCCGTTCTACGGTATTCAGCCACCATAAATCGCCCTCGAAACATTCGCGCCACACATTATAGGCATAATCGGCGTTATAGGCGGTAGATGTCTCAACTTCCGGCCAGGTATTAAGGCCGGACGGAGGTCCGTGGTAAAGGTAGCGGACCTGCAATATTCCGTAACTTTCGGGGCATTCCCCGGGTCTGCCATCCATACCTGGCTGGTGGTTTGGCGGGCAGGCGGAGGCGTTGGTAGTCCAATCTCCCATGCCGAAAGTCCACCACGACTCCTTGGCAGCCTGGGCTCTGACCAAATCCACGTCTACTCCCCACTTGCAGGCCACCCATTGCAAGATTTCATCGGTCGAGCCGGTATATGCACCGGAGATGCGGGCCTGGAACCGATTGCCGGTCAACCCCTTGTTGTGGCCTGCCGTCGCGTTACGCGATGCTAGCTGCGGGCGGATCTCGGCCGCCGCCGTTACGCGCGCGGCGCAGGTAGAATCATCCGGCAAGACGGACCCGGGCGGCAGCGTCTGGCGCGGATTCCAACTGGTCGAACCGGTAAATTGGATCGCTTGGCCGGCGGAGGCTGAAACATCGGCAAAATCAGCGGCGTTGCCTGAATTGGTGCCGTCTTCGGCTTCCATGCCAAAAAAGACCGGCGCCGACAGGGCGGCACCCGCGGCTATAAGTACTCCCGCGGCCAATCCAAAGGCCCCTAGCAGTTTCTTATGCCTAGGCATTTTCTTCATACACCAATTAAAGCACGTGCGATTTCATTTATCTAAGCCTCGGGGGCATAGAAAACCGGGTCTTCGTATAAACATGGAAAGCCGTTGTACCAGCCGTCACCCTGGAACCTGACCTGATACGACGTCGTGCCCTGGGGAACGCTTACATTCCACGAGCTCGGAATCTCCGGGCCTTTGGGGTCCGTGCCTGGTACTTGCGGCATGTCTACGAATCCGCTGCCGAAGTTGATCTCAATCTTACAGACGCCGCTGAATATCAGCCGTGAATTGGCCGGCGCCGGTTCGGTATGCGTTACGGTTCTGGTCGTTCCTACATTGCCGACAAAACGCTCCTGAGTTGACTTAATGAACTGAGCCGGCACTGCCGGGTCAAGACTGAAATTATCCCAGTGCCAGGTGGCCGGCACGCCCGAACCGTCTTTGGTGGGATTGTAGGAGTGGTGCGCCCACTGGACAAAACCCCTGGTAAACGGCATCTGCACGTTGACGGTAACGGACTGGTTTATCTCGGGTGCCCTAAAAATTAGGCTGTTGGGCGTCAGGATCACTTCAAACAAAGTACGGACCGTAGCCGAAGGCACCAGGTTGCCCATGTAGATAGACTGGTGGGCGATGGTCTGGAAATCCTTCATGACAGTAATGGTAAAGTTCAGGCCGTCCTTTTCGATATTTATGGTGTTACGTGACAGGCCGTCATAGGTTGGGCACTTGCCGTTGCAAGACAGCGCCATCACATCATTGATCGGCGTTATCCAAAAATCCACCCAGTCCCGACGGCTCATTTCGAAGGTGCTCTGATTCCAAGATACTTTGCCTTGGGTCGAAAAATCTATCTGGGCGGCAGGCGTCATAACGATAATGCCGTACGTATCGTTGGAGTTAGCGGCCGTCATCAGGTGGTCACGGCAGATGAATACGCCTTCTTGCAACCAGTTGCCAATATGGTGCATGGCCGGCGGAGCGGCGCAATCGCCGCCATGTTCCGCTTCCATCGACTGCCCGCTTATAAATTGGTTCAGATTAGTTATGTTGCGCCTTATATCCCAACGTGAAGAACTGAATAATTGCGGGGATGTTATGTTGCCGTTCGTAAATGTTTCCAAGAACGTGCTGGACATTGGCGGTGTGCTGGTAAAGGATATTGCCTGTCCTTTTGAAGCGTTTGAATCAACAACTACGGCTGCGTTGCCGCTTCTGGAGCCGTCTTCGGCCTCAAAAGCTACTGATGACGCGGCCGCCGCCACGAGCAAGGTCAGCAGAAGCGTAACGGCAAGAACCAAAGCCGCAAGATATACATTTTGCAGCTGCGAAAACTTCATCACCCTTCTTAACATAAGTGTTCCGCTTTATTTATTACCCTTTAGTTTCTAGAGTTTGGCGGCAAAAATCAAGCTTGGCGGATTAGATCGGGTTTAAATTCCGCGATGCTGGCTGCTTTATTCAAAGAGTACTTGCCCACTTCTGTGCGTTTTAGCCCGCTTAAGTAGGCGCCGGTGCCTAAGACCATGCCCAGATCGCGGGCCAGGCTGCGTATATAAGTACCGGAAGAAACTTTGACGGTAAAGCTGAGCTTGGGGTAGTCGTATTCAATCTTGTCGATAGAATAAATAGTAACTTTTCTGGGCTCCAGGGCTACTTCGTGGCCCTTCCTGGCCATCTTGTATGCCCGCTGGCCACCTACCTTGATAGCACTGTATAGCGGAGGCGTTTGTTCAATCTCGCCCTTAAAAGACTCCAGAGCGGCCAAGACGGCTTCTCTAGGAGGAATTTGATCGGAAACCTCGGTTTTTTCGCCCTCTTCATCATCGGTAGAACTGGTCGAGCCCAAAATTAGCTCGGCTTCATAGACCTTGTCCAGTTTGCTGAATTCCTGAGCACGTTTGGTGTACGCGCCACAGACGATTATTAGTAAGCCGGTGGCCATCGGATCAAGCGTGCCGGTATGGCCGACTTTGGGCTTCTTAATACCCGTCGACTGCTTAAGCCCGCCGCGGACTTTGGCTACGACATCAAATGATGTCCAGCCTTGCGGCTTATCTATCAATAAAATGCCGTCCATAACGGACATAAGTATATTACGGAAGCAACGGCGGCGGAACCGGCGGCGGTGGCGGCAGGTTGTCATTATTTGGGCCCGCAGGGGCCGGTGAACTAGGTGCCGTTACTTGAGGCGGTGGCTGAAAGCTTGCCCCAGCTGGCGCGGCAGGTTCTGGCGGTGGCGGAAAGCTCGGGGCGGCTGGTGCGGGCGGGACAGGCGGAAAACTAGGTGCTGGAGGAACTGCTGGAACGGCGGGAGCCGGCGGTCCCATAGGCATAGCGTTCAAATCTGCCCTGACCTGCCCGGCCGGGTCGAACTGGGCTTGCCCGAGCGCGCTTTGGACCGCATTTCGGGCCTGGTCTTCGGCAGGAGGAGCGGCGGGCTGGTTAAGATGCGGACTGTGCACCGATTCTTCGATTTCCTGGAGCGTATCGCTGGCATCAGGCTGAAAATGACTTTCGGGAGCAGAGGGCTGAGGAGCTTGTGTGGCGCCTGGCAGCGGCGGCAGATCGGCGGGCGGTGGCGGCGCAGGTGCTGCAGCCGGCGCACCGTCTAGCGGAGGCAGTACAGGCTTATTCGGATCGCCAAGCGGCTCTATAACTTTATGACCGTCCAGATGCATCTGGTTGCGGAGCAGATTGCCGTCGTCATCGATATGGATCTCATCTTTACGAGGCTCCGGTTCATCGCCCTTTGCGTCGTTCTGAGGAGGCGGTGGTAACAGCGGCTCGAAAGAGTCGCCGGGCGCCTTAGCCTCTGGCTTGGCTTCCGCGTTGACCGGCTTTTCATCTTGGGAAGCGGGTTTTTCTTCTGGCTTAGACTGCTGGCTGTGCGGGATAGACAATGAGCCATCGTCGCCAGCAACCGGTTTTTGGTCCGGGTTAGCTCCAGGAGCCGCCTGAAAACCTTCGACTTTTTGCAGCTCGTTGGCGATCAGCTGCTGGTTGGCGCCGGCTGCCATCAGCTGGGCTGCCATGGTCATGACTTTGGGCGTGGTCTTAGGATTAGAAAAACGCTCCGTCTCAGCCACTATACCGGTCAGGAACGCCGTGGCTATCTGCTCGTCAATCAGGCCGCCCTGCAGGGCTTCGCTTATGCTGACAAGCATTTCGCTCAAAGAACTGGCCGCAGGCTCCTGCCAGTTGATATTGCCTATGCCGGACTCGCGCTGGCCGGCAATGATGGTGGCCACTGTAGCGTCGTGCAGGATCCGGCCATGAGCCGTAATGGCCTGGTCCAGCTCTTCGCGCTGCGTGACGCCAAGCGCCATGACGATATCAACGTTAAAATCACCTTGGGAGAACTCCAGGTCCTTCTCGCTGATTGATGTCCGGTACGGCGTGATAAAGATCTTAACGACGTTCTCTTCCACTTTGTAGCGCAGCTTGTCGGCCTTGCTCTTGTCCAAAGAGACGATAAAATCACGCAAGGAATCGGTGGTTGCCTCCAGAGTATCTTCGGGTTTTAAGAATTCCAGCGTCGACGGCACTTTGCCGCTGAAGACAGCGGTGGTATGCTTGCCGAACTTGTTGAGCATCAGCGTCAGGCCGATAGTAGCCGCCAGCTCGTCAACCGTAGGATTGGATCTGACCGTTACCAATACGTTAGACGCCTGACGCAAACGCTCGGCTATCTGTTGTTTTGGCGGAATTGCGGCCGCTGGTTGGTTTGGATCCATTTTTGAATTTTTATTTCGGTGCTAACTGATTAGACATTAGCATAAAGATTATGGCAAGTCTACTATATTTAGGTAGGGCGGCTATTTACAGATAAGCAACAGATTGCTATACTGGGCCGCTAGAATACTGAAATAATTAAGGAAAATTAATGCCAATTATCAAATCCGCTAAAAAGCGTGTCAAACAAACCCGTAAGGCCACTGCCCGCAATGCTGCTACCAAGCGTAGTTTGCGCGGGGCTCTAAAAACTTTCTTGCGCAAGCCTTCGGCCGCGGGCCATCAGAAAGCCCAGAGCAACCTGGATAAAGCCGCTAAGAAAGGCCTGGTCCATAAGAACAAAGTAGCCCGCAAGAAGCGCCAGTTGGCTGCCGCTGCCAAGAAAGCCGGCGTCAAGCACACTGCCGCTGCTAAAAAAGCCGCACCTAAGAAGACAACTGCAAAGAAGGCTCCGGCCAAAAAGCCAGCCGCCCGCAAGACTGCCGCTAAGAAGAAGTAATTACTTTTGAATCAGCAAAACCGCCTCGCATCAAAGGGGCGGTTTTAAATTGTTAGTAAAAAGTGCTGGACAGCATCATCGGCATCGATCTGCTCGCTCTTTAAACGTATGTCCAGCTCCAGCGCCCGCTTGATCAGATTCCTCACCTGCTGAGCCGTCATGTTTTTGCTCAAGCCAAGGGTCTTTCTAACTACGAAGGGATTGAGCTTCGATCTGGAAGCAATCGCTTCAGGGCCGCCCTTATCGTTGAATTTGACGACCGCTAGGACATGCAGCTGCCAGGCTATCATGCCCATGATGGCCTGCGGCTCGACCTGCTGCCTGCGTTGGTCCTCGTAAAGCTTCATCGCCTTGGCCCGGCGGCCGGCAAAAGCGGCGTCCAGCAGATCGAACACGCTGCCCTGCGGCAATGGTTCGATCAAAAGATCTATGCTCTGCCTGGTAACTTCGGGCTCATAAGCCAGCAGCTTGTCGAGCTCATTGCTCAGGCTCATCTGGTTAAGGCCGCTTCTTTGCAACAAATAGTTGGCATCGGCTAAGCTGATTTGACCGCCGCGTTCCTTGGCCTCGCTTGCCAGCCAGGCGCTCATAGCCCGCTCGTCGAGCTCGTTGAACTCTTTTAAATCGGTCTGCTTCTTGAGCGTCTTATACAAGCTCAGGCGCTTGTCGAACTTGGCCTCGATGATGATCAGGTCAGTCGTATCAGACACCGCATCCAAAAATTGTTCGATGTTTTCGCCCAAAAGCTTGTTCTTGGATGGATCGCTTAAGATTATCAGCCGCCTTGAAGCCAGGAACGGCAGGCTGGAAACGGTCTCGATGAGCCGCCCTAATTCAGTCTCGGCAGCGTCGATCCTTTCAACGCCGAATTCGCCGTGCCTGGCTTCAAAATCATCAATCAGCTTTTTGAGTTCCGCCTTTAAGGCGAAGCTGTTGCTCCCTGTTAGAACTACTACCATCGTGAACCTAATGATACACCAATCATTACCTTAAAAATTGATAGGCGTATAATGAAGTATGCGTGAGTCAAACGATCATCGTTTCAAACCGACTACCAGTGAGTGTGAGGAAGACAAAAAACGGCATCGAGCTCTATCCGAGCTCTGGAGGCCTTGCTACCGGTTTGTCCTCTTATGCCAGCCAGCGCAATAATCTTTGGATCGGCTGGCCGGGCGTCATATCGGACGATCTTACCGAGAAGGACAAACGCCACATCACCCAAAAGCTGGCTGGATACAACTGCCAGCCGGTATTCTTATCCCAAAAACAGCTGGACGCTTACTATAACGGCTACAGCAACAGCATCCTATGGCCCTTCTTGCACAACCTTGATACCGACTTTGCTTCTTCGGCCCGCTACTGGAAAGCTTACCGCGAAGTCAACGAGGCCTTCCTTGGCGCCGTCCTGGCCTTGAGCAACACCAAAGCGACAGTCTGGGTGCACGATTACCAGCTTTTCCTGCTGCCCCGTCTGCTGCGCAAGCAGCGGCCGGACGCGCATATCGGCTTTTTCCTGCACATACCCTTCCCCGAAGCCAAGCATTTCGTAAAGCTTGACCAAGCTACGTCAATCATCAAAGGCGTTTTGGGCGCCGACTTGGTCGGCTTCCATACTACCGATTACACCAAGGGTTTTTTGGATAGCTGCCAGCAGCTGACAAACGCCACCCCCATCGAGGGCGGCGTAGCGCTCAAGGAACGGGCAGTGAGGGTGGCAGAGTTCCCGATGGGCATAGATTACGTCAAATTTTCTAGCGCTATCCGAGCCCGCAAGGTCCAGCTCGAGCTTAACAAGCTTAAGCGCCGCTACTTGGGCAAAAAGATCATCTTGACCGTGGACCGCCTGGACCCCACAAAAGGCTTCGTCGAACGGCTGAGAGCCTACAAGGAATTCCTGAAGTCCAATCCCAAGATTCAGGGCAAGGTGGTGATGCTGATGCTGGCTGTGCCTTCCCGCGAAGAAATTCCGGCTTACCGCGAGCTTAAGACCCGCGTAGAAAAAGAAGTCAACGCCATCAACCGCAAATTCGGGACGCTGACCTGGAACCCGATCGTTTACATGCATAAATCGGTCAGCTTTGAGGAATTGAGCGCGCTTTACCGAGTTGCTGACGTGGCGTTCGTGGCGCCAATCAAAGACGGCATGAACCTGGTTGCCAAGGAATATGTAGCCAGCAAGAACGGCAAGGGCATCCTTATTCTCAGCCAGACGGCCGGAGCCGCCAAAGAACTCGGCGACGCGCTGCTGGTCGACCCGGCCAAGCCCAAGACGCTCGTCAGCGCGCTCAAAACCGCCATGAACATGCAGCCGGCCGAGCTTAAGAGCCGGCTTAAAGCCATGCAGCAATCGGTTGCCGTCCACACCGTCTACGACTGGGCGGGTGATTTTATGACTACTTTGAACAAGCCGGTGCTTTTAAAGCGTACCCCATTATTGACTCCGATAAGGCGCAAGAACCTTGTCAGTAATTTTGAGGGTGCCACCAGCCGGTTGCTGATCTTTGATTACGACGGCGTGCTGGCGCCTTTTGTGCGCAAGCCGTCCGATGCCGTGCCATCGGCAGCGGTATTAGGCGTTCTTAAACGTCTCAGCAGCATGCCGAAGACCACGGTCGCGATCGTCAGCGGCCGCACGGCTCAAGACTTGGAAACCTGGTTCGGGCACTTGCCGCTCACGCTCGTGGCCGAACATGGCGCCTTGATACGCAAACCGAAAGGCAAATGGCAACAGCTGGCTACCAAGTCCACGGATTGGAAGAAAGTCATCAAGCCGGCCCTGCAAAAACATGCCGCAAACACGCCAGGGGCTTTCGTAGAAGAAAAAGCCTGCTCGCTGGTCTGGCACTACCGGAACGCTTCGCCTTATTACGCCCAAAAGAACATTGCTATCTTAAAATCCGCTCTTAAGCCCGTACTCAGGCAGTACGGGCTTAAATTATTTGACGGCAACCGCATCATAGAGATCAAGGCGCCGACAATAACCAAAGGCATATCGGTCAAGCAGCTGCTGCTGAAACCTTATGATTTCATCATGGCCTGCGGCGATGACTACACCGACGAAGATATGTTCAAGGCCCTCCCTAAACGCGCCTTTACGATAAAAGTCGGTCAAGGCAACACGGTAGCTCGCTACCGCCTTAACAACCCCAGCCAGGTCCAGGACTTACTCAGCCGGTTTTAAGACCTGGCATTTAGGGCAAAGGTGCGTGCCGCGGCCAGCCACGCGCGTTTTGATAATAACCGTGCCGGGATGGCGCGGGCAATCTTTGCCCTCGCGCCTGAATACCCGGGCAAAATCTATGTAGCTACCCTTCTTGCCTTCGGCATTGACGTAATTCCTATCTGTCGAGCCGCCTTTTTCGATTGACAGGTTCAACACGAACCTGAGCTCTTCCAGCAGTTTTTTGAGCTTGGCGTCGGTAACGCTGCCTACGCGCTGCCCGGGGTGGACCCGGGCGCCCCACAGCCCTTCGTCGGCATAGATATTGCCGATGCCGGCCAAGGTTGTCTGGTCAAGCAGCGCTGCTTTGATTGTAGTTCTGTTGCGCCGGCGGATGCGTTGAATAAATTCGCTGGGCGTGAAATCCTCGCTCAAAGGTTCGGGCCCGACTTTCTTCATAAAATCTATGTTCGGAACTTCGATAGTCGGCAGGAGCCGCATCCAGCCGAACTTGCGCTGGTCGTTGAAATACAAATGGCTCTTGTCCTTGAAGCCGATGGTTACGCGCGTCGATTTGTCCGGCAGCTCGCCCACCAGCGAGTCGCTGGGATGCCCAGCCCCAAATACCTGCCGGCCGCGGTATACCAGCTGGCCGGTCATCTTAAGATGAATTACTAAGCTGTACTCAGTGCTTAAATCAATTAACAAGACTTTGGCACGCCGGCGTACATCAGTTATTTTGGCGCCGATCAGGAATTCTTCTACATCGCCGGCCGCATTTGGAAAGCTCTTAGGCCAACTATGATCGACCGTTTCGATGATCTTGCCGACGATCAAGGTGCTAAGGCCCCGTCTGACGGTTTCAACTTCCGGTAATTCTGGCATCTTGTTATTCTAGCGCGTTTGATGAGGCGGAGACACAAGCGGTACAATGATGTTATGAACAGCTTGCAGGACATTCTTGGCAACAAAGACTTTGACGTGCCGCCGGAGATAGAAATCATCAAGACCTTCGTGCGCAAGAACCTCAGCGCCGACGTAGGTGTCGTCATGCAGGCCAGCAGCATTACTATCACAACCCGTTCGGCCAGTCTGGCCGGTAGTTTAAGACCGAAGCTTTACGCTCTAAAAAAAGAGCTGGATACGGATAAAAAATTGTTCATTCGCATTGGTTGATAAAAAAGTGAGGGCCGGCGATCTGTTGTTCTTGCTTGGTAGCAAAATTACAACAGACCACCGGCCGTGTCACATCCATTCGGTTTGCCCTTTTAGGCGGCGGCTCCCAGGTTCGAGGGATTCTGGGCACTCCAGCCGATGTTCAGCTTGCGCTTGTAGTAGAGCCGAGGCGCTACTTTGACGGCGACAGTGATGTCACCCACCAGCTTGAGCTTGGCGCTGAGCCAGATCACCCACCAGCCCGGATCAAGGAACCGGTGGAATCGGGCCGCGTATGCCGCGTCGTGATGGAACTTGTGCCAGCCCTCGCCCATCATGAAGAACGTGAACAGCATCCAGTACCACGGGATGTTGGACTGGAAAGTACCGTCCTCGGTCGGCTCTTTGGCACCATGCCCTTCCTTGTTGATGACATGGCCGCCGATCAAGTACATGACCGCCTTGATGCCCCACATCAGGAGAGGCAGAAGCACGAACACCAGGACAGAAAGCACGCCGGACAGGCGAAGTGCGAGCGGCAACGTTGCCGTGTAGAAGAGCCCCAGGTTGATGAGGATCCCACGGTTGATGTTGCCGTAAGCACCATTGGCCCACTCGAATTCCTCGTTCCGGGTAAGCGCTCGGTCGACGCTGACGTTCTCGTCGCGCAGCTTCTGAAGTTCCCGGGGATTTTCCCGGTAGTAGTCAGAGGCCAAGCCATAGATCACGCCGTTCCGCCAGAACAGCGGCAACACTCGTCCGAGGCGCTTGTACTTCTTCTTGCCCTTCAGGAACTCCATGTCCGCGTTCGGCGTGTAGCTGTCCCAGGGGGTGTCAGCCAAGATGTGGTGAGCAGCATGGTTGATGACCCACTCCCAGAACTTGACCATGCCGGAACGCGACCACCACAGCCAGAATCGGGCGTACCATGGCCTCATGTGTCCGACAGCGCCGTGCGTCATGAATCGGTGCAGAAATACCGTCACCGCCAGGGTCTCGAAGAGAACCCAGGCAGCCAGTACTCCGCCGGTCCAGAAAAACGCCAGGCGCGTCGAGTTGTTCAGCAGCACCGCCAAAGTGCCCGCAAGCACGACAGCGCTTATGTAGTAGCTAGGGTTGAGACGGGAAACATGGGTCTGGGCAGCAATGCGCCTTTCCATGGTTTGCAATGTTGCCTCCTAGGGCTTGTTGGTTGATAGGGTCGGTAAGGGTTGGTTGGTGAAATGATTGTTAAGGAACTAAAACGGAAATGACTAGGTTATTTAACCATAACTTCGATATATAACCATGAGCGGGAACTTAATTGTCATAAAATTTGTTCATTAGGCTTGGCTGGACATAAAATAAGATATGGCAGAGACTTTGAGCGACGAACAACTTATCAGCGAGCTTGAGCCGAAAGCTGGCGAGCTTCTGGATCGGCACTTCGCTTCTACCAAGGAATGGTTCCCGCACGAATATATTCCCTACAGCCGGGCCGAAGACTTTGGCCCTGGTTATCAATGGATGCCCGAGGAATCTCCCTTTCCGTCCGAAGATGTCCGCAGCTCGCTGTTTGTAAACTTATTAACCGAAGATAACCTGCCCTATTATTTCCGCGACATAGACCGCATGTTTGGCCAGCATGGGGCTTGGCGCGCCTGGGCCGGACGCTGGACCGCCGAGGAAGGCCGCCACTCGATGGCGATTTATGGCTACCTAATGGCCAGCCGGGCCATAGACCCGGTGGTTTTGGAGCGGGGCCGCATGGTCCAAGTAGCCCAAGGCGAAGTACCCAGCCCAATGACCGCGCGGCACGGCATGATTTATGTCAGCCTGCAGGAACTAGCTACCCGTGTCTCGCATCGCAATACCGGGGCCGCCATGGCCGATAGTGACATTACCGGTAAAAAAGTCATGGACCGGGTGGGAAACGATGAGAATTTCCACTACTTGTTTTACCGCGACGTGTCGGCGGCCGCCGCTGAGCTGGACCCGTCGGGATTCGTGGAAGCCGTAGAGGAGGTGTCTGTGAATTTTGAGATGCCCGGCACCGGCATTCCCGGCTTCACCAAGCATGCCGCGCGCATAGCATTAAGCGGCATTTACGGCCTGACTGAATACAAAGAGAAAGTACTGGAGCCCACACTAAAGAACTGGAAATTCTGGGATTTAGAAGGCCTTAGCGGCAAAGCCGAAGCCGCCCGCGAACGCCTGTCTGACTTCCTGGCCGGACTGGCGGACAGGGTTGAGAAAGAAAAAGAAAAGCGGGCTCGCCGACAGGCGCGTTTGGCCCCTGCCTAAGAAGCCGGCTCTTCGACTTTTTCTAAGAAAATCCGCTTGTCATAACCACCGCGCTCAGCTCGTTTCTTAACGCGCACTTCTTCCATTTCCCGCTTGGTGGCACCAGCATGATGAAGCCGGGTGTGCAGATAGCGGTTAGTGTTTGATTCCTGTAGTTTGGACGTGTCCAGTCCCAAATCCTCCATCGCCAGACGCACTTCTTCTATATCCGCAAGTTCGTTCAAGATATCGGCGTTGCCGTGAGCGGCGCGCAGCTCATCCAGCTCTTCTTCCAACTTGGCATCAAGCGCCGGACCCATTTCTTCAACGCTTAAGATGCGCGTAACGGCCGTGTGGCCGCTGGCGGCAATGATTTCCGGAATGCGATCCCGCACCAATTTGTCATACACTTCAGTCATTCTTTATTATCTCCCTGATCTTACGCTTGCATGATTCGGGTTCTTGGTAAAACACAGCCTGCATGCCCAGATCTTCGGCGGCTTCCACGTACGGCTCGTTGTCGTCGATGAAAATACATTCGCCCATTCCAACTCCCAGCCGCTCGACCATCAGCTCGAACATGCGCGGATCCGGCTTAACCAAGTGTGACTCATACGACATGACGCTGGCATCAAACAGGCCGGCCTGCTGCGGCGTAAAAATACTTTCAAGCACGTTGTAATTGGCGTTGCTCATAAAGCCGACTTTGTATTCAGGCTTAAGCTCCGTCTGTATGAATTCAAGCAGTTCTTCGTTGGGTACACGGCGGTTCAATGACTGCTGCAGAACCTCTTCGTCTACATTTGCCAGCCTGGAGATTTCGCGCACCATCTCGTCGTGCCCTAAAAAGCCGCGGTCGCCGCTTCGGCCGAGGTCTGCCACTTGTTGCACCAGCTCCGGATGCGGTTCGATATATTTGCGTTTGAACGGCTTCCAACCGTCTTCCGCCAGCACCCCGAAGCAGTCGAAGATTATCGCTTTTATCATTTCAAAGATTCCGCCAGTTTCTGGGCCGCATGATTTCGGGGCTGATACTTGGCATAATCAATCTCGTTCATTTCTCCACGGGTCTTGTCTTGGCCTTCTGGAATCAGTATAGGGTCAAAACCAAAGCCTCCAGTGCCTCGTACTTCCGTGGCGATCTTAGCATTGATACTGGCGCTAAATTCATGGAATTTATCACCATCATATAAACCGAAGATAACGGTGTGTACTGCGCTTCGGTCGTCGTACCCATTAAGCAAATGGATTAGCCCTTCGTTGCCAAGCTCTTCCAGGAAGAACTTGATAAACGGCCCAGGCAGCCTTCCCATGGCGGCGAAAACCAATGAGGCGTCTTCGACAAGCACGGGTTTTTGCAAGATCCTGTACGCTTCTTTGGCCTTGTGCTCCAAAACTATGGCCGGGTCAATATCTTGGATCTCGTCCAAATCCAGCTTATGATGCTCTAATTTTCTACCTAGGAACTGCTCGACCTGCCGGACCTTATTCATGTTGCCAGTAACAAAAACTAAGTCGCTCATTTCTTCTTCAATGCTATCTCAAACCAGGGGGTACTACCAATCGTTTCCTGGGATGTGTGTACGATTTCAAAATAAGCACTTGCGAGCTCGCTAAAATCATCCGGATTATAAAAATAGAAAAGGCGCTTGCCATACTGGTCCTCTTTCCAATCCTGCTTGTAAGTTTCCGAGTATTTAAGCGACAGATACAGTATGCCACCTATTTTCAGTGACTTGGCTAATTTAGGCATAAGTTTTGCTAGCTCATCTTTGCTGACATGCAGTAGTGATGCAAAGGCAAAGATACCGTCATATTTAGCGGTTGGAAAATCAAACTCAACCATGTCGGACACCATGAATTCAGCGTCCGGCACAAGCTCACGAGCTAACTTGATTAGCTCTTCGGAGTAATCGATGCCGAGGTAGCTTTTGGTACGTTTGATAATCTCAAGCGCATCCCGACCGTCACCGCAACCCAGTTCTAATACGTCAGCCGATCCATCGGTTTTGCCGGCCAGTTTCAGCGCAAGCTCAATATCGTCGGTACGGGAACCGATGCCACGAAAATACTCGGCCAGCGCTTTGGCCGAATTATTGTAGGTATCCAGCGTCACATCATTCACGTAGCCAGAATATCACACCCCTGTTTTAAGCGCTCTTTTTCGGAGCACAATTGTGGCGGCTATGGCCGCGTTCATCAAAAATAAATAAAGCGGGAACGAAAGATTGCTGATACCAATTTGTTCTACGGCGAACAAACTTACAAAGGCTGCGAACGAGGAAATGATAAACGCTGATGCGGTTTCTTCTTGCGGCTTTTGCCAACTATGTTTTAAAGTCGGCAAAGCGCCTATAAAATCTATGATCAATGTCGCGATAATGGCTATTTCGGGCGAGCCGAACATTAGCCATAACACGAGCCCGGCCATCGCTCCGGCTAAGCAAGCAATGTCGAACCTTTCAAAGTTCCTGTCGCCGTATTTCAAGCCTACCATCACGATCGAAGCGGTGGCGATGCTGCCGCCTAATGTCAAAAAAGCGCTAGCATAGGCTTGATCCGAAAAAGCGGCCGCCGAGGCGATTACCGTTAGGACCGTCCAGGTAAACCACGATACGATCCGGGGCTTGGTCTTGTGCTTAACGACATCGATAAAATATGGCACGACCGAGATGATCGAGATTATCCCCGCAAGAACTATCAAAACTTGTCTCATTGCACCAAGCATACCACCTAACAAACCTCAAGAGGCATGTAGAGCATACTCTGATTGACGACTTAAAATTTTTATGCTAATATTATTGTAATTGTTCATATGGATCCTGGTTTGTTCGGAGATAACTGTGGTTTCATGCAAGCAATAACCGCAGTAAATAAACCAAAGGATCTATTTTTATGTCTTATGCTTACCGTGGGAGCAAAAGCTCCTCAGTGACTAGCCGCTATGCGCGCACGCGCACCGGCCAACGAAAGAACCAACAGCGTAAATCACGCGGCCAATACATTGACCCGTCCCGCTTTGTTGCTAACGCCAAAATTACTGAGGCTGAGGTCTATACACCTTTGCACAATTTTGCCGACTTTGCCCTGAATACTAAACTTCACGCCAATCTCGCCACCAAGGGCTATACCTTACCCTCGCCTATCCAGGACAGGACTATTCCTGCAGGTTTAAATGGCAGGGACATTATTGGTATTGCCAGCACTGGCACCGGCAAAACTGCCGCCTTTGTATTGCCTATCCTAAACCGCTTGATGGCCGATCCGCAGTCCGCGGCTTTGATTGTCGCACCTACCCGCGAACTAGCCCAGCAGATTGAAGCCGAGTGCAAATTCTTGGCAAAGGGCAGCGGCTTGTTTGGTGCGCTTTTGATCGGCGGCACCGGTATGGGCGGCCAGTTGCGTGACCTCAAACATTATCCGCGCATTGTCATTGGCACGCCTGGACGCATTAAAGACCACCTGGAGCGCGGTACGCTTAAGCTGGACAAATTTAATATGATCGCCTTAGATGAAGTCGACCGCATGCTAGATATGGGTTTTGTCCACGATGCTACATTCATCTTGCAAAAGACTAGTCCCGTGCGCCAATCGTTCTTTTTCTCGGCTACTATGGATACCCGCGTACACAACCTTATCCATACTTTTGTAGATAATCCGCTGATTGTTTCCATCAAACCCAGTACCACCAGCGAGAGCGTCCACCAAGATGTGGTGCGTTACCAATCCAATACCGACAAGCTCGACAAGCTGCACGACATTTTGATACGTAAAGACGTAACCAAGGTAATCCTGTTTGACGAGACCCAGCGCAGCGTCGAACGGCTCAACCGCGAGCTCGTTTCTCGAGGCTTTGTAGCCGATGCGATCCATGGCGGCAAGACGCAGGGCCAGCGCCAGCGTGCGCTCGACAAGTTCAAGCAGAATGAAATCAAAATTCTGGTGGCCACCGACGTAGCCGCCCGCGGCATAGATGTGGCCGACATCACCCACGTAATCAATTACTCAGTGCCTCAAGATTTCGATGGCTACATCCACCGCATCGGCCGCGCCGGCCGCGCCGGCCAGGTCGGCTACGCGCTTACCTTCGTTTCTGATTAGATATTGCTCAGCCGTTTTGTTGCAGCTCGGATTTAGGAAATGTAAAGTATCTCTTTCCGGTTTTGTAAGATTCTATATAGGCCGTGAAGCAACCAAAAAGATTGTTGGGCAGGTTATCGAGATCGTACCAATCCCATGATTCAAGCTTATGAGGTTCGAGAACTTTTGGTTCTCCGGATTTCCAATCAGCCGCAAAACCAATGTCGATGTAGTGCTTAGGGAAATAAGTTAACAAGTCAGAAACGCAAAGCATTCTTAAATTTTTAACCTTGATACCGCATTCTTCGGCAATCTCGCGCACGGCCGTTTGATCGGCGGTCTCGCCGTATTCCAGATGTCCACCTGGTCCGCCGTATTCATCGGCTCCATGAGCGTTCTTACGCTTGCCCAACAGCACTTTACCGTCTTTAACGATAAAAACACCGACTCCTACTTTGGCTCTGTTTTCGCTGCTCACAGTTCGCCCCAGGTTTTGCCAGTTTCGATATCAACTTTCAGCTTTACTCCCAGGTCCGGATAAACCGCTTCCATGGTTTCTTTCATCATCTTGCTGATTTTATCGGCCTCTTTTTCCGGAGCCTCAACCAGAATGCTGTCGTGGATCTGCAGCAGCATTTGAGCGTTCTTTGGAAGTTTTTCCTGGACCTTTACCATAGCCAGCTTGGTCAGATCCGCGGCCGTACCTTGCAACGGAGTGTTAATGGCCTGGCGGTAAGCGCCTTCGCGCACCATGAAGTTGCTGCTTTTGACATCCGGCGTTGGCCGTCGCCTACCCAGCAGAGTCTCTACAAAACCCTTGTTAAGCGCATGTTGGCGCAGCTGCTCAATGTATTCTTTGAGCTTGGGCCGGATCATGAAATATTTAGCTATGAAGTCACGTGCTTCAGCAAAGCTCATGCCGGTCTGCTCGGCCAAGGCATGAGGGCCCTGGCCATACATGATGCCAAAGTTTACGGCCTTGGCGCGATAGCGCATGTCTTTGGTAACTTCGCTCGGCTTGATATTAAGAATTGCGGCAGCTGTGAGTTGATGGATGTCCTGGTCCTCATTGAAAGTCTGGATCATCGCTTCGTCGCCGCTTAGGGCCGCAGCGATACGCAGCTCAAATTGTGAATAGTCGGCGCCGATAAAAACATGGCCGGGCTCAGCCACAAAAGCAAGCCGGATCTTTTTGCCAAGCTCGGACCTGACCGGAATGTTCTGTAAATTAGGATTATTGGAGCTAAGACGCCCGGTGGGAGCCGTGGTCATGTCAAAAGTCGTGTGCACCCGCCCGTTATCGTCGACCTGTTTTGGAAGCGTATCAACGTAAGTACTCTTGAGCTTGGTGTATTCGCGGTACTGTTCGATGCATTCGATAATCGGATGTAGGTCACGCAGTTTATTAAGCACGTCAACGGCCGTGGAATAATGGCCGGCCTTGCCTTTCTTGCTGACACTGGTTGGCAGATTAAGTTTGACGAATAAAATATCGGACAGCTGCGTGGGGCTGGAAATATTGAATTCCTGGTCGGCATGTCCATAGATCGTTTGTTCGATATCGCTGATCCTGCCTTCAAGCTCTTCGCTCATTTTCTCTAAGTAACCGCTATCCAATTTGATGCCGGCATATTCCATGCGGGCAAGCACCGGAATTACCGGATATTCGACTTGGTCGCTGAGCTGGATCAGCTTGGTTAGCTCGCTGACGCTTTCGGCCTGGAAATTATGCAGTGCTTGCATAACTGCCGCCAGTTCGCCGGCTCTCTCGATCATTTCTTCCGGCGGCAGATCGTCCAGGTTCTTGCCCTCATAGCCAAGGTCGGTAAAAGCCATTTCGCTTAAAGCATGTTCGCGCCTGAGGCTGTTTATGAGGAACGCACCAACCAGCACGTCGTGCTTAATGACCGGCAGATCGGCTCCAAGTTCCAAAAGCACCTTCAGGCTGGATTTGGTATCATAACCCACGACCGTCTTGAGGCCGTCCAGCTTGGCAGCCAGAGCCTTTTTATCAAGCTTGGGAATCTCAAAGGCGTAGGCCGTCTTGGTATCGGCCAGCACCAGCACTTTAGGTTCTTTGCCATGCGGCTTGGCGGCAAAGCTATGGATAACCATCTCGCCACTTAGCTTGATATCATTCAATTTCGCGTCTGAATTAACAACCACTGTTTTAAGCGGCACTATTTCGCCGGCTGCGGTCTTGAGAGCAGTCAGCTCGATTTCGCCTTCATCGTCTTTGACCTGCATGTAGTCAGGCAACTGCCTAAGCAGGCTGCGGAACTCCAGGCTTGCCAATAGAACTTTCAGAGCATGCGCGTCCAGGTCGCGCGTATCCATGTCTTTTAGATCCAAAGGCACAGGAGCGTCGTCCATGAGCTTGGCGACCTCTTTGCTTAAATATGCCTTGTCTTTGCCGGCCTCAAGCTTAAGACGGACCGATTCTTTGATCAAAGCTAGATTGTCATAGATACCGTCGAGCGTCTTATGATCCCGCAGCAGCTGCACAGCAGTCTTTTCGCCCACGCCCGGCACGCCCGGCAAGTTGTCGGAGCTGTCGCCTTTGAGCGATTTGAGATCCAGGAACTGTTCGACCTCAATGCCGTGTTTTTGTTCAAAATATTCGATGTCAAAACGTTCAATGTTAGAAAAACCTTTTTTGAGCACATAAACATGGGTGTGCCGGCCGATGCACTGCAGCGCGTCCAGGTCGGAAGTGATCAGCATGGTCTCGAGCCCCGCCTTGTCGGCCTTCTTGGCCAGCGTGCACATGATGTCGTCGGCCTCGTAATCGTCAAGTTCGTAAAGCGGCCAGCTGAAGGCCTTTAAAAGGTCCTGAAGAATCGGAATCTGGGCATAAAAATCCGGCGGCGCGGGTTTTCGGCCGGCTTTATACTCCGGATACATCTCCAGACGTTTGCGGATGTTGGTCTTGGGCTTGTCCCAGGCTACGCAGACATAATCAGGTTTTAGCTTCTTGATAAGTTCCAGGCTCATGGCCGCAAAGCCATAGACGCCGCCGGTGGGCGTGCCGTCTTTGGTGCTCAAGTTCGGCATAGCATAATAGCCGCGGTAGAATACGCTCTTGCCGTCTATAATCGCCAGTTTTTTCCTCTGTTCCGCCATTCCCTTTCAGTATACCCTTAAGGAGTTAGGAACAAAAACATGAGGGCTTCAGGGGGTCGGCGTAGTCGGAACCGAGCAGTTCGTGTTGTTGACGTTGACATTCACACTGGTGGAGCTGGAATTGGTGGCGTCCCCGCTAGTAGCCGAACCGCCGGTGGTATTACCCTCAACTACCGCATCGCCGCTGGTAGCCATCTGGTTGGTCTGGCTGTTGATATTAACGTTGGTACTGTTGGTGCATGTCACTTCAGTCTTAGGCGGAGGTGGCGGCGGGGGAAGCGGTTCTTCTATATCGGCTACGGTAATTGTGCTGCCAAGCAGTGCCGCCTGGTCATTAAGTGCTAGGGCCCGGCCACTGAAGCCGGCTACCGCCAGCAGCATGATGCCGGCGACTATCAGGCCGGCATGACCTTTGGATGGCTTTATTATCCGGCCAGAAAAACCGTACATCAGATACGGCTTATTTAGGCGGTAATAAGCTGCCAGCCGTTTGGTTTCGTGGATTATGATCAACAGGGCTGGTATGTAAATGATCGCTATCAGACCGAGTGGCTGCTTTATGAAATCCACCGCGTAGCCTGCGTATGGAACGCTGCGCTCTACCCTGCCGATCACGCTAGCGGCTTCTATCGGCACATCGGCTTCGGCATTAGCATCGCCTTTGGTCACGAATCGGTTGCCGGCCGGATCGTCCTCTAGTAGAGCGGTTACCCGGTGAGTAACCGTGTATTTTTTATCGGCGCTGACGTAAGTAATGACGTCCCCGACCGCTATGTCGCGGGCGGGAACGCGGTTTACCTGCACCAGGCTACCCTTTTGAATGACCGGAGCCATGCTGCCGCTGGCAACGCTCAGCAGCTTGCCGCCGCGGACTTGCAGCAAGGCAAAGCCCGCAGCAGCCGCCAAGGCGAGCAGCAGCAAAGGAATCTTTAAAATCAGTCCTAAAATGCGCCTGTTGACCATTGTCAGTTTGGGTTAAAGGGATTACTCGGTTTCGGGGCTGCCGAAGGTAAAGTTGAACGGTGCGATACTGACTTCATCGGTCACGGATGGGTCGATCTGGACTTTTACCGCTAAATCAGTCGTTACGCCCGCGCCTAAATCGCTGAACAGGTTGACACCGTCCGTCGGGATGATTTCGGCCCAAGTTGCCGTCAGGTCGTCGGTGCCGCCACCAGGCAGATCAAAGATGAACTTGATGTCTGAGGGATCGACTCCGGCCGGCAAGGCTGATTCGCCTGTCACCTGAACGTTCACGACCATTGATTCGTCAGTGTCATTCTTAAGCTGGAACGGCATGAACTCGGAGCTGCCGCCCGGCTCCACGTCGGTGAAAGCAAAGCCTTCATCGGTAGTGCCGAACGAACCGTCGCCATCGCTGTCGACCAGCAGGCCTTCGATGTCACTGGTAATAGTGTTATTGGTCAGTGTCGCGGTATTCTGCAGGGCCGCAAAAGTTACGCTGGTTACCAGCGCCATGACCGCACCAATTACCAATACGGCACGCACTACCGGATTTAAGTGTTTGATCGCTTGCATAGTTCCTCCGTTAGCCGGTCCCACCTCCTAGGTACTCTTTTGTGGCTGTCCTGGTTTTTCTTCGCGGCAAACAAAAATTAATGGAACTAAAAGTCCATCCCGCAAAGCCATACCAGAAGAGTCAAAATAAGCAGCGTCTCTTTAAGCGACCGGAATAAATTTTTAAACGCAGATACCATTAAACCCCATATCCAAACCGGATAAAGTTAGGAATTTCACAAAATATCGAGCAGGATATTAAAACAATTAGGCTTCTAGTTCGTTCATCAGCCAGGAAGCTGAGTTGATAGCAGAATTTATCTCCTGCAAAAGGTCTTGAGGCTTGCGCTCGATCCCGGCATATTCATGCCCATAGCCCACAACTTCAACCCGGGCGCCCGTTTTAAGAGTAATGCGTTTTAAGGCGTCAAAGCGCTGGAACGGCACATAAAGGCCGGTGGTTACGACTGTCATGGTTTTATCAGGACCGAGGTAGCCTTCGCCCGCCAAAGTTTCGAGCAATGTGTATGTGTCGGTGGTATTAGGGCGCAGCTCGCCTTCGCGTTTTGGTGCCGTGATTGAAAATACCGGATAGCCGTCGCCTTCGTAGACCTTTATGCGCGCTAATTGGAGGCCTTCGTCCAAGGGCACTACCACGCCGCTGTTGCGGTCTTTAAAGAAATTGTCGTGCCTGCGCTCAACCGGATTGCGAATCAACAGGTCTTCTACCGGCTTGCGATCGGTAAGATGCTCGTAGCCGGCTTCCATCATTTCGGCTTCGGTATCAGCTTCCGGCGCGTAACCCGAAACCGTCTTGCGTTCCGCGTCGCCAAGCTTGCGATTGGACCCCATCAGCACGACCGCTTCGGGATGCAATCCCAGTTCGAGCATATAACGCTGCCTGAGCAGCGCTGACATATTGCCGCCGCCTAATACAGCCACCAGATCTGGGGCTAGGGTTGGCGTAGTCGAGTCCCACATGCCGGCAGACTTAGCAAATTCGACTATTGCCGCTTCCTGTTCTTCGGTTAGCTCCATAACGCCGGCTTCCCAGCGCTCTTTGCCAGCCCGCTTGTCCCAATTTTGATTGGAGAATCCCCGTAAACTATGCAGCCGGGTTGCGTAATCAGCCTGCGGATCATCCTCATACCCAAAAGAAGCGGTTAAGGTTTCTAGCTGAGGGCTGTCTATAAATTCTTCGACCGCAGCCAAGGCAAACTGTTCGGGAGACTGAGCCAATGAAGTTTCTGGGTTTGTCATTGTAACCTGTATTTAAATTTTGATAATCAGTTAATGTTGTAAATTATAATACTTTTTTAGAAATTGTCAATCTTATCTGGCTTAGCCTAAGCCAAGTTTTTGCTCGGCATCGGCAAAGAACATCTCGAGGTTGTTATCATTGGTCACGATAATGTCGGCCAGCTCGCGCACACCGGCCAGATCCTGCACGTACGGATCGCTGTGATCGGTCCTGGTCTCTTCTTCTTCACTTTTCTTGAAATCTTCCAAGCTTAAGCTCTCTTCATTGGCCCGCTTGCGGTCCTGGATACGTTTGTAGCGGAGATCCATGGGCGCATCAACGAAGACGATGATGCCGCCGTTGGTCTGTATGGCGGTCGCCTCACCCAGCGTACGTACGCCGCTGATTACCAGGCCGTTGAAGCCGCTGCCTTCAGCTACGTATTTTTCGATGCCTAGATCTGCCAAGACGCCGGGGCCGCGTTTGCGGCGCAGTTCGTTGGCGGTCTTTAGGAGCGTCGGCCGTTCGGTGTTGCCATATTCAGCTTCAGCCACGGCCCGGACCATATCACCTGTAGACACGTGCATAAAGTTTTTGGACTGCATGAGGTGCTTGGCCAGCGTGTCCTTGCCACTGGCAAATGTCCCCGATAAACCGATAATCATGTGGATATTGTAACAGATGCGCTGTTTGACAAAACATACGTTTTTTGTTGTAATTATTATATTATGGCAGCCGGCTTTGAGGCGCACGCATTAAATTTGGAAACGGACATCCGGCCTGAGGCCCGGCTCGTGCAATGGGATGATAACTTCAACGAGCGCGTAGCGAGCAAATACCCCTATTATGATGAGCTGATGGTTTACTCCAACCCGGATGACAGCCTGACATATGTTCACAATGTGGTTCCGTGCGAGCAAGCGCCGCTTATAGCAAGACCGATCAATAGTAATTCGGGCACACCGCCTTTGGGTGAAATCGTGGGAGATTTTACGACGCTTAAAAGACTGGATATCCCGCCCCTGCTAGGCAAAGCGCTGAGCGTGATGGGTTTCAGCTGGTCTACCAATAACATAGGCTTCGTGAGTGAGATCGTTGACCTTCCGGGCACTACTGCCCTGTCTATCCCTTCCGCCGAGCGCTACGCTTCCGTCCTGGATTACTTGCGCGGACGTACAGGCTTTGCGCCCCAGCTCGTAGGCATAGACCAACCTGCTTTTACACGCAAGCAGATGGAGGACGCAGCCGAGCGGCGCCAAATTTTGGTCAGCAGCCACATAGGCGTATGCGCCCATGACATGGCGATCCACAATACGGTTTGGCCGCTGTTTACAGAAAGGGCTTTTGAGTTGCTTGCCGACAGAAGGGGTGATTTGTACTTTGCGAATAACGTAGATGCTTATGTAGGCATAGAGCTTGCCGCAGAGATTGCGAAGTTTGCAGGGTCAAATGCTGATGAGTATCCACCTAGTATGCAGGGTAGGCTAGCGGACCTGCTTTACGGAGACCACCGCGTGCCTGCCGAAAAAATTAGTGAAATCAATCAGATAATTAACGGCATGGCCGAGCGCCTTCGCATCATTGCTGATATGCCGTCAGAACTGACGGAAGCAGCCTAAGTTATTTGATGTAATCCAGGAGTTTTTTGGAATCTTTGTGCTTGCGTAGCTTAGCTAGCGCCTTGGCTTCGATCTGGCGGATGCGTTCGCGGGTCACTGAGAATTCCTGGCCGACTTCTTCAAGCGTGTGGCTCTTGCCGTCTTCCAGGCCAAAGCGTAGTTTCAAGATCTTTTGTTCGCGCTCGGTGAGTGAACCCAGCAGATCCTTGACCTGTTCTTTGAGCAGCTGGCCGGCGGCCGATTCTTCTGGAGAAACGGTATCCTCGTCTTCAATAAAATCACCTAACACTGAGTCTTCCTCGTCGTCACGCACCGAAGCGTCCAGGCTGGAAATATCCTGCTTAATCTTCATGATGTGCTCGACTTTTTCGACTTCGATTTCCATTTCTTTGGCGATTTCTTCGTTAGTTGGTTCGCGGTTGAGCTCCTGGGTCAGACGACGCTGGGTGCGCAGCAGCTTGTTTATGGTCTCAACCATGTGCACCGGAATACGGATGGTACGAGCTTGATCTGCGATGGCACGGGTGATAGCCTGGCGGATCCACCAGGTGGCGTAGGTAGAAAATTTAAAGCCTTTATCCGGATCGAATTTTTCGACGGCGCGTAGCAGGCCGGTATTGCCTTCTTGGATAAGATCCAGCAGATCCAAGCCGCGGCCCACGTAGCGCTTGGCGATAGATACGACCAGGCGCATGTTGGCTTCGGCCATTTCGTCCTTGGCTCTTTTTTCGCCGGCCACTACGCGTTTGGCTAGGGCCAGCTCTTGTTCGGCGGTCAATAGCGGGATCTTGCCGATTTCGCGCAGATACAAACGCACTGAGTCATCGGCGATATCATCCAGGTAGACCTTGTCGTCCAGGACTATTTCTTCACCGTCTTCACCGGCCCACTCGTCGGTAAAGTCCTCGGCGCTGGGTTCGGTGGCGCTGACTAATTCGATATTGTTATCACCGAGTTCCGTGTAAAGCTGGTCTAGCAGATCGACATTTTCGGGCGTGTCAGGAATAGCGGCAAAAATGTCGCGCTGATCCAGCTTGCCGTCTTTCTTACCTTTAACAAGCAGTTTTTCCTTAGCCGCCTTCAAAGCAGCTTCTTTGGCATCCTTATCGTTTGGCATCTAAGTCCTTTTCGTTAGCTTTAGGAGATTATTCAACTCTTTGTCGGCCGTTAGCAAACGGCGGACCTCATCATCATCGGCCGCATCCATGCGCTCCGATAACAGCTGTTTCTGTTGTTTGACATAACTCGCCACTAGGCGTTCTTGCAGTCGAGCGACTTCGTATTGAAGTTCTGTAAACTCGAGCGATCGATATAACTCATCGAATTGTAATATAGTAATTTTTACATAATCGGCAATCGATTGCAATGCTTTTATACCTTTGTTTTGGCCGCTGAAGTCGGGATTGGCCTTTAGGAATTCGTACAGCTCTTTGGCCTTGGGATCACTGAACATCTCGCGCGTAACAAATTCGGCCTTGGCGCGCAAACTCGGCTGCATCAGGATAAGCGCCAGGAAATGCTGCTCGGCTTTGCGCTGTTCTATAACTTCTTTTGATTCGGGTTCCGGCGCCGCAGCCGGTTTTTTGAGGCGTTTGAGCGCGCCTTTGGGCTGTTCTTTGAGCTTGGCCGATACCGCCTGCTTGCTGACACCGATGATCTTGGCCAGTTCTCCGGCGTAATGATCCTGTTCCACATGATCGCTAAGGCCGCGGATAACTTGTAATACGACGTCGGTGAACTCTCTCTTGCCTTTGCCTGACTCCATGTCCAGCAAGCCTTGATAACGCTCAATCAGCCAGTCAACCGAGTACTGATGCTTGTCGATAGCTTGCTGCCAAAGCTTCGGATCCTTGCGAACCAGCTCGTCCGGATCCTTGCCGTCCGGAATTGTGATGATACTGACGTTCACACCGACTTTTTGAGCCAGTGGGATAGCCCGCTCCGTAGCATTGATGCCGGCCCGATCGGAATCGAACGCGAAGCGGATATCGCCGGCAAACCGTCCTAAATCCTTCAGGTGGTTTTCGGTCAGGGCGGTACCGGCGGCGGCTACGACGTTTTTAACATCGGCCTGATGGCTGGCAATCACGTCCAGGTTGCCTTCAACCACCACCGCGAAGCCCATCTTCCGTATAGAGTCTTTGGCCAGGTGCAGGCCGTAGACCTGACGGCCTTTGTCATAAAGCAGCGTGGCCGGGGTGTTGATGTATTTTGGAGCATCGGGATCGTCGTTGAGCAGCCTAGCCGTGAAACCCACCACTCGCCCTTGGGCGTCGGATAGAGGCACCATGATCCGCCCGCGGAACATGTCGCCTGGACCACGGTACCGCTTTGTGACCAAGCCGGCGCGCGTCATGTCATCGTCGCTGAAGTTCTTTGATTTCAAAAACTTATACAGCGCATCTCCGGTATTGGGAGAATAGCCCAGCTTGAACAAAAGTACGGTCTCTTTGGTAAAAGCACGTTTCTTAAGCAGATACTCCAGCGCTTTGGTGTTGTTCTTAAGCTGGGCTTGATAAAACTTAGCCGACAGATCAAGCGCATTATAAAGGCGTTCTTTCTCTTTGGCGTTGCTTTTGACATTGCTCCGGAACTGTTCCAGGTCAACACCGGCCTTGCGCGCCAGCAGCTCTAAGGAAGCCTTGAAGTCCAGCCCTTCCACTTCTTGGATGAAGCTGAACATATCACCGCCCTTGCCCGATGAAAAATCGTGCCAGATCTGTTTTTCGGGACTTACCATAAAACTCGGCGTCTTTTCGTTAGAAAACGGGCTCAAGCCTTTCAGATTGCGGCCGGCACGCTTCAGTTGGACATATTCGGAAATCACATCCTCTATAGACAATTTGGCTTTTACCTCAGACACCGCATCCATGAATTAAGCTTAAAGCTTCTAGACCAAAGCTGAAAGCATAAGGTTTTAAGCGTAATTGGGAAGAGCAGTCCGAGCATCCGGCTTTGCCGGTGCCCGGCAAGATGAGAAACCCTAAAAGGGTGTCTCATAATCTGGTATGCTTATGCTAATGAATCCGAACTCTCCGGCGCCGCCGTCTAATCCTTATGATTTCATTACCAACCCCGTTCAGCCGCCTAAGCGGCCGGGGGTAGGCTTCGGCAGCTCGACCAAGCAGCGCTTCATAATCGTCATCGGCGGAGCGGTAATCTTTATGATCCTGGTGAGCATAGTCTTCAGCGTTATAAGTTCGGCTGGCAAAGCACCCATTTCTGCCCTGCGCAGCTTAGCCGTCGACCAGCAGGAAATCGCCCGCGTGGCAGGGCTTGGCGCCAAAGAAGCCCGCGATCCGGCTACCAGAGCCTTTGCCGCTACAACTCAGATGAGCCTGAGCAGCCAGCTGCAGGACACTCTTGTTTACTTGGAAAGCCAGGGTTCGGAAGTTAAAAGCGACAGGCTGAACGCCGGCCAGAACCCCGAAACTGACAAAGACCTGGCAACAGCGGCCGCCAACAACCGCTACGATGAGGTCTTCAAGGCAACCATTACCCAGCTTTTGGCGGCTTACGCCAATGATCTTCAGAATATCTTCGACAGTACCGACAGCAAGACCCTGAAAGGCCTGTTGAAAACCAGTTACGACAGTGCTTCCACTCTGTTGGGCCCACCGGAACCAAAGCCTAGTTCTTAACGGGCCGCGTTCAGTCTTTCGAGCAGATAGACAGCTTCTTCGCCAGTCATCAACCGGGTCTGCAGATCTCGGTCGTACACGGTTGGCGACAGCTTGGTCTGCACCAGTTTGCCGCCGACGAAGTAATGCGTAAGTATTACGCCCCTTTCCGTACCTGGCCACTGGGTCTGGTCGAAGTACATGTTGCCCAGTCCGTAATAGATCGGCTTGCCCTTATAAAGCTCATAGGTCTGCGGCTGATGGGCCGATGAGCCCACTACCATATCAGCGCCCAGGTCTATCATCTTGCGGAACGCTTCTTCTTGGCCGCCAATCACGCCGTCGCACTGAGGGAATTCTACGTAGCCAGCCGGATAAGCCTGGCATTCGGCGTATTGGATATTTACAACCACAAACTGCGAGTTCTGCTTGGCTGCCTCAATGTCAGCACGAGCCTTGGCTTCTGTGTAGATATTCGCACCGGCGGTTGATTCGCGCGCAATCGCACCGCTGCCGGCACCATCGGCCATGTTGTAGCCGATGAAGGTTATCTTGCTGCCCTTCTGCTCTGCCACATGAGGCTTGGCTGCCTCCGTGCTGTTGAGTCCGCCGCCGAATGTAGCCATGTTTAGGCCGTGATACAGGTTGATGCTTTCGGTATTGTATATGCTCCCGTTGTCGTTATTGTGGTTGCCGGTTATCTCTACCAGATCCACTCCGCTGGCCTTGAGCGTTTCAATGAATTCCGGCGGAGAGCAGAATGATACGTTGCTGTACGTACAGCCGGAACGGAACGAAACTTCATTCGATACGTGGGTAATATCGGCGTCAGCCATAAACTCGCCGATCTTGGCGCTGAAATAAAGCGGGTCCCGGACCGAGCTTAATTTGCGCATCATGACGCGGGTAAGCGCCGTAACTCCGCTCATATTGACCTTGAGCGTCGTGTCTTTGGCGGCCAGGCTGTTGAGCTTAAGGTCGCTCAAGGCTGCCGCTCCGCCGCCGCTGAATACGGCTTGGCGGAAAACCGCGCCTGTATTGAAGCTGTCGAGGTAATAAGCGCCTTCGAAATTAAGCAGCTTAACTTCACCGGTCAGAGTATCGGCTGGAATGAACGCCACAGCCTCATCGCTGATATTTTTCAGTTCGCCTTGTATGGCCATCAGCTTGCTGCCGTCCAAACCCAAAGATTCGGCAAGCGCGCCGCGGGCCATTTCGTCCATATCGGCAGGCACATATACCGCCAGATTTGCCAGCTCCGCTTTTGTCAGATTCTGCCTGACGCCGTAAACGTTGGTAACAGGCACGTAAGCGGCGGTGACCAGTAAGCCGTTGTCCGCTTCGGTAGCGGTTTTGACGCTGGCCTGAACCGTGCCTCCGTAGGTTTTGGACTGAGTGGTAATGGCATCGCGGATGGTCTGTTTTTCGCTTTCGGTGACGCTGCCGTCGAATTGAAGCTGGTCCACCGCCCGCTCCACCGGCGAAGGCAGGACAAATTTATAAACCAGTACGCCGGCTAGAAGAACCAGAACTGCTATCCCGGCCCACACCGGCCAGCGGCGCTTTTTGGGCCGCGCCATCTCGTATCTATAACTCTGCATCCGCTTAATTATAACCTGTTGCTATAATATTGTGGCATGGCATACAGGTCTACTTACCGGGCGCGGAAGAAAAAATCATCCAAACGCCGACTCTTTGCTCTTATCGCATTCTTTATCCTCATCGGATTGGGGTACTGGTTCTTGGTTGGCAGTAAAAAAGCTGAGGCTCCGGATGGCACACAGCAAAACTCGCAGCCTGAGACCAGCGAGAACCAGCAGCCAGCTTATCAGGCCCCCGATCTTCAGCCTGCTATCGATGCCTGGATAGCCAAGCAGTCAGCCGATTACCATATAGCCGTTTATGATCTGCGGGCCGACAAAATGATAGGCTCCAACGAGCCCGATACTTCCCTGTTTGCGGCCAGCTTATATAAGATTTATATCGCTTATTTAAGCTACAAAGATTTTCAGTCCGGCGCTCAAAGTCCTAATGAAATCCTACGCGGCTCGCAGACCAGGCTGGAATGCGTAGATGCCATGATCCGCTCCAGCGACAGCCCGTGCGGCGAAGCCATGATGGCC